>JAQVJP010000103.1:0-5156 GCA_028695145.1 Eubacteriales bacterium
CCGACCGACTCAATAAACATCCCAAGAGCGGTCTTCTTGGTCACAAACCAAATAATTGCCAAAACAGCGATCCAGAGGAAAACCGGCAGCGGCAAACCCAGTAAATAACTGCGGCCTATCGCCAGAAATGGCGGATAACCTGTAGTTAGTAGTCTGGCACCTGTTATCAGCTGAGCGATTCCACGGCCGGCCACCATCAGGATCAAAGTCGCGATGATTGGCTGAATGCCCATCCGGGAAACCAAAAGCCCGTTCCATAAGCCGCAGAAAGCAGATACTAACAAAGGGACAATAATTACAACGATAAAAGGCACTGCAGATGCGTTATCCGCGACAATTGTATCCCCGCGAATCAGCGCTACAGAAACAGCACCTGAGAGCGCGACAACAGCACCAACTGAGAGATCAGTACCCCCGGTAGCTATGACCAGCGTCATACCAAAAGCAATAATGATAATCTCTGTTGCTCGATTGATGATATCTACCAAACTGCCATAGAGAGCACCCGTTTCCTGCTGTATACTGATTGAGAAGAAATCCGGATTCAGCAGGAAACTAACCAGCAGAATCAGGCCCCAGGCAATAAGCGCCCAGAACACTTTTGAACCGAATATTTTTTCCCGATTCATTTAGACTCACCTCCTGCGATAGTACTTAGAATTCTGCCCTGACTGAAATCTTCACTCTTGAGTTCGCCGACTTTCCTGCGATCGCGCATGACTACAATACGATTAGAAACACGCATTACCTCATCAATTTCGGAAGATATGAACACCAAAGATAGACCCTTCTCACACAGAGATAATGTCAGCTTCTGAATTTCAGCTTTCGCGCCAACATCTATACCACGTGTAGGTTCATCGAGAATGAGAACCTCAGGCTCTGTTGCCAGCCAGCGGGCAAGAATAACTTTTTGCTGATTACCACCGGATAACTCTCCGATCTTCTTCTCAGCGTCAGGAGTGGCTATACCAAGAAGTTTGATATACTTATCCGCAAGTTCCTGTTGTTGCTTAAGCGGCATCTTCTTGAGCAATCCTTGTCTGGCCTGTATCGCCAGCACTATGTTTTCGCGAATACTGAGCTCAGCGATAATACCATCACGCTTTCTATCCTCAGGACAAAAAGCGATATTATTCTTAATCGCGTCCGCAGGCGATCTCAAATTCACCTGCTTATTCTTGATTTTAATAGTGCCGCAATGAGCCTTCTGAACACCAAATAGTGTTTCTGCGCTCTCGGTTCTACCGGAACCAAGCAAGCCGGCAAATCCCAGAACCTCACCGGTTCGCAGCTGCATATTTACATCAGATATTTTACCGGCAACACAGATATCTTCTGCTTCGACAATTATCTGTTTTTCGTCTTCACTCTTCTCAACACGGCTGATAGCTGATAAATCAGATAGTTCTTTGCCGATCATCTTAGTTACAAGATCAATTTTCGGGAAATTTTTAACCTCATATTCACCAATCAGCTCGCCATTTCTCAGAACGGTAATTCTGTCAGATATTTCATAAACCTGATCGAGGAAATGGGTTATAAAAACAATTGCCATTCCTTCTGACCTGAGCCGTCTCATTATTTCGAAGAGTTTATCGACTTCCTGCTCATCAAGGCTGGATGTCGGCTCATCGAGAATTAGTATCTTAGCGTCAACATCAACTGCCCTGGCAATTGAAACCAGCTGTTGAATCGCAACTGAATATGTTGACAGCGGCCTTGTTACATCAATATTTATATTGAACCGACGCAGCACCTCCACTGATCTTCTGTTCATCGTTTTCCAATCAACCAGTTTACCGCGAAGCGGCTGGCGGCCGATAAACATATTTTCAGCAACAGTTAAGTTAGGGCAAAGATTTATCTCTTGATAAACAGTGCTTATACCCATTTCTACCGCGGCCTGCGGTGTGGTTGGCTCAATTTTTTTGCCATCATAAATTATTTCGCCGGAATCCTTATGGTAAACTCCTGTCAAACATTTAACCATTGTTGATTTACCGGCACCATTTTCTCCCATCAGCGCATGCACTTCACCACGACGCAGTGTGAGGCTTGCCTGCTTAAGAGCCCTGACACCAGGGAAACTCATTTCAATATCCTGCATAGTCAGAATTATATTATCCTGCACGAGAACCCCTCCTGTAAGACTACTGTTTGTTGCAGTCTGACATAGTCAGTCCTGCGGAGATAATCTCCCCGCAGGACTTTAATTCTTATGTCCTGCTCAGCAGCAGATTTTCTTAGTAAACGCGATTGGGCAGTTCCTGCTCAGCATTGCTGGCATCATACAGACTTTCGATTGTATTTGTGCGCTTATCCAATGTCTCGCCGGCCATCAGCTTATTGATGTTGTCAATAAGTTGGGGACCCAGCAACGGGCTGCACTCTACAGTACAGTTCATCTCACCGGCAACGATAGCTTCAAAAGCCTTCTTAACAGCGTCTACACCAACGATGATAATGTCTTCTCCAGGTTTGAGACCTGCGGCCTTGATGGCGTCGATGGCACCAAGAGCCATATCATCATTATGTGCGTAGAGAACGTCAATCTTATCAACTGATTTCAGGAATGATTCCATAACAGTCTGGCCTTCAGCACGTGTGAAGTTACCGGTCTGTGAGGCAACGATTTCATAATTGGCGTGATCCTTCAAAATATTGCGGAAACCTGAAGCACGGTCATTAGCAGGAGCTGATCCAACTGTACCTTCAAGCTCAACGATCTTGATGTCTTCATCGCCACGTCCTTCGGCTTCCATGAACTCAACCAGCCAATTGCCAGCTTTTTCGCCTTCTTCTACGAAGTCTGAACCCATGAATGTTTCATAATAGTCATCGCCTTCAATGTCTGTAGCACGGTCGATCAGAATAATGGGGATCTCCGCGTCATTGATTTCTTCGATAACTTCATCCCAACCACTCTCAACAACAGGGCTAAAAGCTATAACATCAACACCCTGAGTAATGAAGTTTCTCAGAGCTTTGATCTGGTTTTCCTGTTTCTGCTGAGCATCATCGAAGATAAGAGTAAAGCCGGCTTCTTCAACTGATCTCTTAATGCTGTTTGTGTTAGCAACACGCCAGTCGGACTCAGCACCGATCTGTGAGAAACCAACAACGATATCTGATGCGTCGCCGCCGTTATCCGGGGCTTCTGATTCGTCTCCGTCATCTGCCGGAGCAGCTGTTGTAGTAGTTGTTCCGTCATCTGCCGGAGCAGCTGTCGTGGTTGTTGTTTCTGTTCCGCCACAAGCTGCCAGAGACAGCGACAGTGCCATAACTAAAACAAATGCAAGTAATTTTTTCATGTTCTGTTTCCTCCTTATGAATCTGTACTTAATTGGAAATCGGTCTGTACCGTTTCCATCATCTACTGGCATTCTAAAACTCGAAGCCTCACTTCTGAATGGACACAGCTTGGTCATAAGTTAGTAATATTCAGCAGTTAACACCGGCAAAAGCTGCCGCATCCGGACATAGGTTGATAATTTTATTGTAAAACGGCAAAATAATACGCCTGTCATGCAGACAGACGTATTTATTCAAGTATATGGCCACTATCCTCTTGTACAGTTTATATTTTACGGCGAAAAAATATCGCAAATGAATCTTAAATATTCTTACATCTACAATTATCTTGATTATCAACTGCGTCCGGGCTGTTCCTGATTCCGATATTCACTTGGCGGAATTCCCTTGTGCTTCTTGAAAATATAACTGAAATAGTGCGGGTCATTATAACCACTGGCATAAGCGATCTCAGGAGCAAGCATCTGTGTGCTCCGCAATAATTCAGCCGCTTTGTCAATTCTGATCGCGGTCAGATATTCTATAAATGTCTTCCCTGTTTCCTGTGCGAAAACCGTACAGAAATGATTGTTACTCAGGGACACATGTGCGGCCACCTGATTTAGCGACAAATCCGGACGCATGAAGTTATCCTCAATAAACGAGCAGGCTTTGCGAATAACGTCAGCATATCTGCTGCCGAGTCTGCTGTCTCGATAAGCCAAAGTCCTATCAAGAAGATCCAGAATTTTCGCCTTGAGCAGATCACTTGATGAAGCAATGGCAGTTAGCTGTTCCGAGCGAACTGTCTCGGGAATTATTTCAGCCGGCAGGCCGCCGTATTCTTCTATCATACGTGAAGAGACAATTAATACATCCATTAGAATGTAATATGACAACAACAGAGATTCAAGCGGTTGTTCACCAATCTGCCTGAAATGTTCATCAACAATATGCGGCAGATCCTGTCTTGCGGCATACTTGATCTTCTCGCCCAACATCTGGCTGCTCAATTGTTTCAGAGCCGCGTCAGTCGGAACCGTCATATCGCGCGAGCTGTATGTTTTACCGCTGCCAAGAGCACCCATGCGTCTGAGAATCATGTCAGCGTCAGCGTAAGATATCTGGATCTCAGCGATGCGATCTACAACTGAACCTATAGCTATAGTAAGCTCGCAGCCAAACTCTGTTTCAATAATATGTCTTAAGCTCTGTGCCTGAATATAAGCGTCCTCTTCAAGTTCAGCCACATTATCTCCCTTAAGCAACGTCACAAATCGATTCATGCTACTGTAAAAATACGCGAGACTATTTTGTTTGTTAACAGCCTTTTGCAGCAGCACTTTTATCCGTAGCAGCCGCTCTGGATGCAGGCAGCCATTTTCACTCTCAGGAATTGGGCTCTGTCCTTTTATCTGAACGACGAGCGTCATGATCAGGTAGTGGCGTGCCAACAGACTTATTCCCTGAGTTTTCGCGATATCAAGAGCATCGGCAGTTGAAATCGCTCCGGTAATCAGGTCCTCCAGCATTTTTTCTGACCTGACAGTCGAACTATTCTCAAGCTGCCGCTGTAAGCGCTCAAGATTTTGCTGCTTCTGTTTTTCTTCATCTATCTCTTCAGCAACTTCACCAAGTGTCTGCAGCAGCTCGTCAGGGCTAACAGGTTTGAGCAGATAGGCAGAAACACCAAGAGTTATAGCCTGCTTAGCATATTCAAACTCATCATGCCCACTTAGAATGATTATTCTGACCCAGGGCATATTTCTTTTGACTATACTTGTAAGAGCAAGCCCATCCATAAAAGGCATACGAATATCTGTGACCAGAATATCCGGTTTCAGATCCATCATCATAGACAG
>JAQVJP010000103.1:5256-8101 GCA_028695145.1 Eubacteriales bacterium
GTCAGATAACTGCGAACATGCTCAACTTCATCGCTGACACGAATCCAATCACGACCCTTGCTCAGAGAAATCCGGAAAAAGTTTGATAGAGCCTTCGTAATGTCCACAACCTCATCTTTACGACCTGCTACAGCCATCCAGATAATAGCATCAAGCGTATTGTAGAGAAAATGAGGCGTAATCTGCGCCTGCAGCGCTTTCATTTCTGACTTCTGGAGGTTTTTCTGTTCCTGAATATTAAGAGCGATCAGAGTTTTGATTTTTCCGGCCATGCGGTTAAGACTATTAGTTAGACCTTGAATCTCCTCAACCTCTGTAATTTCAGCTCTTGCTTCCAAATCGCCATCAGCTATCTGCATGGCAAGATATTGCAGTTTCTCCAACGGTTTACGAATATTACGCGAAACCGAAGTCTGAGCAAAAATAGTAAATATCAAAACCGCAAATACAATGACAGAACCAACGATAACCATAATTCTGGTAGTAGCGCGGATAATTTCATTTGCGCTGGCCGCCGCGTCAATCTCAATAACAACGTATTCTTGCAGTACATCTTGCACCAGAGCGACAACTCCACGTATTTCCTCAAGTATTACCATATTATCGCTGACAGGAGACTGTCGTGATATTTGATCGCCGAGAATATCCACATAACTCGAGAGAGTGTCAAGCGACCGGCGCGCCAAAACAAGCTGATTACGCCCTGCTGAATCAGGTGCAAGCTCCATCAGCTGATCAAGTCTGTCATTAACATCAACAAGAATCTCATACTGCCGGCCGGCGGCAAAAGTTTTACGACCGGCGACTATTTCCCAGATTTCATCAGTAATGTCACTCTTGACGATACTGTTTAACTCATTAGCATCACTGACACTGCGAATAAGTTTATCGTAACGAACAGACTGAGTAGTCATAAAAGCCATGCTGATAATGGCTGGAATCAGCATGGAAATTATAATGATCATATATGAGGCATTCAAACGTCTGCGGATACTCTTATTTATACGCAGCCTACTCAGTAGGCGGGAAAAATTATGTTTCAAAAATCTAATACCCCCTTGGAGGCAACTCGGATAGATTCGCATCATACCGGGTAAAAACCGTCTCTTCATTAAAATTAAATCTCGGAATCGTCTCGCCGGCGGCAAGTTTACCAACCAGTTCCATCACCAGATCGCCCATCATCGGCGTGCATTCTACTACACAGTTGATCTCACCGTCCTTCAGCCGATCAATCGCCTCCTGCTCACCATCAACACTTATAATTACAACGTCTTCTCCCGGGTTTAGTCCTGCTTCTTCAAGGGCATCAATAGCTCCAAGTGTCATAGCGTCATTATGTGAATAGAGCACATCGATTCTGGCCTTCTCAGTATCACCGGCAACACTTGCTTCCTGCCGCAGGCGTTCAATAATTTCGCGCATTTTTTCCTCACCCAGCGAACGCAAAAAATCACCGGATTCACTTGTAATGACCTCAAAACGCTCATCATCGCCAATAATTTCCCGGAAGCCTGATTCTCGCCCACGCATAGGCGAGGAACCAACTGTACCGGTAAGTTCAACTATACGAACCTTATTATCAGCCGGTAGTTCAACCGATTCATATTTCCCATTGTAGTAATCAACAAGGAAATGTCCGGCTCTGCGCCCCTCCTCAACAAAATCGGAGCCGACCAACCCGGCAAACAACGACTCATCATGTGTATTAATATAACGATCAACCAGCAAAACCGGTATGCCAGCCGCTTTGGCCTCAAGCAAAACATTGTCCCAGCCGTCTTCAACAATCGGCGAAAAAGCAATGACATCAACTTGATAGGCAATGAATGACCGTATGGCCTTGATCTGATTCTCCTGCTTCTGTTGAGCGTTCTCAAACATCAGCTGAATACCCGCCGACTCCGCGGCTTGCTGTATTGAAACAGTACTACCCACACGCCAGGCACTCTCCGAACCAAGCTGCGAGAAACCAAGAACAATCGTCTGCTCATCAACACGGCCGGTCAGATCATCGGTAGAGGATGTGGCTTTGCCATCATCTCCGACACCCATATCACAAGCCACAAGCGGAAGACAGAAAAAAAGAAGAAGACAAATAGTTAGAACCGCGCTCATGCTAAAACGATATTGACGGTGCTTTAGTGAATTTTTATGCATCGCGCAGCCCCCCAGAACTGGATTCCTTTTATGGTCAACTTATTATACATATAAGAGAATACCAAATCATGCTCATCTTTGCATTTTGCATTTCTTGGTTTTAAGTAGAAATTTATCCGACAGTTCTGATATCATTAAACAATTAGAAAATAAACCTGAAATTGGAGTAATACATTATGGCCACCTTATTTCTCATTGTCATTTACGCTGCATTTATAAGTCTGGGACTGCCTGATGGGCTGCTCGGCGTCGCCTGGCCGATCATGCAGCCACAATTCGCGGTCTCGCTTGGATCGGCCGGTATTGTATCAATGGTTGTTTCAGGCTGTACGATAATATCAAGTCTGATGAGCGGACGCATGACGAAGAAGCTCGGCACCGGTCTACTGACATTGATCAGTGTCATTCTTACTGCCATCGCGCTCTTCGGCTATTCACAGGCACCTGGTTTTCTCTGGCTGATCGTTCTTGCCATCCCTCTGGGGCTTGGCGCCGGCTCAGTCGACGCGGCGCTCAACGCCTATGTCGCCGCCAACTATGAATCCCATCATATGAGCTGGCTGCATAGTTTCTGGGGCGTAGGCGCAATGCTCGGTCCGGTTATCATGTCACGAACAATTTCCCTGAACGACTCATGGCGTCAGGGCTACTTGATTGTATCAATCTGTCAGGCCGCGCTTATCCT
>JAQVJP010000104.1 GCA_028695145.1 Eubacteriales bacterium
ATCACATTTTCAGATCTCATATGGAGGTTTACCTTCACGTCTGATATTTATCTCGTCCACTACAGCATTTGTTCTGAACTCCAACAGGAACAACACAGTTTCAGCCACATCATCCGGCATAATCATTCCCTCACTGCCAAGATCAGGTCTGGCTACGCTCAGCATATCAGTATATACACCTCCCGGACACACTGTATGTACTCTTATTCCCTCGGTATAAGTCTCATTTGCAAGTGATTTACTCATTCCACGAAGAGCATGCTTGGATGCAGCATATGCTGCCTGACCTGCATAACCTTTGTGACCAAGAGATGATGAGATATTCACTATCGCAGCGGCATCGGAATCACGCAGATATGGCAGAACCTGCTGACAGAGAACAAATGGGGTACGCACATTAATGCGATAAATCTGATCGAATTTCTCAACAGAGGTCTTTTCAAAAGTTTCATTCAGTGCCATTCCCGCATTATTTATCAGAATATCAATAGCGCCAAAATGATTAACAATTTTCTTAACACAGCTAAATAAAAACTCATCATCTGTCAAATCACCAGGCAGAACATATGCTTCTGCGCCACATTCTTCAACAAGTTTTGCTGTTTCATTCAATTTATCCAGATTATGTCCGCCTACAAGAGCGAGATTACTCCCAGCTCGTGCAACCTTCACAGCAATCGCACGTCCAATTCCACCACCCGCACCGGTTACTATAACTATTTTCCCGCTGATCGAAACACGCATATTTTTCTCCTCGTTTTTTACAGTATTGTTTTGCTTTTATAGTAGTACATTTCAGTACTATTTTTCAAGAAAACAAATTTAATTGTATTAAACCAATCCTTAGCATTTCAATTTTAGTAATCTAAACAGATATTTATAGTCTCTTATCGAGGTGATTTTGAGCATATCTTGTTTTAATAAGTAATATTATTTCAATTATTATCGTTATGCAACAAAATGTATAAATTCACATGTATCGAATCAAATATACTTGAATTTATTATGAATATTATTAAAAAGCCACCTACGAACATTATGTTCGCAGATGGCTCTTCTAAACTAAAACTTCAATCTAATCAAGATAGTCTATTTTTAAAATCATCATAACCAAACTCTTTTATAACCTGCAGACCATCCTGTTCACTAAACAAAGCAATCGCAGGTAACTGTATTCCATTAAATGTATTGTTCTTGACCATCGTATAGTGAGCCATATCGCAAAACACCAAACGATCTCCAGAATTAAGTGGCTCAGCAAAAGAATAATCGCCGATGACATCACCTGCAAGACAGGTCGGGCCACCTAAACGGTATGTATATGGAAATTCACCAGGTTTACCCGCACCAATAATTTCAGGTCTGTAGGGCATTTCCAGAACATCTGGCATATGACAAGCGGCAGAAGTATCAAGAATAGCCAGATCCATTCCGTTCTTAAGCGTATCAAGTACTTGTGTTACCAGATAGCCGGTATTTAGAGCGATAGCTTCACCTGGCTCCAGATACACATGCACCCCATATTTGTCCTGAATAAAATTGATAGATTTGATCAGAGTCTCCACATCATAGTCAGCTCTGGTGATATGATGCCCACCACCAAAATTCACCCATTTCATCTGACTGATGTATTTACCGAACTTCTTATCTACAACATTTACAATGCGTTCCAAAGTATCTGAGTTCTGCTCACACATAGCATGGAAATGCAAACCTTCAAGCCCTGATAAATCTTGATCTGAAAAATACTCAAGTGTAGTTCCAAGTCTTGAATTAGTATAACAAGGATCGTAAATTGCGGTTTCAATCTCCGAATACTCAGGATTAATACGCAAGCCACAAGATATATGACGATTTTCTATTGTTCGCACCTGTGACTTATATTTCTGCCATTGGCTGAAGGTGTTAAACACAATATGATCACTTATTTTAAGAATTTCAGGGAAATCGCGATCATTATACGCCGGAGAATAAATATGAACCTCTTTATTCATTTCTTCACGACCAAGTCTGGCTTCATGCAAAGAACTTGCGGTTATACCCTCTAAATACTCGCCAATAAGCGGCATAACCGAGAACATGGAAAAACCCTTCAATGCGAGCAAAATGCTACACCCTGTCTGTTTCTGAACATAATCAAGTTTCTCCAGATTTTTTATAAGCAAACGCTGATCCACTACATAGGCAGGTGTCGGCACTTGTTGAAAATCTATGGACATATTTTTCCCTTTCTATAAACACATACTCCCAATTTGGCAAAAACAGGCAAAACATAGTCTCACCTGTTAGTCGCCTCAGATATTTGTTCCATATCACTCGTACAAATTAGTTTATATGTCAGTCAATTAGATCCGGATTGAAGCTCTCCTGCCAAGGCAATCCCTGCTTATTAAGCTGCTCCATAAACGGATCCGGATCAAACTCCTCAACATTGAAAACGCCAGATTTCATCCATTTACCAGTAAGCATCATCATGGCGCCAATCATAGCAGGAACACCAGTAGTATAGGAAATAGCTTGAGACCCTACTTCAGCATAGCAAGATTCATGATCACAAACATTATAAACGTAGTATTTTACCTGCTTACCGTCTTTAACGCCCTGAAAAATGCAACCAATGTTTGTTTTACCCTTGGTTCTTGGACCCAGAGAAGCCGGGTCGGGCAATACTGCCTTCAGGAAATGTAATGGCGCGATCTTCTGACCATTAAAATTTATCGGCTCTATTGATGTCATGCCTACATTTTCCAGAACTCGTAAATGCGTAAGATATTTTTCTGAGAAGGTCATCCAGAAGCGTATTTTTTTTACACCCTTGATATTCAGCGCAAGAGACTCAATTTCTTCATGATGAAGCAGATAAATATCCTTTTGGCCTATTTGTGGGAAATCATAAACTTTTTTTATTTCAAGTGGTTCAGTTTCAACCCAGCCACCGTTTTCCCAGTAACTGCCAGGTGCAGTTATTTCTCGAATGTTAATCTCCGGGTTAAAATTCGTAGCAAAAGGATAACCATGATCACCAGCATTAGCATCAATAATGTCTATACTATGTATCTCATCAAAATAGTGCTTCTGAGCATAAGCACTAAATACGCTCGTCACACCTGGATCGAAGCCGCTGCCAAGAAGGGCCATAATCCCAGCTTTTTCGAAGCGATCACGATATGCCCACTGCCACTTATACTCGAATTTTGGAATCTCAGGCGGTTCATAATTAGCGGTATCAAGATAATGTACGCCAGTAGCAAGACAGGCATCCATAATAGTCAAATCCTGATAGGGCAAGGCAACATTTATAACCATATCCGGTTTGTAGGTTTTGATAAGATCTATCACCTGTCCTGTCTGGTCAGCGTCTACCTGGGCAGCCAACACCTCAGTCGCGCCGCCTGACAGTTTATCTCTCAACGCTTCGCATTTAGCATAAGTCCTGCTGGCAATGCATATTGACTCAAAGACATCCGGGTTCTGGCAACATTTGTGAGCCACAACGCTGGCAACTCCACCGGCACCGATTATCAGAACTCTACTCATTTTAATACCTCCTGATTGGCAGTATTGCAGCTAAACTATCAGCTGCGGCACATATCCGGCACATGACCGGCAGATGGCGATTATACAAGAACAGAAAAACTTAATCAATATGATTATTTTATCATAAATGACTGAGGCATAATTACTCTTCAACACCTGTCATCTCAGCATGGTGCAATGACAGTCTCTGTAATATGTCAGCAAGAGCACGACGTGTTTCCTGTAATTCATCAAGTTCCATCTCAACTCCACGTTCACCTTTGTGAATTACTATTCCGGCCGATTCTACTATTCTATCCACTTCAGTTTTCAGAAGACCAAATTGCGTCTCAAGATTATTCTCTTCAATAGTTTTTTGCCACTGGCGAGCGGCATTCAATGCGTTGCGGGCTGACATAAAAGCCTGCATCATTTCATGTTCACGTTTCAGCTCATTGACCAAATCGATGCAGTTCCAGCGCATATTATGCTCTGTTACAACAGCTTTGAGATCAATCCTCAGCCCATCTTGGTTACGTACAGCGGCTAAAAACTCACTGATTTTGGCATCATCAAAATTATGCATAATGGCAAAAGTCTTATCCGGTTTACGATACTCTGATCCAGCGCTGATCATTTCACAACCATCTACCCCGGCAAGATATCCTATATTCAGATTCAGATCAGCTTCGGATAATCTACGGCCTTCAACTCCGAGTTCCAAAAAAACGTCTGAAATTGCCTGAAGCTGATGTTCATTGTCCGGTAGATAGTACAATACAACTCCCTTTTCTATATTTTGCTCATTTATTAAATTATCATTAATCATTTTTGTTTCACCATCCATTTATTTGTCAAACTCTTTCGACTCTTTCATTATTAATGATTGTACCGGCATTTGCAATAAGAGTATCCAGAGTTACTCTCTGTCGACGGCCCAACTGAGTATTTCAGCTGCTGCCGGTGCGGCCTGTCCACCACCTGATATGCCCTCTTCAATCACAACAGTTATAGCGTATGGATACTCATCGCTAACAATATAACCGCAAAAAAGCGCGTTGTTATCCTGACCTTCAACTTGAACCGTACCTGTTTTCCCGGCGACAACAAGACCGTCAACAGCAGCACTACTGCCTGTTCCTGTTTTTACGGCTTCAATCATCAGCTCTTCGATTTTAGAAGCAGTTTCAATACTCATAATTCTTCTATCCTCGGATATTTTCAGTTTCTGATATTTTCTGCCTTCCGGGTCAGTTAAATGATCAATAATGTGGGATTCCATAACAACTCCAGAATTAGCGATCCCACCCGCAAGTCGCGCCATCTCAATTGGTGACATACTTAAAATACTGCTATCAGTTGGTTGTCCAACAGACAACCAGGACAGGAGATAATCGCTATCTTCACATTGAATGCTACTAACTGCGCCATTTAACAAGTCAACCTGATAACCAGTACCTATACCAAGTTCAGACGCAGCAGCTAATAGTTCTTCTTGACCAAGCAAAACACCAACTTCTCCAAAAAACACATTACATGACTTGGCAAAAGCAGACGTAAAATCTACAGCTCCATGGCCATCGCCATTTTCATTTGCGTAGTCAGGGTGTATCGTGGACTCGCCTGCACAAACTACATGAAAACGCGGATCATATTTTTCCGAATTTAGCCAGGCATAAGCAGTGACCAGTTTGAAAACTGAGCCCGGCGCATAAGATCCTCTGAGCGATCTGTTAAAAAGTGACGTATCCGGTATATCAACGTATTCAATAACATTTTGGGGATTCACTGAAGGCGCGCTTGCTGAAACGATGATTTCACCTGTTTTGTAATTCAACAAAACAATAGATCCTCTCCTCGAACCAAGCAGCTTATACGCTTGAGTCGTCAAATCACTATCCAAGGTCAGAGTAATATCATCACCACCAAGGCCCTTGCCTTTTACATCAAGCCACAACTGGTGCAGAATATTCCTGCTGTTACCAAGTAGTACCGGTTGATATCTTGTCTCAATAGTATTGTCGATTCGTTGAGTGTAATCACCAACTGTGTGCAATACAGCCTGCGCGGTCAAATCATTCTCATGATATAATCTGATGCCATTTTCACTATGAGCTAAAATATCCCCATTAATATCATAAATAGATCCGGCCTGACTGTATCGCTGCCTCAGAGAAATAAGGTTCTCTCCTGCTGCTACCGCAAGTCTTGTTTTACTGCGATGCTGCTGCAGAATTAGGCCACCGGTTAACAACAGGCTTAGAGCAAAAAAAACAAGCAGCATAATTTTCAGATTAAAAATCAGCTTCTTCATAATTTCTCAGTTCCTGTTCTTCTTGCGGATAAGCCAATCAATATTGACATCAATATTAATTTGGCCAGCAATGAGCTGCCACCTTCAGAAATAAATGGCAAGGTTACACCTGTTAGTGGAATAAGTCCGGTGGCTCCCGCCATAACTACGACTGCTTCACAAAAAAACATAGTTCCGGCCGCCAGAGCCAGACTTGATGTAAAACCGTCTGCTGCCGTAACAGTAACACGTGCAGCTCTCAGCCATATAATCACAAACATGGCTATAAGTGCCAACGCACCAATCATACCAAGTTCTTCGCATACAATTGTAAACACCATATCGGAAGAAACCAGCGGTATACCACCGGGACTGCCATTGCCAAGACCTCTACCCAAGAGTCCGCCACGAGCTACCGCCTGCAGTCCGTAAACAATCTGGCGATTACTATCACTAACTTCCTGCCACAATGTCGTCCAGCCCGCAAGTCTTCGTTGTACATGAGGGAAAACATTGTATGCAAATAATGAGACCGCAGTTCCCGACATAAGAATACCCAATGTGATTAAATACTCTGATGTCATCACTACATATACCACTACAGTCACCGGCAGAAGAATCATTACTGAACCCAAATCAGGAAGCAACATTAACAACAAAAATACAACAGCCGCCCAACCGGCAAATAAAAACTGGACTCGTAAGGAAGGCCGTGTTTTGAAGAATGACGCAAGGACTATGATATATGTTACCTTAGCGAATTCTGTCAATTGCAACGACATGCCACCAACAGAAATCCATAGAGTCGCCCCATATTCCTCACTACCGTGTCCCAAAATCAACGTTGCTATCAGAAGAGCCGGGGTCACAGCAGCACATAAGACAGCAATTGGTTCAAGTATACGAGTCCTGGCAATTATAATAATCGCAAAAGGCATCAGCACCAGGCCTATCATGAGCGATAATCCTTGTGATTTAAGTCCACCCATGATCAGTCTGGAATACTCAGCAAGTTTAATTGCCGCTTCAGCAGATATCGCGTTATCAGTAGATATAACGTTGTCAGCAGCCTGCAAAACCCCACTTCCTGTTATACCTGATAATCTTATCTGTACAAACAAACCCAACATCATTAACTGTGTTAACACAATGAATAAAAACCGGTCCAATCCTCGCAAGATTAATGGTAGCAACAGATAATAGATATCAACAATAAACAGAACGGCCAGCATGAAGCCTGGCAGAAGCAACCTTAATTCGGACATTGGTTTTGGTATAAATCTATAAACCAGCCAAACCCCACTAAGCGCAAACAGATTTACAAACAGCCAAATAATGACACTACTATAGTTATTCTTGTTATAAGGCAATGTATGCAAACTGAAAGCTTCGCCATACGATTTAAGCGAATCATTATCACTATTATTGTAATCAACTTCATCGGGGTATAAATTGTCAAGATTAAAGACAACCCGATAGCCCCCAAAATCTATGATATCACCTGACTCAAGTGGTGTGGCAAGAACAATCTGGACACTATTTAGGAAAACCGGCCAGCGTTTCCTCACCGGTTTAACAAACCAGTCACCATCATATCTGTATATGAGCGCATGGCGGCCGGCGATATCTTTGTTTTTTATTCGAATATCACAAGCAGTAGAACTACCCAAACAGGTTGTGTGATACAACGGCAAAACAAAATCAGCTTCACCTATGAGACTACATCCAGGAATCGGACGTACTCGATAAGAGAAATCATCGCGCAGAGACAAAACTGATTTTTTTGTCATCAGCCAAACTACGACTACCGATAAAACAGCAAACCAATATCGCAGCAAATATGCAGTTTCGAAAACATCCACTAACATAAATGCAATTTTAGCACAAACAAAAAAATAGTCAGCTTCATCTTCAAGTTAATACAGCAAAATTACAGCCATAACTGATAGATTAGTGTCTCCGCCATTTCTCAAGCTATGTCCTTCACCGCCTTTTGTAATTGAGGCATCACCTGCTTTGAGAGTTTGCGCAACACCATGATCTTCAACAACAGCTATACCATCAATTATGTAGAAGATCTCTTCTTCATTTTCATGAATATGTGCTCCAATAGAACAATTAGGCTCGAGCTCTATGCGGGCAATCAGCCTTGCCCTGCCGTTGATCTCATCCTGTTTAAAGATATGATTAATGACAACAGATCCCTGTCCGCCTCTCATCTGCTCTTTTATCTCTCTAACCATTTCCTCAGCTCGTTTAATCATAAAA
>JAQVJP010000105.1:0-2260 GCA_028695145.1 Eubacteriales bacterium
TACATTATATGGAGGTTGTTCAATATGTATTATAAACAGTATGGCAATACGGATATGAAAGTTTCTGCTATCGGCATGGGCTGCATGCGGTATGATGAAGAGGATGTTAAAGCCGGCAGACTCGATAAGTGCGCTGAAGTTGCTCTTTATGCGGCTGATCAGGGCATTAACTATTTTGATACAGCGCCTTTTTACTGTGACGATAAGAGTGAGACAATCACCGGATTAGCGCTCTCACAGCTCAAGCGAGATCAGTTCTATGTCTCTTCCAAGGCAAATCTTGGCACAACAGGTGATGTGATTGACGAAGACGCTTTTCGCCGCAGATTAGAAACTACGCTTACAAGACTTAAGGTAGACTATCTCGATGTATATCATCTCTGGTGCATGCTTAGTCTTGAATCATACGAGAAGCAAAGAGACGCTCTTTATGGATTTTTCGAAAAAGTACGTGGTGAAGGACTTGTCAGAAATATAGCTGTTTCATCACATATGCCTGGTAACGAGTTGGAACAGGTAATTGCCGAGGATAAATTCCGTGGCATGCTCATAGGTTATAACGCTTTGAATTACAGATTCAGACAAAAAGGAATCGAAACAGCCTGGGACAAGGGCATGGGTGTAGTTGCCATGAATCCACTCGGTGGAGGTGTCATCCCTTCCCATCCCGAGCTCTTCACTTATCTTGCGGACAAATCAGGAATGACTGTTCCGCAAGCTGCACTACGCTTCGTAGCTTCACATCGCGAAATTACAGTTGCGCTTGCCGGAATTACCAAGCCGGAACATGTTGATGACGCAGTTAAGTCTGTTGAGAATCTTAAAGAGCTGCCTGCCGCTGAGCTGTTGCCTTTATATGATAATATAGGCACAAGTCTCAATGATTTATGTACAGGCTGTGGCTACTGCGAAGGCTGCCCGGTAGACATTCCTATCCCGAAATTTATGGACGCATATAATCAGAAGCTATTTGGCGATTCCATCACCAGCCGTCTGAAAAACCACTGGGGCATTCCTCAGATGCAGGCAGCAGATTGTATAGCTTGTGGAGAGTGCGAGAGTAAGTGTACTCAGCATTTACCAATCATCGCCAGACTGGCCGAAATCGCGAGTCTCTGATAAATCAAACAAACTTCCTCATGCTGCTGATATGCTATAATATGAATAAGGATACAGCATATCAGACAGCAGCGAGGGGGCTTCAATATGGCTATTCTGACTATATCCCGACAAATTGGCAGCATGGGTGATGAAATCGCGCAGACGCTGGCCGACAGAATGGGTTGGGCGTTGCTTAATAGAGATATTATGCTTGACAGAGTCTTTTCTTCTGTTTGCGATGAAACTGAAATGTACAGGCTAAGAGAGAGTGCCAAATTTTTTCTTAATCAGCGAAAAGATAATCCAAAAGAAACATACCTCGATTATTTGACCGACCATCTTCTGTCGCTTGCCGGCAAGGAGTCGGTTATTTTTGTGGGATTTGGTTCGCAAATTCTCTTTAGTGATCATGAAGAAGCTCTGCATGTAAGACTAATGGCTCCGGATGAAACCCGTATTGATCGCGTCCGTAAACTGTATAATTGCCAGCCAGAAGATGCTGAGAAAATCATGACAACTTCTGACCGTAAGCATAAGCGGTTTGTTTCAGCGGTTTATGGCGCTGACCTCACTGACTGTCGCCTATATAATATGACCATAAATACGAGTGGGCTGTCAGTAGATGAAGCTTGCGCCGCGATAACAGCCCTGCTTAGAGAGAAAGAAGCAAGATTAAAAATCGCTCGTGAGAGTATAAAAACAGATACAGTTAATAATTTGACTGAGAAACCGGTATTTAAAAATCCTTCAGAGATTGAGTTTGCCCGTATACTTGACATGTATCACATAGAATGGCTCTATGAGCCTCGGACTTTTCCCATTGAGTGGGATGCAGAAGGTAATATCACTCAAGCTTTTAGCCCTGATTTCTACCTAACTCAGTTTGATACTTACATTGAGCTGACAACCATGAATCAAAAATATGTTACTCAGAAGAATCGAAAAGCCAGGCGTGTTAGAGAATTGTATCCTGGCACCAATGTCAAAATCGTCTACAAAAAAGATTTTCAATCATTGATCGAACGCTTCAGTGCCATCGCCGGCAATCAAGATTGATCATAACAGGAGATATTGGTTATGAATATTGTTGATTTTCCCATCAGAAAAATAATCTATACTCAAGAACAGATTCAATTACGAATCCAAGAGCTTGCTGAGC
>JAQVJP010000105.1:2360-8009 GCA_028695145.1 Eubacteriales bacterium
GATTCGGGACCTATGAAATCCTTCTTCTTCTTCAACCAATTATCGAATACTTCATTCATCAACCTGATCAGCGATTTGTTTACACTTGACTGTGTCCCGAAATCACTTTTTTTCGCTTTCCACAATATCTCTGTGGCGGCTTACCGATCACTGGTAAATCTCCTCTGGTATTCCCTGGAGCTTGTCTTAAGTATATCGTCGCAAGTATCTGAAGTCAAGTATTTTTGTGTATATTTAATATTTAAGCAGGCAATACTCGCTTGTTTTTATGGTAATTGTTACAAATGATACAGTTATTTCTGTGATCTCAGAGCTTCATCCAAAATCAGTACGGCATCATAAATAAAACGCGCACAAGGTCTTGCGGCATAATACTCCGGTGTTCGTTCAGATGGCAGCGGGGAATCATGCTTCACGTCAAGTTCAAGCAAATCGCGGCAGAGAATTGTGCCATATTTCTTTTCAAACTCAGCGGCGATTCTCTGGATTAATTCGTAGTGTCTGCCTTTTATCTCATCATCACCCGGTTCAGAGTAGCCCCTAAGTAAGCCGGCAACCATGAAACTGCCGGTAAGAGCTCCACAGACCTCGCGCAAACGCCCCATCCCCCCGCCGAAGGATGAGGCAATTAGCATGGCCTGCTCATGATCAATACTAATTTGATCAAGCCAGGCACCTACTATAGACTGTGCGCAATTATGTCCCTGTTCAAATAATTCTACTGCCAGATCAGCTCTTTTTTCTGGTGTCATCAATGTCCTCCGCAGCTGTCTGAATGTGAATGCTCATGGCATACAGAACCACTTGAAACAAGATCTCCAGCCAGATACTGATCTATTACGGCGGCAACTTCGCCTTCGGCACCGGTTATAACATCTATGCAATTCTCATTAAATAGTTCAATGGCACCACCGCCCATACCGCCTGCGATGACTACATTAACTTTTTTCTCATGAAGCAGTTTAGGCAGCAGTCCAGGCTTATGACCAGGGTTAGCCAGGAACTCTTCTTTTACCGGTTTATTGTCTTGAACGTCAACTATTGTGAAACCTTCACAATGTCCAAAATGCTGCGATACGACACCTGCTTCAGCGGCTACTGCTATTCTCATTATCTTATCCTCCGAGTTCATATTTTCTTTTTGCTCGTTATTGTTTTCTTCATTTCTTATGGATTCCTTTTGCTCAAGTTCCGCACACTCTCTCTCAGCATAGCTGATGCCGCCGTGCACAGGCATTTTTTCAAGAGCGGCCAGGGCATCGTTAAGATAGTATTTATGTATACGCTCGATATGGCCTTCATCACTCAAGCGTGCTAAATCCGGATCAATTGGCATTTTGCCAAGAAAAGGTATATTGAACTGTTTCGCTACATCTTCTGTATGACTCTCACCGAAGAGCGCGATTTCTTTACCACAATGCGGACATACAGTATGGCTCATATTTTCTATCAATCCAATAATCGGAATACTCATCATCTGAGCCATATTAATTGCTTTTTTAACAATCATGGAAACAAGTTCCTGAGGAGACGCTACTATTATTATGCCATCAAGAGGCAGTGACTGAAAAACAGTAAGCGGCACATCACCGGTTCCCGGCGGCATATCAAGAAACATGAAGTCAAGATCACCCCAGATTACTTCATTCCAAAACTGTTTGATTACATTTCCAAGGAGCGGACCTCGCCAAAGCACCGGAGCATCAGGCGATTCAAGCAGCAAATTGATAGACATAAGCTGAATATCACTATGCGTTCTTACAGGAAACATGCCTTGATCTGTTGCTTTTGGTCTGAAATCATCAGCACCGAACAATTTTGGTATTGATGGACCTGTTATATCAGCGTCCATGACACCAACTCTATATTTGCCGGTGCGCTGCATATAAACCGCAAGCAGCGCTGTAATAAGTGACTTACCTACTCCGCCTTTGCCGCTTAACACAGCTACTGTTCGTTTGATTTGATTCAGAGGATGATTTTCGACCAGCATATCTGTTTTTCGATTATCTGTTTTCTCGCTCATTTCTGCTCTATCTCCTTCTTAAGCTTGTTCCACAATTGTTCAACCGGCTGCTGGTATGTTAGCACGCCCGCCTGAATTGGAGTCATATTATTCTGAAGAGCTTGCATAATCTCAGGATCAAACGGTATTTTTGCAAGCACCGGCACATCCTGAGCACGACATAACTGCTCGATTGACATAGTTATCATTTCATCAAGATCATATTTATTTATGCAAACGTAAGCAGGAATTTTGAAATGATTTGCGACATCAAGAACTCTCTTGAGATCATGGCGTCCCGATTTTGTCGGCTCACAAACCGCGACAACAGCGTCAGTTCCAGTTATTGACGCAATAACTACGCAGCCAATCCCCGGCGACCCATCAATTAGTGTCCATTCTTCTTCGGCATCACGGTCGAACAATCTCTTTCTGACCTGCGTCACCAGTTTACCAGATCCATCGGCTCCGGTTTCCAGACTGGCAGAAGCAAATATACCATAGTCAGTTGACTGTAAATCTGTAACTCCGGTGATTGTATCGACAAGACTTATAGCATCGGTTGGACACATAACAGTACAAGCCGCACAACCTTCGCAGCTTAGCGGATCAACAACATGGTCTTCTGATATCGCGTCAAATCGACAGGTTTGACGGCACATGTCACAATGTACACATTTACTCTGATCTATCAGAGCTTTTTTGCTGCCGTAATAATTTTCAGGATTCTGATGTTCCTGGGCTACAAGAAGGTGAAGATTAGGAGCGTCCACATCACAATCAGCAAAACGTTTGTTTTCAACCAATTGTACAAGCGAAGCGACCAGAGTGCTTTTGCCGGTTCCGCCTTTGCCACTGATAAACGCAATCTGCTTCATGACTTCACCTCCCGTCTAATATTCGTATACATATCAGTGAGAGCCACAGCCAGGTTCTCATTGGTCTCAACAGGTAATATACCTCTCGCGTATTCTTCAGCGACTTTACGTAAATACGGAACTTTTAACAGTACAGACACATCAGCTTGGCTGCAATAATCCTCAATTATTTCGTCGCGTTCACCTGATTTATTTATAATGACTCCTGCCCGAATTTTCATCTGTTTGACAAGATCAACAGCTATTTTTAAATCATGAAGACCAAACGGCGTCGGTTCGGTCACAATCAGAGCGTAGTCTGAGCCTTCAAGTGAATTAACAACGGCACAGGACGCGCCGGGTGAACAATCCAGTATAGCCGTCTTGATTGAAGGCTGGCCTTCGACTGTCTTCTTAAGCAGACGAATGATCGGAATGCCGGCCGGTTCGCCAATATTCAGTTTACCTTGAAAAAATGAAGCATCAGCACTCCAGCTTATAGTCCCTATGCTGCGGTCTTCTTCAGTAATCGCCATAGGCTTGCAAACAAGAGCACACGCACCACAATGATGACACAATTCAGGGAAGACAATTACTTGTCCTCTGACAAGCGCCAAAGCATTAAACTGACAGATTCGAACGCAGTCACCACAACCAGTACACAAATCTGCATCGACTTCCGGAACAGGTACAAGCACCTGTTCATTATTTTCAAGATCCGGATTAAGAAAGAGGAAACCGTTAGGTTCCTCAACATCACAATCGACATAAGCGCTACCCGGTATTACCTTGGCAAGACTTGCCGCGATTGTTGTTTTGCCGGTTCCGCCTTTGCCGCTGAGAACCGCTATTTTTAATATATCCATATTACCTCGTATTACCTCTGTCCGGCATGGGCAGGTCCGCTGGTAGTAATCTTCTGCAGCTTATCTGCCTTAAAAGCTTCGATATTTTCTGTTACAGTACCAACGATAGCTTCGTACGAAGGCAATGCGGCACTCTTGATAATCTTCATGGCATTCGGGCCAAGTTGACCGGTAATCAGAGCGTCAACACCTGCGTCGAGCACTGTCTGAGCGGCAGCTATACCAGCGCCTCCGGTAGCTGACTGTGCAGCGTTGTCAATAACCTCAAGAAGCTGCCCATTCTCATCGACAACCAAAAAATACTCAGTGCGGCCAAACCTTAAATCAACTTCTGAAGATACTTTATTACCTTTTGCGGAAATCGCGATTTTCATAAATGATTCTCCTTAATCTTATTAGCATATGCTCATTACATGCATAAGTTTAAGACCTTGGCACGCTGATGTCAAGAAAACAAATAATAAGAGATGACGCGTGTTCTCTGTGCATTTCCACAACATCATCTCTTTAAATATATCTATTTTATTTTACAAAACTATCTATAAAAACAAAAGGTTAATCCTGTTTATTCATGTCAGAAGAATCACTTCCGGCAGTTCTACCGGCACCTCTTCCACCGCCCTGTCCGCGTATACCCTGTCCCCGACCAAGACCTTGGCCCCTGCCGGCTCCGGCACCGCGTCCCGCTCCATAACCGCGTCCCACTCCCTGTCCGCCACTACTACCTGCGGCTCCAGCTTGTGTTCTTCTGCAATTTCGCCACTGAGTCTCTTTGCCATCTTCATCAACTACACCACATTGCAAATGTTCAGAACTGCAACGCGGACAGACATATTCGCTATCCGAACATCTGTCGGTATTTTCAGCGCTCTCCTCCCACACTCGTCCACAATCAAGGCAACGCACTGGATGTATACCACGCGTATATTTTCCGCCTTCAATTCTAATTGATTTGCCATTCACCAAACTATCAGCGACCTTCTCGCGCGCCGCGATCAGAATACGTTGAAAAGTCGGCCGTGACACTTCCATCTTCTCCGCGCAATCTCCCTGCTCAAGACCTTCAAGATCCTTGAGCCTGATGGCCTCTAATTCCTCTAGTTTCAGCACATTCTCCCCGGCAGTCTTAAGGTTGTTTACCTTGGGATAAAATTGCAGCACTGACGGCATTTTCTCTATTTTTCTCCACTTAACAGGACGTGGCATAATCATCACTCCATTTCAGATTAATAATGTCATTATATCATGACAGACAATTCCTGTATGTCAATATAATGGCACAATTCTCTCATCCCGGCTTGAGCGTTTTTTCAGATAAGTATATACTTCAGAATATGACACAAGTTCGGAGGACTGCGACAATGGACGGCAGAGACAAGCAAAATCCCAGCTTATTCACAGGCATTCCCGGCTCATCAGGACAAGCCTGTGGAACAGCTGTTGCACTACCTGCAATAATTGAAATAAATTCTCCACTACTGCAATACGAAGAGGCGGTGAAGCTCGAGCCGGTGTCAAACAATAATCCCACAAGAGAAATTGAACGAATCGAAGCAGCATACATAAATTTCGAGAAGCAGATCAGTCAAATCAAGAAAACCATACTAAGCAGAAAAACTACATATACTTCTCAGCAGGCTGATATGCTCGATTTTCAGTTAATCGTCGTAGAAGATTTGAGTATACGACAGCAAATCGAACAGGAAATAACAGAGAATCAACTAACAGCTGAAGCAGCCGTCACTGAAGTGTACAAAAAGCAGATCAGACGTTTCGAGCTGCTTGAGGATGAAAATATACAAGCTCGGGCACTTGATCTCTATGATATTTTAAACAGGCTGTTAATTTTGCTTAAAACGCAAGAAACTGACTATTTCACCAATATTCCTGATGATTCAATCATTGTAGTAAAAACCATCAC
>JAQVJP010000106.1:0-2314 GCA_028695145.1 Eubacteriales bacterium
GTAAGATGTACTTGAGCCATGATCTCTTTCCTTTCAGTTGTTAGTTTCGCAAAACCTATTATACCGAAAGAGAGCTCGTGGCTCTTTTTTTATTTCTCAATTTACACCAAGTATACGGACTTTATCGATGATGACAGTCGGCGGGCTTTAGTTTAACATGATTATCAGGAGAGTGTCATATATGCAGCTAAGAAACAAACGCGAGCTTGTGCTTCAGTTTATGCGCGAGCTAAGATTGAGAATATACCCTGCTCCGGAACTTGATACCGGGGCCCGCCTGGCTACCCAAATCAGGGTAGAAGGTCTGCTGTCTGCCATTGTACTCAATCTGGCGACAGCTTTTACCGCTATGTTCGCCACCAGACTCGGCGCGAATTCAGATCAGATCGGTCTGCTGTCTTCCCTGCCTCAGTGGGTTGGGCTGGCTGTTCTTCTGCCCGGCACACTTCTGGCAGGTCATTTCAGATTTTCCAGACGTCCGGTTGAGTTATCTATACTGGCCTCCGGACTACTCTACGGTCTGGCAGCTCTTGCTCCCTATATGGGCGGTTTCAACATTTGGTATCTAATCATTATGGTCTCACTGGCAAACGCGCCTTTGTCATTATATAACACAACCTGGCAGAACTACTTCTCAGATGTCGTACAGCCTCAGCAGCGCAACAGCCTCTATACAATGCGTACCTCGATGACTTTTGCCGCCGGTATCCTTGTTGTTCAAGTGACTGGTTTATTACTTGGACAGGCAGCCAACGATAAAATACGAATTCTTCTGTATCAGGCCTGTTATCTCCTGGCTTTCGGTTTTTCTATTTTACAGTGGCTGACGCTCAGACAATCTCCTGCGGTTGAATCCGAAGACAGTGGCTACGGGCTACGAGAATTGATTCTGGCGATCAAGGCAATAATAGATAATCGGCCTTTTTTATCATTTATAGGAATTTCCTTCGTTTTCCATATAGGCTGGTATATGGCCTGGCCGCTCTTCTTCCTGTTGCAGGTCGATTACATGCAAGCCAACGAATCCTGGCTGAGCTATGTAATAGTTTCCGCATCTGTACTGCAATGGCTAACAGTCGGCTTCTGGAGCCGTTTCATAGATAAACATGGCATCAGACTGGCCGTGGTAATAGGCGCGATCGGTCTGACTGTAAACCCACTATTCGCGGTAATGTCGAGTTATTTCCCAATTGGATGGCGCATGCCGGCAATGCTGGTTTTCAATTTAATCAACGCAGCAACATTTAGTTCCTTCCAGCTGTCTATTCTACAATGTCTTTTCGAAGTTGTGCCCAACAGATTTAAACAATTAAACTTGTCTCTATATACAACATTGCTTCTATTTGCCAACGCTTTTATGCAATTTTTTGGAGTTCGTTTCTATGTTATGTTGGGCGATACCCATACCGCTATGACAATAGCACTTGCTGTTTCAGCAGCTATACGCCTGCTGGGAACGATTCTATTTGTCTGGCGCTGGTATAGATTACGTTATGAGCCTGACGCAGGCAAACGCTATTGATTTTCCCGAACGTTTGTTCTATTATTTAAGTACACAATTACTTGTGTACTTATTTTTTATACTAAGGGAAGTGCTGTTATGAGCGTTAGCAAACGTGTTTTTGTAAAAGTTACGGCCGATTTCGATGTATCTGGCAAAATCAGACCTCTATCCATAACCTGGAGCGATGGACGTCAGTTTGAAATTGACCGCGTTCTTGATGTACGTCCCGGTATAGCACGTTCCGGAGGTTCAGGCATACGGTATCTCTGTCGCATTCTTGGACACGAAGTACCCCTTTATTACGACGAGCTCGCTCAAAGATGGTGGTGCGATGGTAAGGGAAATGTTTAAGAAAACAGAATACTATCCAAATCAGAAGCCGACATTGGTTGATAATGGTAGAACCCTTGTACATAATTACAGCCGATAGAGCGAAGAAACTCATTCTGCTCAGCGGATTCAACGCCTTCCGCTACAATTTCGATGCCCAGTTTTGCTGCCAGGCTGATGATCAAATTTACAATAGCCGAATCCTTGATATCATCCGGCAGATTTGAGATAAACTGTCTGTCAATTTTTATTCTATCTACCGGCAGCTGACTGATTCGATTGAGAGAAGAATACTGCGTACCAAAATCATCAATTGCCAATTTGACACCTGTTGATTTAAGTTCAGTCAGCAGCTGTTTCATTTCTTCGGCACCCCATGAAGCCACACTCTCAGTTATTTCCAGCTCAAGAAGTTCCGGATTTAAACCGGTTTGCAGTAAAATGTGTTCGACCCGCCGTACAAGCGAAGCACTGCGCAGC
>JAQVJP010000106.1:2414-8001 GCA_028695145.1 Eubacteriales bacterium
GCGCAGCAGCGCTTCAACACCGGTAATCATATTTGTTTTAAGATCTATTTGTGGCTGATAATGTAAAAACAGCTGTTTCTGCTCAAGAGCGTCATGAAGATCATTACTAAGAACAGCCTGCTGAGCGTTTGAGTTCTTCAACTGATCATTACAAAAATATATTCGATTCTTGCCATGGCTCTTAGCTTCGTACATAGCCAGATCTGCATTCTTAATGAGAGTGTCCAGGTCTTCTCCGTCACGCGGATACACCGCGATACCTGCCGATATTGTAACTTGATAGCGATTACCACGAAGCCTGATTGATTGTTGAAATAATTCCATAATCGGACTTAGTATTTCACTGATCTCATTTTCGCTATAAACAGGATCCAGCATGATCAGGAATTCATCACCGCCAAATCTGCCAAGCAGGTCCGCTTCACGCATTTTTTGTTTCATCTGCAGCGCCAGACGATGCAACAGCTCATCACCTGCATCATGACCAAGACTGTCATTTACAGCCTTGAACGAATCAAGATCAAGAAAGACAACCGCAACTTTGTGATTATGTCTTCTGGCAGAAATCAGTTTATCCTGGGCAATTTCCAAAAAACGACTACGATTGACCAGACCCGTAAGTCTGTCGTAGTAAGCTAAGGTTTGAATTACGGATTCATGTTTAACACGTTCAAGAGCACTGGCAGAAATATTGGCCAGAATATTTACAAATTCTATCTGCTGCTCATCCCAGTCAACATTACCTCTGCAGGAACCGAAGCTGATTACGCCAACTATTTTATGTTTTTCTCTAATTGGTTTTATTATCAATGATTTCAGTCCGTGATCCTGGAAAAAGCTACGCAAAAACACTTCCTCGGGAGGTATAGCCTCAAGAGATTTGATAATCAGCAAACCACGGCTCCGAACCTGTCTTGAAGTCCAGCTGTATTCAGATAAGACACTCCTGGAATTATCAATATCAAATATTGAAATGTCTTCATCCTGCCAGATATAAGTTCTGGTAGTATAACTGCCGTTATCATCATCAAGATAAACAGCGCCGCTATCTGCGCCAAGGAAGCCGGCGCTTGATCTCAGCAATTCTGTCATATTCTGCTGAATTGAGCCCATATCTGCATCAAGAAATAAATTGGTAAGTTTAGAGATCTGCTTCTGCAGTTTAATCTGATCAGCATTCTGCTTAAGTCGGTTTAAATAGAGCTTATTAACCTGGACTGCTCCGATTATAATAATCGTAAGAAGAGTTAATCGGGCAATATGATCTGATGCATCTACATTTACATCAATAGGCGGAGTACTGATCGCGATCAGCAGCAGTGTACATATCGAAGATACAGAAATAACAACCAACGCAAAACGTGAATTGTAGAGAATGGCTAATAACAGAGGGATTGCCGGCAAAGCCCATATAGTAATACCAGCGATATCCGCGAAGCTTAAAACAATAAAAGGTACAGCAACTGCCTGTATCAGCGCGAAGACCGGATCTCTGATGCCATCAAAAAATTTGAGATGATTAATCAGATAGAGCACTCCAGAAGCCGCAAAGAACGCGCCGCCCGCAAACAGCTGTTCCTCGAGATTACTCTGGCCTGAGCGAATTGAAATAATATATTGGACAAACATTACAATGATGCCGCCGATAATCAGCATAAATGACAGGCCATCGTAAATAAATCTGCGCCTCTTGCTATCAAGAATAAGCTCATCATCATTAACTTGTTTTAGGCAAAGAAGGCCGTAATGTCTTATAGCATAGTAGGCCGCCAACATGGGGACAATAACGATAACCGGTGTCACCTGCGGCCAATCGCGGCTGATGAATTGATCTGCAAAACGATCAGACATGGTTCCGGCAATACCGGCAGCAATCAGTGACAGTGTCAGTAATTTTGTCTGATTGCGAACGGCCAGATCCTTCGTTTTTAATCCGCGCCGGACAATAAGAAATAGCGTAATTAGATGATACGACAGATAGTATATAACGAAGGCTCTCTCCCAATTATTGTTGCCGGGGCGATTTATCCAACCGGCAGATGTTTTTTCGAGGTTAAACAGCATAGAAGACAGTTCACCAGATAGGGCATAGGCATAAATGAAGATAATCGCCGGGATGTAAACAGGCAATATCGCAAAAGGTTTTAAACCAGGCTTATGATTCATCTGACCGTGATCTGTATCAATAACAGAATCAGAACCAGCATCCTTCACAGTGAGATGAATACTGAAATGCAGCAGCAGCGCATAAAACAAGTTCCAACCAAGCGAAGCAAATCGATACCAACTAAGGCTGTCAGCATAAGAATCAGCACTTATCCCCAGAGCATAGCCAAGAGACCAGACAGCAAGCATACTGCTTACAGACAGAAATAGTACAGTCAATGAAGAACGTCCACTCTTCTTAACGATGACAATACCCAGGAAAATATATACAGCACATGTCATTAAAAACAGTGCCTCAAAAAAGTCAGATCCAAACTGCATGCTTCACCGATCCGATTTCTAATCAAGAAACAAAATTATTAGCAACCCAACTGTTAACAAGGTTGCTTATGAGTTATATCGTAGCAATTCGCTGGCTCTTGAGTAGTAAATTGAAAAAGTGCTCAAAGATATTTCTTAACAAATTCATCGAAATACGTTCAACAATCATTTGTAATATGACACCAATCAGGCGCCGAACTGCATATTGTATAATCCGGCATAAACTCCATTTGCCGACATCAGTTCATCATGATTACCACGCTCATGCAGACCCTGTTCTGTAAGTACAATAATCTCGTCAGCATGTCTGATCGTGCTCAAACGATGAGCGATGACAAAAGTCGTACGTTCCTCAGCCAGCTCCTGCATTGCCTGTTGTATATAACGTTCACTCTCATTATCAAGCGCGGATGTCGCCTCATCAAAAATCAGAATCGGCGGGTTTTTAAGGAAAACCCTGGCGATCGATAAACGTTGCTTCTGACCGCCGGAAAAACGCACACCTCGCTCACCGGTCAAGGTATCATAGCCCTCTGGCAAACTGATAATATAGTCATGAATGTTGGCACGTTTAGCCGCCGCGATTATTTCATCTTCGGTAGCATCCGGCTTGCCATAGGCAATATTCTCACGAATAGTACTGTCGAACATGTAGACATCCTGCTGAACGATACCGATATTCTCCCGCAGGGATTTAAGCGTATAGTCACGAATATCAGATCCATCTATTTTGATACAGCCACCGGTCACCTCATAGAATCTGGGGATCAAAGAACAGAAAGTCGTTTTGCCGGCGCCGGAAGGTCCGACCAAGGCAATAGTTTTACCATGCGATACAGTCAAGCTGATATTGTCAAGAACCATTTCGCCGTCACCGTATGAAAATGAAACATCAGAAAACTCTATTTCACCTTTAAGCACGCCGGCATCAAATGCACCTTCGCGATCCTCAATCTCAGGCTCAGTATCAAGAACTTCAGCCATTCTCTCAAAACCGGTTAGGCCTTTTAAAAATTGTTCAGTAAAATTAATCAGACGATTAACCGGATCAAGAAAGGTATTTATATACAATATGTATAGTATGATGCTCTCAGCTTCCATACCAGATCTTATAACCAACAAACCACCAACACCAAGAACAGTCAAATACATCATGCCCTGCATCATAGTGTTTGTCGCGAAGTAACGTCCCATCGTCAGATAACTGTTTTTCTTGGTCTCAAGAAATCTTGAATTACCCTCATGGAATTTATTTTGTTCAACATGTTCATTGGCAAAAGACTGCACAGTACGAATACCGGCAAGACTGTCCTGCACCACAGCGTTAACGTCAGCTATTTTCTTGCGATTCTCCATAAAAACTCTGCGCATACGCCGGTTGTAAAACAAGGCAAAAGCGCCCATAAGAACAGTTACGCCAAGCAGCGCCAATGTAACCTGCAGATTAATCGAACCGAGAATGATAAAAGCACCGGTGAGTTTAACTGTAGATATGAAAATATCTTCCGGGCCATGGTGCGCGAGTTCCGATATATCAAACAGATCGGCGATCAGACGCGACATCATCTTACCAGTCGGATTCTTATCATAATAAGAAAAGGATAGTTTCTCATAATGTGAAAACAACTGATCACGCATATCCGCTTCCATACGCGCGCCCATTATATGCCCCCAGGATGTAACATAGTACTGCGCGAACATCCTGATTATATAAAGAACAAACAAGCCAAGAGAAGCTTGAATAAGCAAACGCAGCATAAGATTAAGATCTGATTGAACAAGCACTGTGTAAATCAAGTAATTGATAAGAAGCGGAATAATCAGATCAATTCCCGATACAGTACTCGCGCATAGAAGATCCATCGCAAGAGCTTTTTTATATGGTCGATAATAACTTACAAATCTTTTAATCGTATTCATAAAAGAGATTATACACTCGATTCAATTTTTCGGACAGACGTCAGACTGCCGAAAAAGCCTGCGACAGAATAATATCGCATTATGTTACACTACTAATGTAATTACCAGGACAAGGTTCATCATTTCAGTTGTTCATGATAAAATTCGAATTGTTTGATGACTGATTCAGATCGACAATACTACAACAAATGGAGGCAGATGTTCAATATGCTGGCAGACACAAGAAGGAAAAAAATTGAAGCAATGCTCCAGGAACAGACTATTCCCCTCAGCGCAAGCAGACTTGCCAGAGAATTCAGTGTCAGCAGACAAGTTATTGTTGGAGATATAGCGCTGATCCGGGCAGCCGGGACCGATATAGAAGCAACTCCACGTGGCTATCTGCTTAAACGCTTCGACAACAGTGGTTTTACCGGGACAATTGCCTGCAAACACTCAAAAGAAGCCATGCATGATGAACTCTATATTATTGTTGATCTTGGCGGTAAAATACTGGATGTCATAGTTGATCATCCAATTTATGGACAATTAACAGGACAGCTGCAGCTGTCTTCACGCTATGATGTAGATCAGTTTCTGCGCAAAATAGAAAAAGAACATGCTGAACCGCTATCAAGAATTACCGATGGTGTACACCTTCATACTGTTCAATGTCCTGACAAATCAACATACAATAGAATAATTGAAGCACTGCGTGATCAGGGTATTCTCTACTATTGAAGCTGACAATTAAGCAAACTAATATGGCATGCGGTATATAAAAAAACATATTGACAGTCCAGGCTATGCGGTATATATTACACAAGACAGGTGTCATGACACCTGTCTTGTGTGGACTTTTGCCAGTATTGCTTAGGAGGAGTTATTTATGAACAGGAATAGACTTGTAAAAATGGTAACAGCAGCTATGCTGATCGCGGTCAGTATAGCCATACCTATGTTTTCACCCTTTAAAATTGTACTTGAGCCGGCATCATTTACGTTGGCCAGCCATGTAGCGATCTTCATCGCCATGTTTATATCGCCGGCTGTAGCTATCTCAGTCGCTGCCGGAGCTACACTTGGTTTCTTGCTCGGCGGTTTTCCGATTGTTATTGTTTTGCGAGCCGCGTCTCACCTGATTTTCGTAGCTATAGGCGCGATCCTGCTGCAGAAGCGTCCACAACTTATGGAAAACAAG
>JAQVJP010000107.1 GCA_028695145.1 Eubacteriales bacterium
CCATCAATTTTCTCCTTCTCAGAGAATCCTTCACCTCCGAAATACTTGTCCATCAGAACTTCGTCAGTTTCTGCTATTGTTTCGTTAATGGCTTCCTGCAATTCTGCAAGCTGATCAGCCATGCTGTCAGGTACTGCCGCAGGTGTAATTTGACCTTTGGCATCGAATGCATACGCCTGCTGCTCTATTACATCAATCAATCCGGTCATCTTGCCATCAGAAACGATTGGCAGCACGAAAGGAACGACCTGATTGCCATATTTCTCTCTTATGCTTGCCAGAGCCTTGTCAAAATTGGCATTGGCTTCATCCATTCTGCTGATCATAAAGAAAATTGGCAGGTCAGCCTTACGTGAGTGGCGTACTGCCTTCTCGGCGCCAACGGCCAAACCGTCCTTGGCGTCCACAAAAATTAATGAACTATCTGCTACACGCAGACCTTCCATGACTTCACCCAAGAAGTCAAAATCACCTGGAGTATCAAGCATATTCAGCTTAAAATCTTTCCACTCACAGGTTGCCACAGAAGTGTTAATAGAAATATTACGTCGGATTTCTTCAGGATCAAAATCCATCACAGTATTTCCATCGGGCACCCGGCCCATGCGGTCTATTGCTTTGGCATGATAGAGGACAGCTTCCGCAAATGCGGTTTTACCGCTTCCACCATGCCCCAGCAAGGCGAGGTTACGAATTTTAGAAGTGGGATAATTTTTCATATCCAGGATTCCCCCTTATCGTATCGTACTGATGCCGGGTTCTCCTGTCGGTTTTGTGTATCTGCTTAAGAACTCAGCACCGTGAGTACAATTATACTATGCAGAATAGACAACTTCTATTATGTATTTTCACAAGATTTCAGTCAATCTATACACCATTCTCCCAGTATCGTTGCAACCTCAACTCTACTATCCGCTCGCATTAGCAACTGACGAAATCTGGCAGCGTCCCTTGAATTCTTGAGATAGGCGGACATCTGAGGACGCATTTCACGAACAGCTGTAGATTCCCCAAGACGAGAGATTAATCCGTCAAGATGCCGCAGAATCAGACGAACTTTATCTACTTTTGCCGGCATATAATTATTATCTGCGTTCAGGCCAAGATTCTCAGCTTTTTCCGGAAAAAACCCGGCAAAAAGCCACGGATTACCTTGCGCGGCTCTTCCTATCATTACACCGTCTACACCCGTCATATCGAACATCTTCTTAGCACTCTCCGGAGAGGTAACATCACCGTTACCATAAACAGGAATGCCCACTTCCTGTTTAATCCTTGCGATTATCTCCCAATCAGCTTGACCGCTGTACATTTGCTTCCTTGTACGTCCGTGGACTGTAATCGCAGCAATTCCCACGGATTCCAGAACCTTCGCTACTTCCACACCATTAACTCTATGCTCATCCCATCCTGTACGAATTTTCGCAGTAACCGGTTTGCCAAATTCTGAGGCAGTCTTAACACAAATCTCAGCAATTTTTCCGGCACGCGTAGGATCAATCATCAACGCGCTGCCCGCGCCCTGTTTGACGACCTTCGCCACAGGACATCCCATATTAATGTCAATCATTGCGCAGGAAGAGAGAATCGGATGATTCAAAACTATTCTCACGGCCTTGTTGAAATCCTCCGGTTCACTGCCAAATAGCTGTATTGCCACTGGATACTCTTCAGGAGAAATCTCAATATAACGATAAGTTTTTCTGAGATCCGGATCATAAACTATACCACGGGCACTTACCAGCTCCGTAACAGTTAATCCCGCTCCCATCTCACGACAAATACTGCGATAAACCAGATCAGTTGTTCCTGCCATAGGTGCGAGTGCGAGATTATTCTCCAGGACAATATCGGCGATCTTTATAGGTTTAATATAAGTCATTTAACATCCTCCGTGAGTCATGTGAATAATCATATTTAATAATGCATCTATACATATAAGCTGTCTGATCCTACTTCTGAAGTAAAAAAATAACCGCCAAAACAATTTGTTCTGACGGCTCATGGCGTCCCGGACAGGAATCGAACCCGTATCAGCAGCTCCGGAAACTGCTGCCTTATCCATTAGGCCACCGGGACAGTTAGCTGCACCATTATACGAAAAATATTTACAAAAAGCAAATGAATCCACATAGTGTCAGCCATTGTAAGGGCTCAACTTCGAAGTCCTTCATCGCTTCCCCTTTTTCTTAATTCTTCCTCAGCTTCACTAAGCAGACGACGCAGCAGAGCGGTCAGACCAGTTCGACTGCTGCCTGCTTGCCGATAGACAATATGTGGTTTAGTTCCGGCATTAAAAAGGAGCATACCTTTTGCCATCGGCAGAGACATCATCGCTGAAACAAAACCCATATCGGGTTGAACTTGATCATCATATGCCAGGACAATATTCGGCTTATTCTCATATATTCTGGCAAATCCATGACGCTCGGCAATACTGCGAACACAGGCAATATCAGCCAGAGTAACAGCACTTACAGGAACATCACCATATCGATCAAGCATTTCATCAATAGCATCCTGCCATGATTGTATGCTGTCTATAGCTCCTATGCGCCTATACATATCCATACGTTGCCCTTCATCTGGTATATATGAGGTTGGCAGATAAGCATCCACATCAAGCTCAACCGCTGCTGAGCGAGCTTGCTGAACAGGGTGTCCCTGTAACTCTTTGATTGTTTCATCGAGCATGCGGCAATACAAATCATAGCCAATAGCATCAAGATGTCCATGCTGCTCCGCGCCAAGCAAATTGCCTGCTCCACGAACTTCAAGATCACGCAGCGCAATCTTAAAACCAGCACCAAGCTCAGTAAAATCTCTGATTGCAGCCAGTCTCTTTTCTGCTATCTCAGTTAATATTTTATCCCTTTTGTAAGTTACATAGGCAAAAGCCTGCTTATCCGAACGTCCTACACGACCGCGCAGCTGATATAGCTGAGACAACCCAAGACGATCAGCGTCTTCAACAATGATTGTATTTACATTAGGCATATCAATACCTGACTCAATAATCGTAGTGCAAACAAGAATATCTGCTTCCTTGTTGATAAAAGAATTAATGATCTCTTCAAGCCTTCGTTCCCCCATTTTACCGTGGGCATAAGATACAACAGCACCTGGCAGCAGTTTCTGTAACTGTGCAGCCTTGTCAATTATGCGTCTGGTATCATTAAAGAGATAGAACACCTGGCCTTCACGGGCCAATTCACGCAGACAAGCTTCAGATATGATATCTTCATCATATTCCATGACATATGTCTGGACGGGTCTTCGTTCAAGCGGCGCCTGCTCAATAACACTGATATCACGTATTCCCGCCATAGACATGTGAAGCGTTCGGGGGATAGGCGTAGCCGTTAAGGTAAGAACATCTATATTCGGACTCAATGACTTGATTTTTTCTTTATGATCAACGCCGAAACGCTGTTCTTCATCAACTACCAGAAGTCCCGGATTCTTCAAAACAACATCCTTCGACAGTATACGGTGAGTACCTACAGCTATATCTATTTGTCCATTCCGCAGGCCACGAATAGTCTCCTTTTGCATTGCTTCAGAAGCGAAACGACTGAGCAGACCTATACGAACAGGAAACTGAGCCATTCTACTCTTTAAATTTTCGTAATGCTGCTGGGCAAGAACCGTGGTTGGAGATAGCATGATTGCCTGCTTGCCATCCATGACACACTTAAACATCGCACGGAAAGCAACCTCGGTTTTACCAAAACCGACATCACCGCACAACAGACGATCCATTACCTTATCAGATTCCATATCTGCTTTTATCTCTGATATACATCTAAGTTGATCTTCCGTTTCTTCATAAGCGAAATCTTCTTCAAACTCCTGCTGCCAGACAGTATCAGGGGAGAATGCATGTCCGCGGACAGCCTGGCGTTCCGCATACAGCTTCACGAGATCTGTAGCCAGTTTTCTGATAGATTGTTTGGCCTTTTCTTTTAACTTGTTCCAATCCTGACCACCCAATTTGGACAGCTTCGGTTCTCGTCCCTCGGCTCCAACATATTTCTGTATCTGATCAAGACTCTCCATTGGAATATAGAGAACATCATCGCCGGAATAACTTATCTGCAGATAATCGCGTTTAACACCCTTTTTATCTACATTATATAAACCTTCATATCGTCCAATACCATGTGCTTCATGTACAACAAGCTCTCCCGGAACCAGGTCACTGAACAAGTCTATTTTTACACCTGCATGTCGGCGTTTGCGAACACTGCGTTCAGAACCAAAAATATCCTGAGAGCCTATCAGTTGCAAACCTGCTGCCGGCCAGACAAAACCCTGAGGCAAAGATTTGCTGCTGATAACAGCTCCAACAGCTTCACCCTCGGCCAAAATTTCCGTAATACGTCTGCTTCGCGAATGTGATCCGGTGAAAACTACGATTTCTTCCTGTAAGCCGCGTTTGCGCACAATTTCAATCAAATGCTGTTCACGCCCCCGGAAGCTATCACAAACACGGCCATGCAAATTAATATTACGACCGCCGGGCAAACCATTCCCAGAGGACGCAATCTGGGCAAAAGATACAACACAAGGCCATTGATCAATAGCTATGAACACATCAGTGCCGCGCACAATAGGTTCACCACTGATAGCGACAGTTTGAGCTTTTTCCAGCATATGTCGCATACGTTCTGTAAGATCAGCTTGCGCGGCATCCAGTCGATTACGCAGCCTTAAGGGCTCATCAATAAACAAGCGCATTCCAAGGCCATGAATAAAATCTAAAATCACAGCCGGCTCAGCACAGATCCAGTTAAGCCAGCGATCCATACCGGCAAAAGACAACCCCTGCTGAATTCGTTCGGCATCACGTCGGCAGATCGAGCGCAGCGCTTCCGCCTGATCGCGATCAGCCCCTTCAGCAATTGAATTCTGATAGAGCTTATCACCGGCATCAGCGATTTTTTTAACCAACAATTCGCGCACGTCTTCATCAATTATTAAATCACGAACAGGAAATATATTAACCCTATCAATCACAGATAGAGAACGTTGACTCTCTGTATCCAGTTCTCTAATACTGTCTATCTCATCATCAAAAAAGGATACTCTGACACCAACAAGATCAATTTGCGCCTCCGGAGAAGGCAGTGCTATATCAACTATATCCCCTCTTCTCGCGAATTGTCCTGCGCTCTCTACCAACTGAACACGCTCATAACCAAGAGTCTGAAGCTTCGTACATAATTTATCTATCGAGAAACGCAAGCCTGTTTCCAGGCTATAGGACCATCTGGCAAAAGACTTGGCACTCATCGTTTTTTGTATAGCTGCTGCCGCTGTGACAATAACAATAGCAGCAGAATTAGCGTCTACTTCCAATAATGAGTTAAGAATCGCCAGACGTTTCATTTCTGTATCGCGGCTAGCTGCATCAGCATCAGTAAGATTGTATTCTCTTGGTCTAAAAATCAGTACAGGCTGATCACTCATTGCTCTGATTTCAGCAGCGGCAGCTCTTGCACGAAGCTCATCAGAAACCAATAAACAAGCGGGTTTACCATCAAGCAATGACAGCATGACCGCCGATTTTTGAGCGTCAGATGGTCCATCAATATTCAAAGGACCTGTTCTGTCACTATTAAACAAGTGGTCTATTTCGGCATAAACAGGGTCCGCAAGCGCCTGCCTGCGAATCAATTTGGTTAAGTCTTCAGAAACATCTACGAGCTCACTGTTTTTGTCTATCATTTATCATCTTCCTGTTTTTGCTTTTTACGAATATTACATCGATTCATGGCCAGATCAATACCTTTACGCACAGCTAATTCCACAGCGTCAGCAGCTGTTGTCAAACCATCATAACAATTTTGTTTTCGCTCATCCGGTATCTCTGATAGAACATAATCAACTAATTGCCAACGATCAGGCAAAGGACCAATACCAACACGAATGCGAGGGAAATCCTCAGTGGCAAGGCAACTTACAACTGACTTCATACCATTATGTGTACCTGGTCCACCTCGTTGTCTTATTCTGACAAGACCAGTTTCAATATCAAGATCATCATAGATAATCAGTACTCGCTCTGACGGCACACGAAAATACGACGCGGCTTCGCGTACACTCTCTCCACTGAGATTCATATAAGTTGTCGGTTTCAGAAAAATGACAATGCTGTCATTGATACGACCTCGACCATACAAACCTTTGAATTTGATTTTATTAATTGGTATTTTATGTCTCTGACTTAGTATCTCAAGCGTCATAAAACCGACGTTGTGCCAGGTTCTTTCATATTTACTCCCTGGATTGCCAAGACCAACAATCAGCCAGGGTGTTTCGTCCAAATTATTATTTATTCTCATTTTTCCTCTTGCTTCAGGGATTGACCCTTTGATTCCTGATTCTACCACGCGAAATGACCCAATTATCTTTATTAGTCTGACGAGCTCTGGCAAGAGCCAAAGAATATGACGGTACAGTCTCGGTTATAGTTGATCCGGCACCAACATACGCATTATCCTCAACTGACACAGGTGACACAAGACAGCTGTTACTACCGATAAAAGCATGACTGCCAATGCTTGTTCTTGATTTGTTCATGCCGTCATAATTAGCAGTACTACAGCCACAACCAAAATTAACATTCTCACCTACATCTGCGTCACCAACATATGTCTGATGAACAAGCTGACTATAAGCACCTATAGTTGAATTCTTTATTTCCACAAAATTTCCCAGTTTGCAGTAGGGACCAATCAAGGAACCTGGCCTAATTTGAACGTATGGTCCTGCCACTGTGCCTTCTTCAATTTCAGCATCTCTTGCAGTTACATGATCCAACTGTACACGATCACCAACACGAACATTGTGCAAATGAGTATCAGGACCAATAATCGCTTCCTCACCTATTACAGTGTTTCCTTCGATGGAACAATCAGGCAATATGACAGTATCCATCCCGATTACAACATCTCCACTTATCCAGGTACTTGCGGGATCAACAATGGTAACACCAGCGAGCATATGCCGCTCAACAATTCTGCGATTAAGCAAATCGGCTGCTTTTTGCAGCTGAATACGATCTTTTACACCCATGATCTGCATAAAATCAGCTTTGCAGGCCGCAACCTTATACCCATCCCGTATCAGAATCTCGATAGTATCCGTTAAATAGTATTCCTGCTGCTTCTTACGAAAACCAATACGGCCAAGAGCAGAGAGAAGCAGTGCTGTGTCGAAACAATATAATCCGGAGTTGATCTCAGTTACTTCCTGCTGCGCTTCAGACGCATCCTTCTCCTCGACAATAGCTTCCAGATTACCTGCGCTATCACGAATTATACGGCCATAACCATGAGGCACTGAGGTTTCCGCTGTCAAAACAACCGCCGCGAAATTACCTTGTTGAAAACGATCCAGCAGTCTCTGTAGAGTCTCGGCTGTTACTAATGGCATATCCCCATTAATGATAATAGTACAACCACTTCTGCCTTCGAGAAAATGAGATGCCTGTAAAACAGCATGACCGGTTCCAAGCTGCTGTTCCTGTAGGACAAAAGCAACATCTTCTCCCAATATAGCTCTAACTTGTTCTTGACGGTGACCGACAATATAAACCTGTTCATCAGCACCTGCCTGACAGAGTGCGTCTCTTACCCAACTGATCATTGGTTTGCCGGCAATCATGTGAGAAACCTTGGCATGTTTCGATTTCATCAAACGACCTTCTCCAGCAGCCATAACCACGGCACAAATATTCATACAAATCCTCCGGTTTGATAATGCTTACAACCCGAATAACTACATGTTCGGAGCTCTTATAATCATAAGTATCATGCGCAAATGGCATGCGTACAGGCCGGATTCTGAAATCAGACCCGTGCTGTTATTGCAAATAATAATTATAACAGATTTTCGCTTGATATTATAGCAATCGAATGTTGTTAAAGTGTTAATTCTTAAATAGTAG
>JAQVJP010000108.1 GCA_028695145.1 Eubacteriales bacterium
GATTGGAGAGATACAGCATGCGTTTGGTAAGAAATCTGAAAGTTGGAACAAAACTGATAAGCGCTTTTGTCGTGGTTGCTTTTATCGCAGGTATTGTTGGTGGAGTGGGTGTTATTGGCATAAACCAGATTCAGAGGCTGGATCAGGAGATGTATGAAACCATGACCGTTCCTCTCGGTGAGATGGTTGTTATTACTGAGTCGTTCCAGATGGTAAGAGGCTCTGTCAAATCAATAGTACTGGCAGAGACTGAAGAAGAAATAGATGGATATATTGAGCAGATTAACAAGTCAGCTGAGGAATATCGTACAACTCTTGACAGCTATTACACTACATTGTTCTCAGATGCCGGTAGAGAGATGACAGAAGAAATGAGAACTCAGTTTGACGAGTACATGGTATTTGTCGAATTGATATCAAGACATGCAAGAGCCGGCGATCAGGGAACAGCTGTAAACTTGCTCAAAAGCAAGGAACAAACACTAAGTGTGAATATTGAAGAGAATATCAGAACCATGCTTGAGCTAAAAGTCAATGCCGCTACAGACGCAGTTAACAGCAATACACAAACAGCCCAAGAAACCGGACAGATAGCACTTATGCTTCTCTTAGGCGGAGTTGTTCTTGCGCTTGTACTTGGGTTTGTGATGTCAAGAGCAATTACCAGACCTGTTAAAAAAGCTCTCTTGATGATTAGAGAAATGAGTCAGGGTAAGCTCTCTTCACGCATTAACAGCAAGAGTGGGGATGAAATCGGTAAAATGGCTCAGGCTATGGATCAATTTGCTGATGACTTGCAAACAAAAGTTATCCATAATATGATGCTCATATCTGAAGGTAATGTCAGTATGGAGCTGGCAGATCTTGGTCCTGAAGATGAAATAACTCCGGCTCTTAAGCAGATGATTACAGCAATCAGAAAAATGGTTAGTGATGCTCATTTGCTGGTACAGGCAGCTGTTGCCGGTGAGCTATCGACTCGCGCTGACGCTTCGAGGCACGGTGGTGATTTTAGAAGAATAATCGCAGGAGTGAATCAAACCCTTGACGCGGTAATACAGCCGCTTAATGTCGCGGCTGACTATGTTGAGAAAATATCTCATGGAGATATACCGGAGAAAATTGTTGATAGCTATAATGGTGATTTCAATACCATCAAGAATAACTTGAATACATGTATTGACGCGGTCAACCGCCTGATTGATGATGCGGGTGTGCTTGCTGAGGCAGCTCTGGCAGGCAGATTATCAGTAAGAGCTGATGAGACAGCACATGAGGGAGCTTTTGCCGATATTGTCAGGGGGGTTAATGACACGCTTGACGCGGTGATCAAGCCGGTAAAGGAAGCTTCTGATGTGTTGGGTGAAATGGCTCACGGGAATCTTGCTGCGCGTGTTGAGGGTGATTATCACGGAGATCATGCGCTTATTAAGGATTCTCTTAATGATACGCTTGACGAGTTATCCGCTTATATCAAGGATATTTCTTACGTTCTATCCGAGATGGCAAATGCCAATATGGATGTAGAGATTGATCGTGAATACCGCGGTGATTTCCAGGCGATAAAAGATGCTCTCAATTTGATTATGGAATCATTTAACAGCATGCTTTACGATTTTAATAACGCGGCTGATCAGGTTGCGGCAGGCGCAAGTCAGGTCTCAGAGGGGAGCACATCTCTATCCCAGGGAACTACCGAACAAGCCAGCTCACTGGAAGAACTCACAGCTTCTCTTACACAGATTTCTGCTCAGACAAGAGAGAACGCGGCCAATGCCGGTGAGGCCAATATGCTCGCTTCCAAGGCACAAACAAATGCTGAGAGCGGCAATAGTCAGATGCAGCAGATGCTTGGTTCAATGAATGAGATAGCCGCTTCATCGAATAATATTTCCAAGATAATCAAGGTAATTGATGATATTGCCTTTCAAACGAATATTCTTGCTCTTAACGCGGCAGTTGAGGCCGCGCGTGCCGGCCAGCACGGTAAGGGCTTCGCCGTTGTCGCGGAAGAAGTAAGAAATCTGGCAATGCGTAGTGCCCAGGCAGCAAGGGAAACAACAGAGTTAATTGAAGGTTCGATCAGCTCGGTAGATCAGGGTTCCAGACTGGCAGATGAAACGGCCAGAGCCCTTGAGCAGATTGTGCAGGATATCGCTGCCGCGGCAGGTTTGGTGTCATCGATATCAAGTGCTTCAAACGAGCAGGCCTCCGCTGTCGCTCAAATAAATGAAGGTATTCAACAAGTATCCCGTGTTGTTCAGTCCAATTCAGCAACTGCTGAAGAGAGCGCAGCTGCCAGCGAGGAACTCTCCAGTCAGGCGAGCCTGCTTAAGAGTCAGATTGGCAGATATAAGTTAAAAATGAGTTGATAATCCCAACAAAATAGATTGCCATAAGATACACATGAGACTGTCACATGACCTTCTCTCCTGCTAAGATACTTGCAAGAGAGGGGGTCATGCTTATGTCTATGATGACAGAAGTCAAAAAGAGCTCATTTTTAAAAGACGTACTGGTTTGCTCACTTGGTGCCTATGGTGGACCTGAGGCACATATCAGCGTATTTATTGATCAGCTTGTGGCAAAACGCAAATATTTGACTGAGGAAGAATTGATCGAGCTTGTTGCTCTATGCAGTATCTTGCCTGGTCCGACAAGCACACAGACTATTGTAGCTGTTGGTTTCATTATAGTGGCTGCCTGGAGAATCGGTCGTAAAGTCGTAAATGATCGATTCACCGCGATTTTGTTGGTCGCCAGTGGAATAGTTACCTTCTTCATTAGGGCGCCATGGGTTTTCCCAGTACTTCTTGTTGCGGGTGGCGCTGCTGCGATCTGGATGGCGGATGAGAAGAATCTCTGGCAGGGGACAAAACTGAACCCGCCATGGCGATATTTGATAATTTTCGCTTCGCTGGCGATTGTTGGTGTGGTGTTGACTCTTGTCTGGGATAACAAACTGGTGCATCTTTTTGAAAGTTTCTATCGCTACGGTTATCTGGTTTTTGGCGGCGGACAAGTCGTTGTGCCTGTAATGCATAGTGATCTGGTAGAACTCAGACAATACATGACTGATCAGGAATTTCTGACCGGTTATGGCCTGGTGCAGGGTCTACCGGGTCCCATGTTCAGCTTCAGTGCTTATGCCGGCGGTATGGCAGCGAGAGGTCAGGGGGTTATCTATCAGTTAATAGGTGCTTCAGCCGGTGGCATAGGCATATTTCTGCCAGGCATACTACTGATTTATTTTATTTTCCCCATCTGGGACAAATTGCGAGGTCTGCGTGGAATCAAGATCGCTCTGCGTGGAATTAACGCGGTTGCCGGAGGCATGATAACCGCTGCTGCTTTTGTCTTGTTGCAGAAAAACGGTCTTAGTTGGGAAAATGTTGTCGTTATTGTCCTGACAATACTTCTTCTTATCAGCCGTAAAATACCCGCTCCGATTCTGGTTGTGCTGGCGCTTGTGGGCGGCTATCTGATATGATTGATTTAATACCGGTGAAAGGTGGTAATTTGTGATGTTGCGTGAGATTAAGCGAGTGGTAAGTGGACGCAGAGCAGTAGATGGTGCAGGAGTTCGTCTGGTAAGAGTTCTGGGACATGATGATACAACAGATTTCGACCCGTTTCTGATGCTTGATGCCTTCGATTCAACCGATCCTGCTGATTATGTAAAAGGCTTCCCGTGGCATCCACACCGCGGGATTGAGACTGTGACTTACTTGATCGCCGGTGATATTGAACATGGAGACAGTCTCGGTAACAGTGGCAGCATTCTTGACGGTGATTGCCAGTGGATGACAGCTGGTTCGGGTATAATTCATCAGGAGATGCCTATGGCCAGTGAACGTATGCTGGGCGCGCAGCTTTGGCTCAATTTACCGGCTGAACACAAAATGACTGAGCCGACTTATGGCGATATTCTGGGTTCAGACATCCCTGTTATAGAGAAGGACGGCAGCACTGTTCGTGTGCTTTCCGGCCAATATGAGAATATTTCCGGTGCTTTTGAAACAAAATATGTTAAGGCGACTTATCTGGATATAACACTTGAGGCAGGAGCTGAATGGATTTTCCTGAATGACCCTCAGGAAAATCTCTTCATTTATATTTTTCAAGGTCAGGCGGCGTTTGGTTCAGATATAGGTGGTAATGAGGCGGAAAACGGGTTAGATGATAAACTTATTGACGCGAAACAGGCCGTCCTGTTTACAGAGGGCAGCTTGTTTCGAGCAAGAGCAGGCAGCGACGGTGTCAGATTTATTCTGCTCTCGGCAAGACCTTTGCGCGAGCCAATCGCTTGGGGCGGACCAATTGTCATGAATACACGTGAAGAGCTCGAGCAGGCTTTTGCCGAGATTGAAGCAGGTACTTTTATAAAATAAGCATTAAACTGATATAAGAAGTCTCCTTAGTTATAGTTTGTCAGATTGCCATGATGGTATTATTGTCAAGGCGCATGTTTTGGTGCTTCAATATAGAGTTGAATTAAGGAGACATCATGTCGATACTGGTAAAAGACAAACATTTTTACGCAAGCCTGTTTAAGATCGCTCTGCCGGTAACTCTGCAGAGTACACTTCTCATAGGCATTAATATGGCTGACACCATAATGGTTGGTTCACTTGGTGAATTTCAATTATCAGCCACTTCGTTGTCAAATAGTTTTTATCACATCTTTCAAATACTGTGCTTCGGCATAGGCTATGGAGCCGCAGTTCTTACGGCACAGTACTGGGGCGCGAACAAAATCAGCGGATTATTGAGCATGGTGTGAAATATCTTCGATTAATCGCAGTAACTTACATTATGCATGGTCTTTCCCAAACGCTCACGATAACACTGCGCAGTGTTGGTACTGTCAGACTGCCACTGTTGACCACAGCCTTATCTTTTGTCCTAAATATCTTTCTTAACTGGATTTTTATATTCGGTAATCTCGGTGCTCCCCGTCTGGAAATAGCCGGAGCAGCCCTGGCTTCACTGATCGCCAGATCTGTTGAAGCGGTCATAATAGTGTTCTACTTCCTGCGAATCGATGATCGAATTAAATATAAGTTGAGAGATTTTTTTGAAAAATGCAGCGATCAAATTCGTGGATTCATTCGCTATGCGGTGCCTGTAATCATAAGTGATGTACTACTTGCTCTTGGTATGAACGCTGTTGCCATCGTTATGGGACATATCGGCGCGGCTTTTGTGGCGGCTCATGCAGTGGTGGCGGTAATCAACCAGCTTTCAAGCGTTATGACTCAAGGGCTATCGAATGCGTCAAGCATAATTACCGGGCACACTCTCGGTCAGAAAAAAATTAATGCTGCCTATGATCAGGGAAAAACTTTTTTGCTTATCGGCGCGGCGGTGGGGGCGATCGCCGGAATTGTGGTTATCGTTGCAGGTCCTCCCTGGGTAGCTGCATATAAACTGGAATATGCAACTTTGCAAATTGCCGATCAGCTGATTTTAGCATCTGCTGCGGTCTTGGTTTTCAGAACTATTGGCAATATCATGACAAAAGGCGTACTCAGAGGTGGTGGTGATACACGTTTTCTGATGGTAGCAGACATCTTATTTCTCTGGGCTGCATCTGTACCTCTTGGCTATCTGGCAGCATTTGTCTGGAAGCTGTCTGCTTTTGCCATTTTCATGTTCCTGAATATAGATCAGATTATAAAAGCTCTCTGGTGTGTCCATCGCTTTCGTACAAAAAAATGGATTCGGACTGTGGCAGCCGAATCCATTAGTTCATAAGATTTACAGAGTGTTTTATTCAAATTTTCTCTTTGACAATAAAACTGCTGAAGGGTTCGACTTCAGTTTCAGCGCTTAGTACTGACCCTGACAAGATATCGATCATGCCGGTACAAGCCTTCGGCAGAGGTTGTTTGTCGCCGCTCAGGTTAATAATGAAATAGTATTTGTTAACTTCACTGAAGCGGCAGGTGATTTCAAGGTTAGAGTCTTCGCCAATGACTGATTTGCAGCCCGCTTGATCAGCAGCTATTGCTAAGATTCTTGCAAGTGCTGCCTGCTCCGGCTGTGTTCCCACATAATAAACGGCGCCCTTACCGAAGCTGTTGAGTGTTGCTGCCGGTGTTCCCTCGTAAAAATCACTTGAGTATTCCGCTATTGTTTTGGCTCCTTCGGGGTGCATAATATCGCAGAGTAAACCGCACATATACTCTTGTCCATCAGAAAACTTAATTGAATTGTGAACTTCAGGTGCAAGAGCGTCAATCTCTTCGACCCATACTCCGGTAAGCTGTCTAAGTGGTCCCGGATATCCGCCAAGATGTACATTGTCTGACTGATCTACAATACCGCTCATGAAACTTGTAATCAGTGTTCCGCCTGCTTCTACGAATTTCTCGAGCGATTCTCTGACCCCTTGCATAACCATGTAGAGCACAGGCGCGGCAATTAATTTATACTTCGAGAAATCAGCGTCAATTGGTATCATGTCAACAGAAATATTACGGTCATAAAAATACTTATAATACTGATGTATCTGATCAACGTATTTGAGATCCGCGTTTGGCCCACTGGTATATTCGAGTGCCCAGTAGTTATCCCAATCGAAGATTATACCTACGTCTGATTTGTTCTCCGCTCCTATTATCTGGTCGCCAAGTTCCGCGAGCTCATCTCCAAGCTGACTTACTTCGCGGAATACTCTTGTGTTGCCTGTGCCGACATGCGCGATAACCGCTCCGTGAAATTTTTCGCAAGCGCCGATTGATCTCCTTAGCTGGAAAAACTGAATAGTATCAGCCCCGTGAGCAATCGTCTGATAACTCTGCGCACGCATTTGTCCGGGGCGCTTGAGCGAATTGTAAGGCTGCCAATTTTGCTGGCTTGGTGTTTGCTCCATCAACATAAACGACTGGTTTTTCAGACCGCGCATCAGATCGTGGCACATGGCAACATAACTCCAGGGCGTATCATAAGCCGGATAATTGTCCCAGGAAACAATGTCCATCTCGCGTGCCCACTTGAAGTAATCAAGCCATTTATATGTTCCCATAAGGTTGGTTGTGATCGGCGTTTGCTTATCATATATTCTGATCGCGTCACGTTCAAGTTTGAAATTCTCGAGCATGCTGTCCGACATGAAGCGGCGATAATCTATCGAGATACCGGCAAAAGCCGTTTTATCACTGCCGATGCCTTCGCTTAGCGCGTTTGGTAAAACTATTTCATCCCAGTCATATAGCGTATGACCCCAAAACTCGGTATTCCAAGCTTTATTAATCGCTTCGATAGTTTGGTATTTGCTTTTAAGCCAAACACGGAAGGCACTCTCGCAGCTCTCACAGTAGCACTCTCCTCCGTACTCATTGTTGATATGCCAGCAGCTTATGTGTGGATTGCTGCCGTAGCGTTCTGCAAGTTTCGCAGCCAATCTGCCCGCGTATTTCTGATAAACCAGACTGTTGGGACACGCGTTATGTCTCTGGCCGAATTTGTGCCGACGTCCTTCGTAGTCCGTTCTTGCTGTTTCCGGATATTTGCTGACAAGCCAAGCCGGCATAGCGCCGGTTGAAGTTGCCAAAACAATATCTATATTTTCTTTTGTGAGCATATCTATTATCTCGTCAAGCTCGGAAAAATCATAGGTGTCCTCAGAAGGCTGAATTTTTGCCCATGAGAAAACATTAATTGTAGTGCTGTTGATATTGGCTTGTTTAAACAGGTGCATATCTTCCTGCCAGATCTCACGTGGCCATTGATTGGGGTTATAGTCACCGCCGTAGAGCATTTTGTTAAAACACTTCTTCATCTGAAAACCTCCACTACTTATTATCTTGTTTGCTTGTGTAGATGACTGTGTCGACAGCTGATATTACAAATTATAGAGTTTTCTGCTGCTATGCGGTACAATTAGATTAAATGAAAATACCAGAAAACGAAACAAAATAAAGT
>JAQVJP010000014.1 GCA_028695145.1 Eubacteriales bacterium
TATTATACCGCAAGAAATATTTTTTAGAACTATGTAAAAAAATAGATGGTTTTACAATCCTTATGATACAGAAATTCAGATACAAGAAAATCCCCCGAGCCACCACACTCGAGGGATCTCTTATCTTCAAAGGAGGGTATGAAGAGGAGGAGTAATATGAAAAGTTTGCTTGCTATGTCTATATAATAACAGCGTATTATGTCCATCATATTTACTGATTATGAATAAATGTGACTTGTATATGAACACATGTTGAGTCAATGAACACAAATGTATACAATTATTGTTGAATATGTTCAGGTAATAACAGATAATTAACTCTAAGCTTTGAATTATCGGCTTGATATATTATAATTGTTAAGTGATGCAGCAACTTGTTATAGCAAAAGTAGATGCTGTATAGATTAACGCAAATGACCTATAACTAAGATTCATTATAAAATATCGCAGGAAGAGGAATTAGTTTTGGATAGTGAAACAATTGATTTGAAGAGGCTTCTTGGAATTATCAGACAACGCTTCTGGGTTATAATTCTGACTGCTGTTGTAGCGGTCGGTGTCAGTGGATTTTATACTTTTTATATTGTGGATGAACAATATGAAGCTAACTCGCTTCTGTATGTTTGGCAACAGGATAGTGAAGAGGGCGCGGTACAGTATAATGATCTGATGCTTTATTCTCAGTTAGTTAATGATTATCAGGTTCTGGCTAAGAGCCGCCTTGTGACTGAGGAAGTATCGGACTCTCTTAAGCTTGATCCGATTTCAGCAGCCAATCTTGCCCAGAAGATTGAAGTAGGAACAAAAAACAATACCAGACATCTTACTATTACAGTCACAGATACCAACCCTGAGTTCGCGGCGGCTGTTGCGAATAAGACCGCAGATGTTTTTTCTGAAGTCGTGGTAGCGAAAATGGGTGCGGCAAATGTTCAGATTATAGATCAGGCAGTTATTCCTTCTTCACCTTCTTATCCCAATAAGCCTTTGAATCTGGCTATTGGACTCGTTTTAGGAATGATGCTTGGTGTTATGATTATTTTTGTGATTGAGTTCTTCGATGTTCGTGTCAAAACACCTGAAGATGTTGATGCCATAACCGGATTTGTCCAACTTGGAGTTATACCGGAGTTTGGTGAGATAGATGATGACAGGAACAGGAGATAATGATGGAACACAAAAATAATCGCTACAGCAAAAACTTAGTTACTCATCTGGAGCCGTTGTCAGTTGTTTCAGAAGCCTATAAAATGGCTCGCACAAATATTGAGTTTTCTTCTATTGATCAGAAATTGCGCTCAATAGTTATAACCAGTTCAAATCAGACTGAAGGAAAATCAACGACTTTGGCTAATCTGGCGATTGCTTACGCACAGATCGGCCGCAAAGTACTGCTTGTAGATGCTGACATGCGCCGCCCATCAATCCACAGACTCTTCGGTATGCCGAACAGACGTGGCTTGACTAACGCCTTGCTTAATCATGATTCCTGGGATAGTTTTATAAATCTCAGTTCGACTGATGGGCTTGATGTTATGACCAGTGGTCCGCTGCCGCCAAACCCGGCCGAGCTGTTGATGTCCGCAAGAATGAGCGAGTTGATAGACAACGCGAAACAGCAGTATGATTTGATTATGCTTGACTGTGCCCCTGTTGGTGTGGTCACAGACGCTGCTATCCTATCAACCAAGGTAGACGCTACAATTTTTGTCGTGCGTTCCGGTTATGTTGATCGTAATCAACTTAAACGCTCGTCATCGATGCTGCAGAAGGTAAATGCCCGCATCCTTGGCTACATTATGACAGGAATCAGTAAAAAATCTGGTGAGAGCTATCACTATTACTATACATCAGCCTATACTGAGGATAATTCGGTGAAGAAAAATAAGCGGGGACGCAGACGTGAACCAGCCATTGACAGAAGTGTCCCGCTGCAAAACCGTACGGAAGCTGTTGTACCGAAGTCAATAACGAGACCTATCGCTACAGATCCGCAGCGGAAGTCTCCATATAATCAGCAAATAGCTTCCCAGGTTGATCGGATAGCTGAGAAAACTGATTCATCAGCACAGGGTGTACGCAGACCTATAGTCGGCAACGTAGCTGCAAAAGATGGGATTTATTCTGAAGATGATTGAGATTCATTGTCATCTCATACCGGGTATTGATGATGGTGCCGCCGACTTGACAGTGTCGCAGGCGATGCTGGCTGACTACCACGCTCAGGGAGTAGACGAAATAATATGCACACCTCATTTTGAGCCTGTTAATTATATTAGTGAGACTGCTCTTGACGATTATTTCAGGTTAAGACAGAAGCAGTATGATTCATTGCGAGAACATGCAGAAAAACACCAGCCAGAAATAAACCTGTACCTGGGCACGGAAATCATGTTGTCTTCTGATTGTCCGGCGATTATTGAGCGATATGGCCGACAATTAAAACTTACATTGGCCGAATCGGATTATATTCTTGTTGAGTTGCCACGTTATCTCAGCGGAGGATATAAGCTATTGAACAGACTGCTGTTCAATCTGCAGATAAGCGGGTTTATACCAATTTTGGCACATCCTGAAAGATCGATGTCTCAGGATGGAATGTTTGAAACTCTTCTGGAATGGTATGATCAGGGATATATTTTATTACAGGTTAACGCCAGCAGCATGGTACATGATCATCGTGTTTCTCAGGAACGTCAGGAACGGTATTCGCGGCGTAAAAAACATGTTGGCCGGCTGCTTGATAGAGAAATTGTTCACTTTGTGTCTTCAGACGCACATAATATCGCGTCGAGACCTCCACAAAACAAGCTGGCTTATGATGTTGTGGCCAAAGACTATGGCATTCGAACAGCTGAAGAGTTATTTACATCAAATGCGAGAAAAATAATAAATCATCAGAATATTTGAATGATAGAAATGATGTTGAGCACCTAATTTAAAATAACAAACAATACAGGAGAAGAAGAGGATGAATAAAAGTCTTAAATCTCTGATACGTAAATCTATCCTTGCGACAATTGACGCTGTTCTGGCAGTAGTTATGCTCTGGGTATCATTAATGCTCAAGTATGATTATCTGGTTGAAGTTGAACCGATGATCAGAAAACCTGAAATCATTGGTCTTATCATGCTGCTATCTCTGGCAATTTTCTATTTTGTCGGCTTCTACCAGCATATATGGCGTTATGCCAGTATAAACCAATATCTTGTTCTGCTTGCCGGAACGCTATTACAAGGAGTTCTTGTAGCGGCAGTTCTATCCTGGCGGCAAATAGCCTATGCCGGTTCAGTCTTTATTATTTATTGGCTTCTCCTATTTATGTCTGTGACTGGCTTTCGTATAGCTTATCGTATGATCATGAATAATCCCTATGTGGACATGCGCCGCGGTAATCATCACAATAGCAGATCTACTGTGCATCATAATGAACATGATACAAATGGTAAGATCTCAAAAGATGCCGATGTCGATGCTTCAGTTGATCCTATTCGTGTAATGATTGTGGGCGTTGGTTATGCGGGTAGTCAGATTATCCGCGAGCTACAAGAACATCCAAATAACCGTCAAGTTGTAGTAGCTATCGATGATAACCCGGAAAAACACCATTACAAAGTACGAGGGATAACTGTTGTCGGTGGTAGGGATATGATCAAATCAGCTGTTCGTCATTATAGCGTTGATGAAATTATTTTGGCTATTCCCAGCGCTTCAAATCATGAGCAGAGAGAAATACTTGATATCTGCTCTCAGACCGGATGTGAACTGCGTCAAGTTCCTCTTATGAGTGATCTGATTGGTGGACGAGTCAGCGTCAGTGATATCAAGCATGTTGAAATTACCGATCTTCTTGGCCGAGAGCAGATTCTTCTTGATAACAAGGAAATCTCAGGTAAACTTAAGGGCAAAACTATCATGGTCACCGGCGGCGGTGGCTCAATAGGCTCAGAAATCTGCCGACAGGTTGCCACTTTTGAACCGGGAATGTTGGTAGTTTTTGATATTTATGAGAATAACGCCTATGATCTTCAGCAGCAGCTCTTGTCTAAATACAAAGATCTCAACCTTAAAGTGCTAATCGGGTCTGTACGTGATCGCAGTCGACTTGAGACTGTTTTCTCAACCTGTAAACCTGACATCGTTTTCCATGCCGCGGCCCATAAGCATGTTCCGCTGATGGAAGACAGCCCGAGCGAAGCGGTTAAGAATAATGTTATCGGAACATATAACACCGCACTGGCTGCCGCTCGTAATGGGGCTGAGAGATTTGTCCTCATATCTACTGATAAAGCTGTTAACCCGACCAATGTAATGGGATCAACGAAGCGGCTTGCTGAGATGGTTATGCAGCATATGGCCGTTATGTTTCCGAGAAGCACTTTTGCCGCCGTTCGCTTCGGTAATGTGCTTGGCAGCAATGGCAGTGTCATCCCGCTGTTTAAGCGTCAAATAAGAGAAGAAGGTGTTGTCACAGTCACGCATCCCGACATAACAAGATATTTTATGACAATACCTGAGGCGTCGCGTCTTGTTATTCAGGCAGGTGCTCTTGCGCACGGTGGTGAGATATTTGTTCTTGACATGGGCGAGCCGGTCAAAATTGTTGATCTTGCCCGTGATTTGATCAAATTATCAGGACTTGAACCTGATGTTGATATTCCAATCGTTTTTACCGGACTAAGACCAGGTGAAAAAATGTATGAAGAACTCTATCTTGACCGTGAAGGTATGGACCAGACAAAACATGATAAGATTTTTGTCCTGAAACCGGTAAAAGACCAGCTGGCGATTAACGCGGAGATTGATCACCTGCAGGCAATCATCGGCTGGACTCACGCGGACTTCGATCGTTTGCTTAATCGTCTCAAATTTCAAAGTGATGTTTCCGCTACAGCATATCTATCTGAAGAAGCCGATGACGAATAATCATTAATCTAATTTCCATATTATGCGTAATATAAAAGCCATCCGGGAGTTAAAATACCCGGATGGCTTTTTATCTATCAAATGTAAATACTTGCTCTGATTAATTAGCCAATACTGTTTGCCAGATTTTATCATATGTAGTATCGATTTCTTCTGAAGAAAAATACAATTCCAGCGATTCCATTGTTTCCGCGTCTGGATAGTAACTTGTATTGCTTGTGATTTCTATCGGCAGCTGTTGTTTTACTTCGGTGTGAGGGCTGGAATAACCCACATAGACAGCGTTCTTCAGTGCTATTTCAGGTTCATACATGAAATCGATAAAAGCATGCGCTGCTTCGACATTTTCCGCGTTTTCTGGTATGCACATCATATCGATGGACATATTTGAACCTTGAGGCAAAATATACTGCAGCATTTCCGGATCCTGGCCGCCGTCCTGAAGTTTCTGCTGACAGACAACATGATCTCCACTCCAGGCTATACCGGCAACCAGTTCGCCGGATACATATTTATCTTTTAAATCATCTATACCGACGATGGGCTTGACACTCTTCCTCTGTTCAATCAGCAGGTTTTTAGCCTCTTCCAGTTCGGCGGCAGCTACTGTATTTAAGCTGTAACCAAGATAATTCAGTGACGCGCCAATAGACTCACGCATGCTGTTGTACATCCCGATGCGGTTTTCCCAGGATGTATCGAAGAGTATATCCCAAACCGCGGCAGGATCTGTATCAGTTAACTGACCAAGTTCATCACGATTATAGATCAATCCTACGGTGCAATACATGTATGGAGCCGCATAATCATAAACCTGATTACTGATAGCTTCGTCAGGATCGAAACGAATTGATGCCAGGCTCTGATCCATATACTTCTCAACATTTGGAAGTTTGCTCATATCGAGCTTCTGCAGTTTATTTTCTTTTAGAAGTCGTACAACCATATAATCTGAAGGGATAATAATATCAAATGATTCTTTGTCGATCATCGGGTACATTTTCTCGTTGTCGTCATAGGTGCTGTAGACAACATCATATTCGGGATATTTGGCCTTGAAATCTTCGATAACATCTGTTATCTCGTAGTCCTTGCCATAGAGAGTATAAGTGTCAGATTCACGTGACATATATTCCCCCCAATTGTAAATGACCAGTGTTTTGCTCCGATCCTTGCCTCCTGCGCAGGATGACAGCAAAACTGCGGTTATGATGGTAATCAGAACCGTTAATACCATGCTTCTTCTTATTCTCATGATTTTTCTCCTCTCCTTGCCCGGGCACTGTTTTTCGCGTCTTTGCCTGAGCGGATATTTACGATTATAAGCAATATCAGAACAGTGACAAACATCAAAGCTGATAATGCGTTAATCTGTGGGTTAACACTCTTGCGTGCCATTGAATAAATTGTGATGGCAAGTGTGGATATTTGATTACCTGCAGTGAAATAACTGATAACAAAATCATCAATTGACAATGTGAATGTTAATATCAAAGCAGTAATAACACCAGGCATAATTTCCGGAAGGATTACTTTTACAATTGCCTGTGCCGGTCGGCATCCAAGATCAAGAGCGGCTTCATACAAATTTTTATCCAACTGTTTAAATTTCGGCGATATGGATAAAATCGCGTAGGGAATGTTAAATGCGATATGAGCCATCAACAGAGTAGGGAAACCGGTTCTAATGCCAATGAAGAAGAAGAGCAGCATGAGGGATATACCTGTAACAAGGTCAGGGCTTACATTAGGTATATATGTAACCTGCATGATAATTCCTCTTAAACGCTTCTTCATGGATTGCAATCCCAGACAGGTCAAGGTAGCTATAAATGTTGATATAAGCGCGGACAACAAGGCCACGATCAAAGTAACTCTCAGCGCGCTTAAAATATCCGAGTTTTCGAAGAGCTTCCGATACCAGTCAAATGTAAAACCACCCCAGACCGCCCTTGATCTGGCATCATTAAAGGAAAAAATAATCAAAACGATTACAGGTGCGTAAAGAAACGCGAATATCAGTGCCATGTATGAGTTGGTAATAATTTTTCTCATCCCAGAACACCTCCGCCCGAGTTATCTTGCTCATATCTTGTCAGTACCCTCAGACTCGCGAGAACAAAAACGAGAAGCATTATCGACAACGCTGAACCAACTGTATAATCACGAGAAACCATATATTGTCTCTCAATCGCGTTGCCTATCAGCAAATATCTGCCGCCACCAAGCAGGTCAGGAATTAGAAATGTGGTCATTGCCGGCATGAAAACCATATTTATACCAGAAAAAATTCCAGGCATACTCAATGGAAATATAACCCTGGCAAAAGTCTGGCGACTGTCTGCTCCAAGATCTTCGGCAGCTTCAACAACACTTCGATCAATTTTGAGAAGTACTGAATGAATAGGCAGTACCATAAAGGGCAGATAATTATAAACCATACCGAGGCCTATACCGAAATCATTATAAAGAAATTGAATCGGACCTACATTAAAAATGGATAAAAAGCTATTTATGATACCGTTTGGTTCGAGTAACGCCAGCCAAGCATAGGTACGCAGAAGAGCGTTCATCCACATAGGTAGTACAAACATAAATAACAGAAAACTGCTTCCTTGCTTTTTGCGACTGCGCTGTGCCAGAATATAGGCGGCTGGATAGCCAAGCAATAGACAGATAAGTGTACTTACCAAAGCAAGACTTAGTGATTTGGCAAATACATTTATATAGATTGGAACTTGGAGATCAATACCGAAGAGACTATTAAGACCAAGAAAATCAAGAGCAACTGTGCTCTCCATGCTCAAAATGCTCTTGAAACCCTCAAACGTAAAGTATATATTTCCGGATGAATCGTATGAGGTAAAAGCATAGTAAGCCACCAGCATTAGCGGCGCAATAGTAAAAACTAACATCCAGAGTATATAAGGCCAAGCCAGCTTCTGCATGCGCATTACCAAGAACCCTCCTCGTAGTTTGTGGAATCATCGCCATTTTCATCTGTTTTGTAAATGTCAGGAGAAAAAGCTGATTTGGCCATTACATGTATTTCATCCGGATCAAAATGTAATCCAACAAGTGAACCTTGTTCTGCTTTATCTGTACTATGAACCAGAAAACTAAAGTTTTCCGTTTCAATACTCATTTCATAATGAACCCCTTTAAAAACAATCGAGCTTACATGTCCGCTCAACGCACGACCCTCCGGAGCAACAATCTGTATATCTTCAGGACGTATAACGACATCTACTTCTTCATCCGCGAAACGTTTATCTACACAGATGAAGCTATTACCACAAAAATCAACTTCATAATCCTGTTTCATTCTGCCGGGAATAATATTACTCTCACCGATGAAGTCAGCTACAAAAGCATTGCGTGGTTCATTATAAATATCAACAGGTGTGCCTATTTGTTGAATTTTCCCTTGCTTCATAACAATGATTGTATCTGACATAGTCAGAGCTTCTTCCTGGTCGTGAGTTACATAAACGAAGGTAATCCCGAGAGTTTTTTGCATCTCCTTGAGTTCGAGTTGCATTTCCTTACGCATTTTCAAATCGAGTGCGCCGAGGGGCTCGTCAAGAAGCAAAATTTGCGGTTTATTCACTATTGCTCGAGCTATAGCGATACGCTGCATCTGGCCACCTGATAATTGGTCAACCCATCTGTTTTCGTATCCTTTGAGATCTACCATTTTAAGTGCCTGCTCTATGCGCGAACTCGTTTCTGCAGCAGGCAGTTTCTTAAGATTAAGACCAAACGCGATATTGTCCCTTACATTCAGGTGTGGAAATAAGGCATATCGCTGGAAGACAGTGTTTACCTTGCGTAAATATGGCGGTACAGAAAGAAGATCCCTGCCTTCAAAAGTCACAGAACCGGAGTCCGGTTGTTCAAATCCCGCAAGAATACGAAGGGTGGTTGTTTTGCCACAACCACTGGGACCAAGAAGCGTAATAAACTCATTATCTCTAATATAAAAAGTTATATCATCAAGAACCTTGTTTTCTCCGTATGACTTGTTTATATCAATAAACTCTATAACATGAGATGAACCGGTTGAATCGGCAAGTTTGCCTTGATCACGAACACCTGTTGGTTGTTGCTTATTGGAAATTCCTGGGCGTTTGATAATGTTGTCAAACATAGATGACCTCCCGATTATTGGTATGATTGATCAAAAGCTTGGCGGTGTGGAAATCCAGAGAATTTTCGCCTGTTTGCGGCTCTTATTCTCGAGATGATGAGGTACTCCCGGAGTAATCATGAAGCTCTCTCCCTTTTTGGCTTTGATTCTTCTCTGACCGAGAACGATGGTAATATTTCCATCAAGAATGTAGCCAAATTCTTCTCCTTCATGAGGATTATCAGGATATGTTTTTCCGCCTGGATCTATAGTTACAAGTATTGGTTCCATCTCGTTTTTCTGAGCGTTTGGAATCAGCCAGCAGATAGAGCTGCCTAACTCATGATCTTCTTTGATCGCGAAATCTTCGCTGGTGAAAACTACCTTATCCTCAGCCTGTTCCTGGAAGAATCTTGGTAAATCAGTGCCAAGACACTCAAGAATATCTCTAAGTGTTGAAATAGATGGAGAAGTCATATTTCGCTCGAGTTGTGAAATAAAACCCTTAGATAGCTCGCAGCGATCAGCAAGTTCTTCTTGAGTAAGCTGGTTAGATAATCGCAAAAATTTAATTTTTTCACCGATATTCATGAAGCACCTCTACTTAAAAAATCCAACATAATAATGAAACCCGTATTCACAATTACATGGACAATTATGCCGTTGGTTGATAAACCTGTTGTTTAGATATACTAAACAACATTTGTCATTATACAAATATCGAAAGCGTTGTGTCAAACAATAGATGGCGATTTATCATTATATCTTCGTCAGATATTGCATTTTCAGACAAGTCACGATATTCTGATTCGAGAACAGCTGTGAGGTGTAGAAAAATGGTGGCTCAGCAACAATTGCGTGAAAGAATTAAGCAGGCAGAGAGAATTGTCATTAAGGTGGGAACATCAACCCTTACCTATGATAATGGCAGAATAAATTTAACTAATATGGATCACCTGTGCCGATCTGTTTCAAACCTGATGAACAAAGGCAAACAAGTTATACTTGTGTCCTCAGGAGCTATAGGTGTTGGTGTTGGGCGTCTGAGATTGCCCGAAAAACCTGCTTCGATAAGGCATAAGCAGGCAGTGGCGGCTGTTGGTCAATGCGAGCTGATGAAAACATATAGCAGGTTGATGTCAGATTATACCTATACCGTTGGCCAGGTTTTGTTGACCAAGGATGATATTGATGACCAACAAACAAGAGCAAATATCGTCAACACATTCGAAGCATTGCTCGAGATGGAAATAGTACCAATTGTAAATGAAAATGACACTGTTTCAACCAGAGAGATCTATCACAATGGCACCTTCGGAGACAATGACACTCTGTCGGCTATCGTAGCCGTTCTTGTTGAAGCTGATTTGCTGATAATGCTAACTGATATTGATGGTTTATATGATAGTGATCCAAGAATCAACAAAGACGCTGTTTTCGTCTCTTATGTTCCTGAAATAACTGATGAAATTGAGTCCAGTGCCGGATCTGAAGGTAGTAAACGCGGCACGGGTGGTATGCGCAGCAAAATACTGGCTGCCAGAATAGCGACAGTAGCTGGATTGGACGCTATTATCGCTAATGGCTCAGCGCCAAATGTAATTGACGATATTGCCGATGGCAAAAGCATTGGAACTATGTTCGCGGGACTTCGTGATTGAGCAAAAATAATTATATTTTCGCTACACTTTTTCAATTTCTATTAAGATAATTTCATTGTACGGCAGGCTGCCCGGCCGCTGGCTGCGCTTGTTGTACTACCGCTCCCGGAGGTGTTACGACATCTGTGCCTTCAGGCTCAGTTTCTTCAACGACCGGCAGGTGAAGTGTACATGTCTCAGAAGGATTTAACATTACTCCGGGGATGAAGTATTCTGTCGCTGTGTTGGGACAGTCCGGACCGGCAATCATGCCTGAATCCTTACATATAGTCGCGGTGACAATAGTTTCCGGTTTGTTGAAATCACGATATTCAAGACCTTCATGAATAGAGTTCATCGCGGCACGCCAGATTATTTTTGCGTTGTTCTGGTCATCGGAAAGAATCTTCGTTCTTCTGCCAAACTCATTATCAAATCCATACCAAACTGCGGCTGTATAGTAGGGTGTATAGCCACAGAACCATTTATCTATGTTGTCATCGGTGGTACCTGTTTTGCCAGCTGCAGGCATATTGTCAAGCTGATACCCCGAAGCGGTACCATTTGTTGTTAGAACACCTTGCAATATATCCGTCATGACAAATGCAGTCTCAGGCTTATATACTTCCGAAAACTGTGGTCTGTTTTCCAGAAGCACATTTCCATCGTAATCAAGAACTCGGGTGTACATGTACGGCTCAGTATAAAAACCGTTATTGGCAAAAGTACTGTAAGCTCCGGCCATCTCCATAGTTGTCAAGCCGGTTGTCAGAGCACCCATGGCGGCACTGGCAAAAGGTTCAACACTATGAATTCCGACCTGATTGAGGAAGCTCAGAGAAGTATCGAAGCCGATCAGATCTACAAGAACATGTGTGGCGGTTGTGTTTCTTGATTTTTCGACAGCTCGACGAACAGTTATATTGCCCATATATTGTTTGTCAGCGTTTAGCGGATAAGGCGTGGTAGGTTCATCATTATTGTAATATACAGGTTGATCAGAGACGATTGTCGCAGCTGTGACCTTGCCTGTTTCAAGAGCTGGTCCATAGACGTTAAGTGGTTTAATGCTCGAGCCTGGTTGCCTGAGCGAAGAGGTGGCACGATTTAAGACAAAATTTGCGGTTTTCTCCCCGTAACCGCCGACCATAGCTTTTACCTGACCGGGATTATTTAAGTTGTCAACGATGACAATAGATCCTTGTGGACCGCTTGGTAAGTGGCTCAAGGCAGATGGATTTCTGGAGAAATATTCCTGCGTCTGGAATACTTCTTCAACCTTCTCTTGCACCCCCTGGTCGAGTGTTGTTTCGATAGTCAGACCATGATTATAAACTGCCAGAGAAGCCATCTGCTCGCTGTAGCCGCGCTTCTCAACAAGATCACTTATAACAGTTTGAATTATATAATCGACAAAATATGAATTAACCTGATTGGATGAAACTTTTTGCGGGGTGTCACGGAAGATGATTTCTGTATCAAGAGCTTGTTCATATTCGCTCTCGGAAATCATACCAAGTTCGTACATTTTGCTCAGTACAATCCTCATGCGGCGCAGCGCATTGCGTCTGCCATTTTCTGTAAGCGGATTATAAGTCGCTGGCCTGTTTGGTACGCCGGCAAGGAAGGCGCATTCCGTCAGGTTCAAATCGGCGGCGTCTTTATCGAAGTATGCTTTTGCCGCGGATTGGATGCCAACATAACTGTTGCCCATGGGTACCAGATTGATGTACAGTTCCATTATCTCGTCTTTTGACTTCTGTTTTTCCAATTCAATCGCGTTAAACCATTCCTGGATTTTACGTTGAGCGGAAATTTGATCAGCTCCGGAGACCATTTTTACCGTCTGTTGTGTAATTGTGGAGCCGCCATGAGTCGCGGAACCACCATTAGCCAGCGCTGATAGAATGGCGCTGCCGATACGTTTAGGATCTATACCAATATGCTCTTCGAAGCGTTCATCCTCGATAGCCATGAAGGCTTCGTTAATGTATGTATGTTCAACAGCGGCAAAAGCAACATATTCGCGATTGATATTTTGCGTGCCGGTAAGAATAGCGACGTCTTCTTTGTTTTGATCTACGATATGTGTAGTTTCATTTGTATTTTTTATTTGATCAATATAAAGTGGCTGAGCTGTGGTAATGTAACCGACAAGCATACCGCCGCCAAGTCCGCCAAGAAGAAGCCCGGCGATCATAACTATAACCAATACAAGCGTTAGAGCCTTGCTGACCGACAGACCAAGCAGCCGCGTAAAACCAATAATTGATCCGCTATGCGTTGGTTTACCTTTTATTCTGTGTCTTAATTCTCTCTTAACTGACTGATTAGAACGCCTTCTCGGTGGAGGTGCATATTTATTTTGTTGTTCAGCCACTTGAATATACTCCTTATAATCACAAAAGAGGGGCTATGGCCCCTCCAATTATACTTACATCTAAGTTGATTATTGCATGATCATCGTCGTCGGGTTCATCGGTTCGCCATATAGTCTGATTTCAAAATGCAGATGCGGGCCCGTTGCTGTTCCTGTACTGCCGACCTTGGCAATTTGTTCGCCTTTTTCAACATGTTCACCAGCCGAAACCAGCATTTTGCTGCAGTGCATATATACTGTAGTAAATCCGTTACCGTGATTAATAACAATATAGTATCCTTGCGAGCTTCCGTAGCCTGCAGTAGTTACAGTTCCGGCACCGGCAGCATATATAGGTGTGCCTGTGGGACTTGACATATCGACAGCCGGATGGAAATGTCTATAGCCATAAACCGGATGAATTCTGGTACCATATCCTCTCATCGAACCTGATGAAGGACGTTTGGTCGGCAAATAATCAAGCCGATTCTTGATCGTCTCTGCATATTCTGTCAAATCAATTTCAGCCGCTTCAGGCGTCTGTTTGAAACTATTCAGTTTGTTTTGCAACTGTATGAGATTTCTCGCCTCATCGGCATAAGATGAAGCACTGCCGCTGGAACGCGAAATCAACTGTGTGCTGAGATTGCTCATCAAAGCATTGAGGATAGTATCCTCAAGTTGATTCATTTCATTTTTCTGAGCCTCGAGAGCATCATTAAGCTCATCTGCTTTGCTCTTCTCAGCTTCGAGCTCTTCCTGCAGGTTGATTTTTTCAATTTCCTCACAGAGCTGCTCGTCACGTGTCAAAGAGTCGTTAAAAGACTGAAGACCAGTCAGGTTAGCGTTGCTTCCTGTATTTGCCTGTACAATATCGGCTGCTGCATTGTTGTGTCCCCCGGCTGCTGCCAGGTATCCTGCAGATGAAGCCGCCGCTACCGTCAGAACAAGTGCCCCTGCTATCAGTGCTCTCTTGTATTTATGCAGCAGTAACCGCTGCTTGCTGACTGCTCTTACAACTGGCTCGCCAGTTGTGGTTGAACGCTTATGCATAGCGTCTCCTTTCGGATTGTAAGAATACACATCGAGCATTATAGTGTAAAATGATAAAAAAATCAATTCTTGGAAGAAGGGTATATATATTGATGAACAAGCATGAGATCCCAGAAGGTAAAAAAAGGCTGCCGGCAGAAGGTCTGGAAGTGGATGTCGAGATTATAGATTTGAATCAACATGGCCAGGGTGTGGGCAGAATTGATGGGTTCATTGTATTTGCTGACGATGCCTTGCCGGGAGAATTGGTAAGACTTGTTATAGATACTGTTAAGAAGAATTACGCAGTCGGTTATGTTACGAAATATCTTCGAACATCCGCGGATCGTATTACGGCGCCATGTTCATTGGCAGCGAGTTGCGGTGGCTGTTCGGTACAAACATTAAAATATGATAAGCAGCTCGAGTGGAAAAGGAATTATATTATCAATCTTCTGCGCAGAGCCAGAATGGATAATATTGCTGATCAGATTGTAAAACCTGTCATAGGAATGGAACACCCATGGTTTTATCGCGCCAAGGTGCAAATACCTTTTGCCGGTGTCGCCAAAAATGTAAAAGCGGGATTTTACGCGAGACGCAGCCATGATGTCGTTGATGGGGATATTTGTCTCATTCAACATCCCGTGGCAGACTTGATCAGATCTACTGTGCGGAATTTTTTGCTGAAGCATGAAATCGAACCGTATAATGAGTTGTCGCATAGCGGAGTTTTTCGTCATCTTGTAATACGGATGGGTTTCTACACCGGACAGGTGATGGTCATACTTGTAACATCTGATACAAATATGCCACATGTTGAAGATTTACAGATTGATCTGAAGACCGCCATAGCTGCCTGGAGCTCCCCGGAAGCGGATAGTTACAATAATGAAGCAGATGGTTTCAATAATAAGGATAAAATCGCTCAGAAATATGAGCTTGTTAGTTTATGGCAGAATGTCAATCATAAGAAAACAAATCTAATTCTTGGAGATCATTTTCAACTTCTTGCAGGCAAATCTTATGTGGAAGAAAAAATCTGTGGTCTAACATATCGCATTTCTCCACGTGCTTTTTTTCAGGTGAATCCACTTCAAACAAACGTTTTATATAAAGAGGTAGTTCGCTTGGCCGGGCTTACAAAACAGGATTATGTACTCGATTTGTATTGCGGAACAGGATCCATTTCGTTGTTGTTGGCAGAATTTGCGTCGGATGTTAAAGGTGTGGAAATAGTAGAAGCGGCAATTGAGGACGCAAAAGTTAATGCAAAGATTAATAGCATTACGAATGTGGAGTTTGTATGTGCCGCAGCTGAAAAATGGTTGCCAGAGTACTTGGCTGAGGGAGGCAAAGCCGATGTGGCAATTATTGATCCGCCGCGCAAGGGTTGTGATCCTGAACTGATTTCGGCAATATGCGATTCTGGAATATCACGAATTGTGTATGTCTCCTGTAATCCGGCGACACTGGTAAGAGATCTTGAATTATTAAGCGAGACGTATACGCTTGTTACAATCCAACCGGTTGATATGTTTCCGCACAGTGACTCTATCGAATGCATCGCAAGTCTCATCAGGAAAAATGTTCATATATGAAATGGGTTATTATTGATGATTGTCTATGGTATAATCATGACGTGTGCGAGCAATACTGACGTGTCTTCCCAGATTTAGAGAAATAAATAGGAATAGGAAGAGGGCTGCATGAGAAAAAATAACAAGAATAGTTTACATAAATTGGATCTTTCCGTGAATGAACCAGCTGTACGAGAGATAGGAACCGATAGAGAAGATATTCAAGAAGAGTTTTTTGAGTATGCAGATCTTAAGGGGTTACAGAGGGTTCGTCTTTTTTTTGCAGGATTGATCGATCGGTTCAGAAAAATAATTGATGGAATTATTATGCAGACAGCAAATCTTCATGGACCTGCTGCCGCGTTGGCTCCTGTGACGGCAATCCTTGTGGTTTTTACTATAGTGATTTATATGACTGTAGGTGGCGGTGCCGCTTTGAAACAACAGACACAGATAACTTGTGTTGACGAAGAACAATATATGCAGCTTGCAGGCTATGAATCTCAGGGTTATCTGGATTCGGACTTCAACCGTGGTAATGGTTATGACATGGACGTAACAGATGAAATTGATGTCAGTGAAGCAGCAGCAACAACAATTTCAGAAACTGTTGATTTGACCACAGAGACCGCTGAAACTGATCAGGCAGATGAGACCACTCTGTCAGAGGAAACTGAACAGATTGAGGAAACGACTGTTGAGACGACTCTTGAAGAATCTACAGAAAACCAAGTGATATTCGAGAATGTTGATCAGATTATGTATCTTACCGCAAATAAAGTTAATCTCAGAAGCAATCCGGATACTTCAAGTGAGATTCTGGATATAATAAGCCTTGGCAGTGAACTGCATCGCACCGGTGTCTCAGAAAAATGGAGCAGGGTTATATCTGTAAGCGGCATTGAAGGCTACATTGTCAGCAAGTATCTGAGTGATACCAAACCGGAACCAACTCCTGTTCCGACACCAGAACCAACGACCGCGCCAACCGCAGCTCCGACATCCGCACCGGTTCAGGCCGATGTAACGCCAGATTCCGCAATAAGCGCGGACATGCAGCAACAGATTGTTTCGGCTGCCTATGGCTTCCTGGGTACAGATTACGTTTATGCCGGCAGTGCCCCCGGTGGTTTTGATTGTTCTGGTTTTACAAGCTATATGTATCGTCATTTCTTCGGTATTGATTTGCCGCGAACAACTTCTGGACAGATCAATTCCGGTATATCAGTGCCGGTATCAGATATTCAGATTGGCGACATTATCTGTTTCGATTGGAAACGAAATGGCAGTTGTGATCATGTTGCGCTATATGTGGGAAATGGCAAATATATTGACGCGTCTTATTCAGCTGATCAGGTGCGGGAAAAATCTCTCCGGCCTGATTTTGAACCGATATTGTCTGTACGAAGGATTGTATATTAATTATTAATAGTATAATGCGGCAACTGTTTATGTGATTGGTGTTTGCTGCTTGTCAAGTATTGAGTTTCGAAAGGAAATATAACATGTCTTCACAAACAAATGAGCAGGTGATGCTGACCCCCGAAGCCGGATCGACAACATTCTGGCGCAGACCAGCTGTCTGGATCTCGGCAATAGTGCTTTTGATTGTTCTAATTGGCTCAATCGTAGCGTATTTTGCCTGGAATGCTTGGGATCAGGCGAGATTGAGACGGTTGGAAGAACAGCGTATTGAGCAGCAGCTGTTGGAAGAGGAGTCTCAAAGATACGAAGCAGCACGTGCTGAAGTTCTTATAGATAGTGTATATGAGGGTGTTTTCGTAAACGGAATTGATTTGTCTGGAAAAACACTTGATCAGATGTCGGCGCTGCTAAGGCAAGAAGAAAGTAAATTGCTTAACAGTATTAGTTATTCAATAAGTTTAGACGATCAAATATGGGATTATGATGCTGCTTCGCTTGGCGTAACCAGCAACGTTGATGAGGTTATAAAAACAGTCTGGGAAACTGGGCGGATCAGTGGACAGATGGATGAGAAGTCGCAAATATATGATCGCCAGGAGCAGATACATAAGCTTGCTGAGAACCCAATAGAATTGCAAATTGAACTGAACAGTCAATGGGATATTTTTGCCGGTGAGGTAGAAGCTGTTGCTGAGTCTTTGGCAATTGAGCCTGTAGACGCACAAGTAACTGGTTTTGATGTCGCGAGCAAGCGTTTTCTCATAACTGAAATGGCTGATGGACGGGTTGTGCTGGCCGACAAGGTGCTAAATGAGATTAAGAATGATTTCGCTGGTGGTAAATTAAATGGTGAATATTCTTACGATGTTGAGCCGGCCGCGGCACAAGGAGCAGATCTTGCAGCCAAATTGTCTGGGCTGGGATTGGTGGCACAGGCGAAAACACTGGCACCTGCGCCAGATGCCGGCCGTGATAATAATTTGACACTGATTGTGCGGGCTCTGAATGGACATGTTATTTTGCCGGGAGAAACTTTTTCTTTTAATGGTGTTATCGGCAGAAGAACTGCTGCAAAAGGGTACATGGCAGCTGGTGCTATCTCGGATGGGGCTCTTATAAAAACAATTGGCGGTGGTATTTGCCAGCCCAATACCACTCTCTATCAGGCCGTGCTAAAAGCCGATCTGAACGTAATTGAGAGATACCCGCATTCATTTCCCAGTACTTACACTGATGTTGGTCTTGATGCCGCTATAGACTGGGGCAGCGCGGATATGAAATTTGTTAATAATACAGATTATCCAATTGCGATAGTCTGTTGGTATAATAAACCGGATCTCGTATTCCAGATATATGGCAGACCACTGCCGGAAGGTGTTTCGATTAGTTTGAAATCCGAAGTTACAGCCAATGAGCCGCCGGAAGGTCCGATTGAGAATCTTGTTCCGGATATGGAACCAGGAACTCGTGTTCTGAAGCGCGCTCCGCACAATATGATCAAATCGAGAGCATATAAAATTTACACTAAGAATGGTGAGTTCCTTCGTAGTGAGGAAATCAGATCCAGCTATTATCGACCAATTAGGGCTATTTACGAAGTAGGGCCGCCGAAACCAACTCCTGAACCGACTCCGGTACCGCCCGATCCCACTCCGGCGCCCACAGAAGCTGAGCCGGAGACAGCGCCGGAAGGTTCTGAAGAAACTACCGCTGCTGCTTAATGTGATATGTCTACAGAGCTACAGAGCCTGCAGCAATATAGGCTGCAGGCTCTGTGTCAATAGAACTTGATATTCCCGGAAAATAAGCTTGTGTGAGATTTATTACGGCCGTGGTCATCACTGCCGCCTGTACGCAACAGCAGCAGTTCGATCGCGATATCGGAAAGCAGCTGTTGCTCTTGTTTATCAGCTTCGCCGTGGTATGCTTCGATTCCTGACAGCCCCCATGATTTGTACGTTTTGAAGCGATTAAGCAATAATTTTCTCGTTTCAGCAGAACCACGAGGACGACACCAACCGTATAATGCCGGATGCGCGAGCACCGCGACTCCACCGGCAAGTCGTATATGCCTGATTGCCTCTGATAGAGATGGCCTTGGCCTTTCGACATAGCCGGGCTGTCCATAGCCTAAGAGCTCGGCAAAAGCCTGCGACGTGGTTTTTACGTAGCCTCTTGCTTTTAACAGCAGAGCCATCTGCATACGACCTACGCTGAAATCGCCGGATGCGTTAAGCTCATCAATACTGATGTCATATCCCAAAGCTTGCAGTCTGGCTATCATATCAAGATTTCTGCGTTCGCGTGCCTGCTGTTGCTCCTGCAGGAATTCTAATATTCTTTCATATCCTCCATAAGGGAAATATGCCAGCAAGTGCAGCTCACGTTCTTCTTGTACGGAAATTTCGACACCAGGAACAAACAATGTTTCATCAGAAGTGATGCTAACTTCTTCCTGTAGACGCGAAGTTTTATCAGCCAAATAGGTTTCGACCAGCGCGGCTGCTTCTGTATTATCGTGATCGGTAATGGCAAAAGTCCGGAGCTTCGCTTCAAAGACACGGTTACAAACTTGTTCAGGTGTGTCACTGCTATCTGAAGCAGTAGTATGAATGTGCAGGTCAGCTCCGCCAAGCTGCATTCTATGCTTGATGAATACTTCCGGTGTTGTGTGACCGATAAGGTACATAGATTGACTGCCGGCAAGAAGCCTGGTTCTGAAGTCGGAGTAGGATGCTTGTGCCAGTATAGTTGGTGCAAACAACTCCTGGTCGATTGCCAGGCAAACTTCTGATATACCTGTGCTATTACCAGATATGATCAAGCGATTTGAACATAAGTATTTGATTTTGTTGTAATAATACTCAGTGCAAAAAGCAAGGTGGCAGCTTGTACTGTCAGCTATACTAATAAAATTATCAGCTGGCTGTGGCTCATACAGATCAAATTTTGAAAAATTAGCATTTTCGTTTTCTGTATTTGATTTGTATTCGCGAAAAAGCTCACTAAACTTGGTCAAAACCAACTCATGAGCTTCAGATTTGTTCTCAATATTTAAATATTGCAGCAGTTCTTCTGTGCTGGCTATCGGCCGCGGATTATTATCCGCGGCCGCCTTCATAACTGGAATTATCATAATTATTAGTCTCCGGTTTATTCAGCAAGATTAAATGCAACATGAATATCAGCCACTTCCTGATCGGATATCTGAACAATTGATCCAAGCCTCTTGCTGGCTATTATGGCATGTGCGCTGTATTCAGCAACCTCCAGACGATCAAAAGCGTTGAGCAGGTTTTGGCCTGTAACTATAACGCAGTCATTTTCGCAAAGAATAACCGGTGTTTTGTGACTTATGATATCTGCCGTCATATCCGGCTGCATGAAGCTCGCGCCAAATGGAATCTTCTCGATGTTTCGCAGCATTATGTAGCTCTCTGGTATTGTTCTTGAATCAAAAGGCTCGTCTGTAACGGCAAAGGCCATCGTATATGGTGGATGTGCGATCAGGATCGAGTTAATTTCTTCATTGCGATTGTATATTTTGTCGTGAAGCAGCGCTGATCGGCTTGGTGTTTTGCCTTCTTCGTGGGCGCCGTCTTTTACCAATACCAGATCTTCAGCCGCGAGATATTTGCGATCCATACCATATGGTGTGATCAAAAAAGAGTTGTCAGAGAGCCTTACTGAGTAGGTGCCTTGTGTGCTGGTGAACAGACTCTGTTCATATGATCTGTGAATAAGCTTGATCATGTCACGTCGGGCGGCTTTTTCTTCGCTTGTATGTCCTTGAGATTTGAAGGTCGGCATTTCAGGCGTGTTTTTCATGCGTGAGATGTTTATAAGTCTATCATCAAGAGTACGGACATTGCCAAGAGCGATGGCATGCAGCTCAATTCTGGCGCTGAACTCGAGTGTTTCGAAGGCCATAAAGGCATCGAACAGTGATTTTGACCCAATTACAACACCGTGATTTTCTAATAAAACTGTTGAGTAACCTTCATCAAATTTCTTTGCTATCTTCTCACCAAGATCATCACTTCCCGGCAATCCATATGGCGCCATCGCGATTTTTCCGCAGATCAGGTTTACATTTGGAATCAGGCGCACATCAGGCAGTCTACGTACTATGCTGAACGCGACAAGCGCAGAAGGATGGGCATGAAGCACTGATTTGATATCAGATCTTCTTCTATATACAGACTGGTGAAAGGGTAGTTCGCTCGACGGCTTGTGCTTGCCAATTATGGTTCCGTCGTTTTTTACACAAACCATGTCATCCCTGGTCAGGCTGCCTTTATCAACTCCGCCCGGAGTTATCCAGAGATCACCCTGTTCATCCATGATTGACAGATTGCCGCCGGATGTTGTTGTCATGCCATAATTATAAATGCGATCCATGATCATAACTAACTGATCAGCCGGGTGTAACAATTCAAAATTCATACATTCTCCTCCTTAAGCTGAGTACGGATTGATTGATGTGTTTATATATAACAGTGGGCTGTTACCAAAACCATTATACTCCAATTAAGGCGGTAAACGGACGTCAGTTTGTTCGCAAACTATAAATAATTGTTTGTTCTTGATCGTTGAAAACCGTTGCGGTTGTGAAGTTTTCTGCAAAATAGTCCTCGTTTACTGTGAACTGATCATGCTGCCTGAGACTATTGTCGAATATGACAAAATCAATATTGTTATCGACAGCGAATTTCTCCAGTTCCGCAGGCTTGAGCTGCCCGGATAGAATCTGCTGTTCAACCGCCAGCCTGTCTCCGGTATCGTGTCCCGCTGACCAGGCATAATAGCTGTGTCCAAGCCAGAGCAGGCGACCTGTTAAGAAAAAGCTGTGGTAATGCCAGGGTGCCGCGATAAAAACGGCGTCACGTTCTGTATTGCCAATAATCCAATTATTAACAGGCGTGTCATATTCGATCGTATAGTAACCCTGATTAGCATTGGCAAATATATGCCATTCCACGAAACCGGTACAAGTCATAATCAAGCAGATTAGAATAGCGGACAAGCGAGAAGTAAATACTTTTGCGATGCTGGCAGCAGTTTTCCACCTATCGCGACCGGTGACGCTCTGGTGTTGTTTGTACATAGTACGTGGAGTCAGCCATAGTCTTGCCAGTAGATCTGCCAACCAGATATTCAGAAGCATCAAACTGATCATGACATATTTGTGATTCACTGTGACATCGGGAGTTAATGATAAAACAAAAGCGATTGCCAAGGGTGCGCATGAGGCGGTAATCATAACTCTTGAGCGATTTTTCGCGAAGAAAAAAATAATAAGAACAAGTGGCAGCAGAATTCCTGTCAGCTCAAGCAAATATCTGAGAACTCCGCCGATCGATTTATCTTCAGCAATGAAACCCCAGAACCATTGTATACCAATACCTCCCGTGTTGTTGCTTGTGAACATTCGTAATTGAATTAGTGAACCGATAACAGCAGCTAACGCGGTGATCAAATAATGAAGTTTAGCTCTGCTAAACAAGGCCATAACTGCCAGAACCGCAAGTGTGGCGATTAGTGCTGAACCATGCCAGTAGGCCATTAGTGATAGGATGACAGAAGCAAAAATTGTTGTGGATATTCTGTCATTATTATCGCCAAGCCAGCCTCTGTGCAATTGCGCGAAGCTTCTGTCGGTTTTTAATGTTGGTAAAAATAACAGAATTATTAATAACATTATTGCCAGAGCGGGCATTAAATGCCTCTGATTGGCGTAGACATTGACAGTCCATAAACCCCATTCATCTCTGGGGGTATTGCCGATGAAGGTGCGTTGATATTTAATCGCAGTGAACCAGGCTGACATTTCCCAGCCGTACTGTTCGTATAATGATTGTAGATATGTGAAGATGGCAAATGAGCTGCGCGCGAGTGTCAGTAGTGGCGCCAGAAGAAAAACAGATAACCGCTTTGTTAGCGCTGCTGCCAACGTCCCGAGCAAAATAAGAGCGCTGATCATGCCAAGAATAGAGAGCAGATTGAGTGAAGCGCTGATGGATAAACCGAGTTTAATCAGGTTGGCACACAGGAAAAAGAAGAGGAAGTGATATGACATTCCGTCGCCGGCAAAATGTGGGTACTGTGCCGGCCAGTTTTGCCCCTGACTGAACGAACTGATTACTGCTGTATGTGGCGCGAAATCGCTGAATACAGAATAGCCTGCTGATACAGTGCTGCCGTCACTTTTGAAGCTGATCAACATAAGCCAGCTTGCGAAAGCTGTGAAGAAGATAATCGAGCCCGTTATCAAGAATAACTGCCTGCGCGATATTTGGCGCAGGGCTTTTGCCAGGTAAGAATTTGAAAAAAATGATCTTAATGGTATTTGATAAGGACTGACCGCATGCTCTCGCTGAACAAAAATTATAGACCTCACTGCGACGATTATGAAAACAGCTGCTAAAACTATTATGTTAATCGGAATGAGTGGGTGGATTTTTGTGTTTGGCAACAGTCTGTCATAAAAATAAGTTAGCAGCCAAATGATCCAGGTCATAAAAAGAAGTCCGCTCCAGAGTGATCCCGCGGCATATGACAGAGCAGTCAATATTGATGTGAAGGCTGGTGGCTGCTTACCGGCGAACAGTTTTTGCTGCCAGCTGCTGCATCCTCCGGTTGCTCTGGCCAGTGCCAGCCAGCCGATATACCAGGCTGCTGCGATGAATAAGAGCGCGGCCATCTCTTAGTCCTCTTGAGTCGGTGTTTCATGATAACCGGCTTGATCAGAAATTATGTAACGCGGCCGACCCTTGACTTCGGTGAAGATACGAGCCAGATAAATGCCAATGAGACCGAGACTGAGCATAATACTCCCGCCTATCAGCAGCTGCAGCAGAATTACAGTTGTGAAGCCACCGGCGGCATGGCCGCTGAACCAGTTTATAAGTGTCTGGATCGCCAGTATTATAGAACCACCGAGAAGCAGAAGACCAAGAAAAGTTACAAACTGCAGCGGCATGGCCGAGAAACCGGTTATCGCGTTGAGGCTAAGTTTAGCTAATCTATAAATAGACCACTTGCTGCCCCCGGTCTGTCTGGCCGCCACTTCAAAGGAGAAAGTCGCACGTCGGAAACCAAGCCAGGCGGATAACCCGCGGAAGAAAGTGTCATGCTCACTTAGGCTGCGCCAATGAGCTACAACCTTGCTGTCCAGCAGTTTGAAATCTGAAGCGTTGCGCAGGTCATAACCGGAAAACACGCGGAATAAACCATAAAACACTTGCGCGTTCAGGCGGCTTGCCAGACTCTCCTTGCCCCTTGTCAGCTTGACGCCTTCGACAATATCATAGCCTTGCTGCCATAGAGCGATCATCTCAGGTATATGCTCCGGTGGATGCTGCAGATCTCCATCCATCAGAATTACAGCATCTCCTGAAACCCGGTCGAGGCCTGCGCATATGGCGGCTTCTTTGCCGAAGTTTCTTGAAAAATGCAGCCCGATAATGTGCTTGTCAGCTTCAGAAGACTTACGGATTACCTCCCAGGTTTTGTCCGCTGAACCATCATCGACCAAGACCAGTTCATAGTCCATGCCGGTATTCTCGAGAATGGGTTTAAGTGTTTTCAAGGTAATTGGTATTTGTGCTTCTTCATTAAAAAATGGAATCAGCAGTGAAATCTTCACAGTACACCTCCGCAAATCGGCTGAATTGCCTTATATTTTACCATACCTTTTTCCGTTGATAAAAAGAAGTTTTCAGTATACAATGTTAGGTGGTTCAAGTCGAAAATCCAAATCTCAGATGTGATTTGGCATTAATAATTGAGGAGAGTGACAAACATGGCCGTGATGCAAAAAAAGAACGTAGAAGACCTGAATGTCCAGGGCAAGAGAGTAATTGTCCGCGTTGATTTCAATGTACCGCTTGATAAGAAAACGGGTGAAATCACTGATGACAAGAGAATCGTAGGAGCTCTGCCGACTATTCGCTACCTGGTTGAGAACAAGGCGAAGGTTATCCTTGTTTCGCATCTCGGTCGTCCTAAGAATGGACCGGAAGCCAAGTTTTCCATGAAACCTGCTGTAGAGCGCCTCTCGAGTCTGCTCGGTCAGGAAGTTGTACTGGCTGCCGATGTGATTGGCGAAGACGCTAAGGCAAAAGCCGCCGCGCTCGAGGCTGGTCAGGTTCTGATGCTGGAGAATGTTCGTTTCCATAAAGAAGAAACTAAAAATAATCCTGCTTTTGCCGCTGAACTTGCTTCCATGGCGGATATCTATGTAAATGACGCTTTTGGCACAGCTCATCGCGCACATGCTTCAACTGCAGGACTGGCTAATTATCTGCCGTCAGCTTGCGGTTATCTGATTCAAAAAGAAATTGATGTTATGGGTGCTGCTCTTGCAAATCCCAAGAGACCTTTTGTCGCTATTCTTGGCGGTGCAAAAGTATCTGACAAAATTGGTGTTATCGAGAATTTGATCGAAAAGGTAGATACACTGATAATCGGTGGCGGCATGGCTTATACCTTCTTCGCAGCTAAGGGCAGCAATATCGGCAGTTCTCTGTGTGAGTCAGATAAAATCGATCTGGCTAAACAGCTTATGGATAAGGCCGCGGCCAAGGGTATTAAGCTGCTGCTGCCTTCTGATACTGTTATCGCGCCTGAGTTCTCAGCCGACGCTGAGAGCAAAACAGTAGCTTCTGACGCTATTCCGGATGGCTGGATGGGTCTCGATATCGGTCCTGATGCTGTTAAGACTTTCTCGGCAGTGATCAAAGAAGCCGGTACTGTTGTCTGGAATGGTCCTATGGGTGTTTTTGAATTTGAGAAATTTGCGGCCGGTACAAGAGAAGTAGCACGTGCTGTTGCGGATTCACAGGCTATCTCAATTATTGGTGGCGGTGATTCTGCCGCCGCTGTCGAGCTTCTCGGCTTCGCTGATCAGGTTTCGCATATTTCCACTGGTGGCGGTGCTTCACTCGAGTTGCTCGAGGGCAAGGTTTTGCCGGGTATAGATTGCCTGATGGATAAGAACCCACGTCGTACTTTTGCCGCCGGTAACTGGAAAATGAATAAGGGAGTGCCGGCTGATGCGGTTAAACTGATCAGTGAACTGAAACCACTGGTTGCCGACGCTGAAGCCGAAATCGCTCTGGGTGTTCCTTTTACCGCTCTTGCTGCGGCGCTTGAGACTGCTGCATACAGCAATGTTAAGATCGCGGCTCAGAATTGTCATTTTGAGGATAATGGTGCTTATACCGGCGAGATTTCAGCTAAAATGCTGGCCGAGATGGGTGTTCCTTATGTTATCATCGGACATTCTGAGCGTCGTGAATATTTTGCCGAGACTGACGAAACAGTCAATAAGAAGATAAAAGCCGCTCTTAACTGGGGCGTACGTCCTATTGTCTGCTGTGGTGAGACTCTTGAGCAGCGTGAAGCAGGTGAGACTTTTGATCTGATCAAAACTCAGATCAAGGCGGCTTTTGCCGGTATTGATGTGAATAAAACTCATCTGATTACTGTGGCTTATGAGCCGATTTGGGCTATTGGTACCGGCAAGGTTGCCAGCGATGAGCAGGCTCAGGAAGTTTGTGCTTTTGTCCGTGGTCTTCTGGCCGAGATTTATGACGATGCTACCGCACAGGCTATGAGAATACAGTACGGTGGATCTGTCAACGCGAAGAATTCAGCAGGACTGTTTGCTCAGCAAGATATTGATGGCGGTCTCGTTGGCGGAGCGTCGTTGAAGGCTGAGGATTTCAGTGTTATCTGTCATGCCGGACCAGCTCTCTAAACGAGAACAACCGGCAGAAATTTAGGGATTTTGGATGCAGGCCGGGCTAATTTTATTAACCCGGCCTCTTCTGCTACAGGAGGATTAGAATATGTCCAATTTAGAGAAGAGACCTGTCGCGCTGTTGGTGCTGGATGGATTTGGTTTTAATGAGTCAGCGACCGGTAATGCTGTGGCCGCGGCAAATACGCCGAATCTTGACAGATACCGCGCTTCGTATCCGCATACTCTGGTTAGAACAAGCGGTATGGCCGTTGGGTTACCGGATGGCCAGATGGGCAATTCTGAAGTAGGTCATACCAATATTGGTGCAGGCCGTATTGTCTATCAGGAGCTTACAAGAATCACAAAATCAATTCAAGATGGCGATTTTTTTGAAAACCCGGCATTAAATGACGCGGTTGAAAACGCTCGTAAACCGGGACAGGCTTTGCATTTGTTCGGCTTGTTGTCAGACGGCGGCGTCCATAGTCATAACACACATTTATATGCGCTTCTGGAAATGGCTAAGAAGGCAGATGTGCCTGAGGTTTATATTCATTGTTTTTATGATGGACGTGATGTCCCCCCCGATTCGGCAAAATGTTATACCGAAGAACTGGTTAAAAAGACTCAGGAAATCGGTATTGGTAAGATCGCTTCAATTATGGGCAGATACTACGCCATGGATCGTGATAACCGCTGGGAACGTGTCGAAAAAGCTTATAGAGCGATGGTAACAGGTGAAGGACCTCAGGCTGCGGATCCTGTTAATGCTGTAGTTGATTCTTATGAAGCCGGCGTGATGGATGAATTTGTTTTGCCGACAGTAATTGTGGAAAACGAAAAACCTGTTGGTCTGATTAAAGCCGGTGACAGCGTTATTTTCTTCAACTTCCGTCCGGATCGTGCCCGTGAGATAACACGTTGTTTCATGCAGCCTGATTTCTCGGGGTTCGAGCTGCCGAATGGTCATTTCCCGCTGCACTATGTCACCATGACACAGTACGACAAGACTTTTGACGATTTCTCCGGGTTAACTGTAGCGTACCGCCCGACCAGTCTGGAAAATACCTTTGGTGAGTATATTTCGAACCAAGGCTTGACACAGCTGCGCATTGCCGAAACCGAGAAATACGCTCATGTAACCTTCTTTTTTAACGGTGGTGTCGAGAAGGAGTATCCCGGTGAAGATCGTGCGCTGATCTCTTCACCAAAAGTCGCGACTTATGATCTTAAACCTGAAATGAGTGCTTATGAAGTAACTGAAGAAGCTCTCAGCAGGATTGCCAGTGATAAGTACGATGTTATTATCCTGAATTTTGCCAATTGCGATATGGTCGGTCATACAGGTGTTTTCGATGCTGCTAAGGCTGCTGTTGAAGCTGTTGATTTGTGCACAGGCAAAGTCGTTGATGCTATTCTGGCAAAAGGTGGTGTCGTGTTGATCACGGCTGATCACGGAAATGCTGAGCAGATGATTGATCCGGATCAGGGTGGTCCGTTCACAGCGCATACAACATTGCCGGTTGAACTGATTGTAGCCGGTGCCGGAGACGTTAAACTCAAGTCAGGTGTGCTGGCAGATCTTGCTCCAACCATGCTTGATATCATGAAGCTTGATAAGCCGGTAGAGATGACAGGAACCAGTTTGATTGAAGGTTAATTAATGCTTTTACTGTGTCAATATCACACAGTATATGTTATAATTGCTTTTGGTTCATTGATGAACCTTGAGATACTAAAGGGAACAAAATATAAAGGAGAGAGTCACATGGCAAAACAAAAGAAATTCATGACCATGGACGGCAACACTGCTGCTGCATATACTTCATATGCCTTCACAGAAGTTGCCGGCATTTATCCCATTACCCCGTCGTCACCGATGGCTGACTACACGGATCAGTGGGCTCTGGAAGGTCGTAAGAACATTTTCGGTCAGACCGTTAATGTTGTGGAGATGCAGTCTGAGGGTGGTGCTTCAGCTGTTGTGCACGGATCACTGGCAACTGGTGCTCTGACAACAACTTATACCGCTTCGCAGGGTCTGCTGCTGATGATTCCTAATATGTACAAGATCGCAGGCGAACTGCTGCCAGGCGTTTTCCACGTTTCTGCGCGTGCTCTTGCCAGCCATGCTCTGTCCATTTTTGGTGATCATTCCGACGTTATGGCTTGCCGTCAGACCGGTTTCGCGATGCTCTGCTCATCAAGTGTTCAGGAAGTAGCTGATCTGGCTGCTGTAGCGCATCTGGCATCTATTAAGAGCCGCGTACCATTCCTGCATTTCTTCGATGGCTTCCGTACATCACATGAGATTCAGAAAATTGAAGTACAGGATTATGAAGATCTTGGTGCTCTCGTTGACATGGACGCTGTTGAGGCATTCCGTCAACGTGGTTTGAACCCCAATACTCCGACTCTGCGTGGTACAGCTCAGAATCCGGACGTGTTCTTCCAGGCTCGTGAAGCCTGCAACCCTTACTATGATGAGCTTCCGGCCATTACTGATTATTATCTTGATAAGATTAATGAGCTGACCGGCCGCGATTATAAGGCTTTCAATTATTATGGTGCTGCGGACGCTGAACGCGTAGTTATCTGCATGGGCTCAGCTTGCGAAGCACTCGAAGAAACCATCGATTATCTGATGGCAAAAGGCGAGAAAGTCGGTATGGTAAAAGTTCATCTTTATCGTCCTTTCTCAACTGAGAGACTGCTGGCAGCGATTCCGGAAACAGCTAAGAAGATCGCTGTTCTTGATCGTACAAAAGAGCCTGGCGCTCATGGTGAGCCTCTGTATCTTGATGTATGCGCTGCTTACACAAGTGTATGCAATGGTCCTGTCATTGTTGGCGGCCGTTACGGCCTTGGTTCCAAGGATACAACTCCTGACCAGTTCATGGCAGTATTCAAAAATCTTGCTTCCGAGCAGCCAAAAAATGGTTTCACAATTGGTATTGTTGATGATGTTACACATCTGTCACTGCCGACAGAAGATTCAATCGATACTGCCGGTGAAGGCACCATTGCCGCTCGCTTCTGGGGTCTTGGTTCTGACGGTACTGTTGGTGCTAATAAGAACTCAATCAAAATTATTGGTGATCATACTGATATGTACGCTCAGGCATACTTCTCATATGACTCCAAAAAATCCGGTGGTGTTACTATCTCTGATCTGCGTTTTGGTAAAACCCCAATTCGTTCTACCTACCTTGTTAACAAGGCTGACTTTGTGGCTTGCCACAACCAGTCATATGTAGATAATTATGACATGCTGTCATCACTTAAGCCTGGCGGTATTTTCCTGCTTAACACTATCTGGAGTGATGAGGAGATCGAAACACATCTGCCGGCAGAGATGAAACGCTATATTGCTAAGAACAACATCAAGTTCTACGCTATCGATGCTGTGACCAAGGCTGCTGAAATCGGTCTGGGTGGACGTATCAACACTATTTGTCAGGCTGCGTTCTTCAAGCTTGCCAATGTTATACCTGTAGATGATGCTATTGAATACATGAAGAAGGCTATCGTCAAGTCTTATGGCACTAAAGGTGATGAAATCGTTAAGATGAATTACGCTGCTGTTGACGCTGGTATTGATGGTGTCAGAGAAATCGCTGTTCCTTCTGCATGGGCTGAAGCTCTTGAGTCCGGTGAGGATAAAGTCATGAAAGATATTCCTGACTTCGTCAAGAATGTCGCTGAAGTCATGAACGCTCAGAAGGGCGACTTGCTGCCTGTAAGCGCTTTTGCCGGTCGCGAGGATGGCACATTCCCACAGGGCACTACAAAATATGAGAAGCGTGCTATCGCTGTTAATATCCCGATCTGGGTACCTGATAACTGTATTCAGTGTAATCAGTGCTCATATGTATGTCCTCATGGTGTAATTCGTCCGTTCCTGCTCAGTGATGATGAAGCCTCGAAGGCTCCTGAGTCATTTGAGACTAAGAAGGGCATGAAACCTTATGATCAGTATCAATACCGTATTCAGGTATCCGCGCTTGATTGTACAGGTTGTGGCTCATGTGCCGATGTATGTCCGGCCAAGAATAAGGCTCTGGTCATGTCTCCTATCGGAGAGAATCTGGTACAGGCAGAAAACTGGGAATATGCTCTTACAGTTGAGCGTAAGTCCAATCCTATGAGCAAGAACACTGTTAAGGGCAGCCAGTTCGAGCAACCACTGTTCGAATTCTCAGGCGCTTGTGCAGGTTGTGGCGAGACTCCTTATGTTAAGCTGGTAACTCAGCTGTTTGGTGACCGCATGCAGATTTCCAACGCTACAGGTTGTTCTTCAATCTATGGTGGTTCCGCTCCCTCAACTCCGTTCACAACTAATAAGGACGGACACGGTCCGGCATGGGGCAACTCACTGTTCGAAGACAATGCTGAACACGGTATGGGTATGCATCTTGGTGTTAAGCAGCTCCGTTCACGTGTTGCTGCCAAGCTCGAAGAACTGATCGCTCTTAACGCTGGTGAGGAAATTGCCAAAGCCGCTCAGGAGTGGCTCGATGCCAAAGATGACAGTGATAAAACCCGTGCTGTCAGTGACGCTCTGTCTGCCGCACTCAAATCCTGGAAGGGCTCTGATGATAAGGCCGCTAAACTTGTGCAGGATCTGCTCAAGCTGGAGGATTACTTCGTCAAGCGTTCCACCTGGATTATCGGTGGTGACGGCTGGGCATATGATATCGGTTTCGGTGGTCTGGATCATGTTCTGGCATCCGGTGAAGATATCAATGTACTTGTACTTGATACTGAGGTTTACTCAAATACCGGTGGTCAGGCATCGAAATCAACACCTACCGGTGCAGTCGCTCAGTTTGCTGCCGGTGGTAAGCCGATTAAGAAGAAAGATCTCGGCCTGATGGCAGCTACTTATGGCTATGTTTATGTGGCACAGGTTGCTATGGGTGCTAATCAGACACAGACGCTGAAGGCTTTTGCCGAAGCTGAGGCTTGGAACGGTCCATCAATTGTTATTGCTTACTCACCTTGTATCAATCATGGTATCAAGGGTGGCATGACAGTTTCACAGCGTCAGGAGAAGAACGCTGTTGAATGTGGCTACTGGCATCTGTATCGCTTCAATCCTTCACTGGCCGCGGAAGGCAAGAACCCATTTGTTCTTGATTCCAAAGAGCCAAAAGGCGATTTCAGAGCATTCCTTAAGAGTGAGGTTCGTTACGGTACTCTGTATAAGAAGTTCGATAAGGACTTCGTTGATAAGATCTTCGAGCAGGCTGAGAAGCATGCAGAAGAGAGATACCAATCTTACGTGAGAATGGCAAAAGCTTACGATACAGCTGAAGCTTAATAAACGCAAGATCAGTTAAAACATGTTATAATGAAACCCCGTCATATTGGCGGGGTTTTGTTTTAGTTAAAACGAGGGGATGGGGAAGCGGTGAAGCTTGAAGAAACTCAAAAACTGCTCTTATCTGATACTCTGGTACCGGATATATTTATAACTGAATACCTGCCTGCGCTTGACGGTCTTGCGGTCAAGATATATATTTATTTGCTTCTGGCTGTAAGAAAAAACAGGCGTATAACTGAGAATGATCTTGCTCGACGTATGGGAACTGACAAGGAGTCTATTCAAGTCGCGCTGCTTGCTCTATCAGATCTTAAGCTGCTTGATATAAAAGCTGATGGTTTGGAAATATTGGATGTCAAGGCTCAAGAGATAGAACGTACATACAGGCCGAAAACAGCCTCAACACCTCTTGAGATTATGTCGCAAAACAATGTGTTTACTCAGCGTGAGCAGCTGATTCATGACATATCAAAAACATTTTTCCAAGGGTTGATGTCGCCTTCATGGTATGCGGAAATTGATAGCTGGTTCGATCGCTATAGATTTGAACCGGAAGTAATCTATGCTTTGTTTCAGGAATGTTCTCGTCGGAATAAGCTTGATAATAGGGCATATATCAGTAAAGTTGCAGAAAATTGGTCCGCACGTAAGATAATAACATACCAGGACTTGAATGCTTACTTCCTTTCATATGAGAATATCAAGAAAATCACACGTAAGGTAGGCCGCAAACTGCGCAAGACAATGACAGAATACGACGAGGAAATTGTTAGTCGTTGGGTGGAAAAAATGGGTTATGACTTCGATATCATTGAGCTTGCGCTGCGTAAAACTGTTAAGCTCTCCCAGCCTAATCTTGCTTATATCGATAGAATACTACAGGAATGGTTTTCCCATCAGCTACGTGATGCTGTTTCGATTAACGCTTATGAGGAAGCAAAGGCAGCTCGTTTGTCAGCATCTGGGAATAACAGACAGCAAAATCAGCGTGGTAGTAAACCTGCTAATATTGGTAATTTTGATCAGCGAGATTATAGCGACGATTTTTTCAACGAATTCTATGAGCCGCTACAGAGTAGTTCCGATAAGGAGGCTGACCATAAATGAACTCATCTATCAGCAAGGCGGCCGCCGCCATCTATGAAGAACGCAGAAATCGATCCGACAAACTGCGGAGAATAAGACAGCAGCAGGTTCATGATAAATTTCCTGAGCTTGATAAACTTGATCGGGAAATCGCGATGAGTGGAGCTGAAATGTTGTTCGAAGCGATTGATCCAGATCGACCTAAAACAGCTTCTGCACGCAAACAGGAATTAATTGAGCGCAGAAATCAGTTCATAGCCGATCATGGAATAGATCCTGAGTTTGATCAACCTGCATATGAATGTGATATTTGCCATGATACAGGCTATAC
>JAQVJP010000109.1 GCA_028695145.1 Eubacteriales bacterium
TTCCTTTCAGTTATTAGTCCTAACTAAAAGGATATACGATTCGGGGGCGTGGCGGTGGAGTTTATTTTATGCCACCTGGGGGAATTCTTAGTTTCCGTTTTGGGGTATTTCTATTCTGCCATAAACAAATAAGAACAGTTTCCGAAACATTGATATTTTTCTTTTTTCTAGTCGAATATTGTTCATAGATGTTATTCCCCAAAAGAACAACATTTTTCATGGAGTACGGATTAATAAAAATCTTTGAATGGGTAGTATAAAAAATCTGCATAGAGTTAGAACTACTTTCAAAAAAATTCATTAATTTTTTTGAAGTCCTTCATGTAGATAAATGTCTGGCTCATCTACACATACAATTATATTGCTCTTCTTTTTCAATCGTTTTAATATTTCAAAATTCAAGAGGATCACTGCTAAACGTTGAAGTCCAGAACCTTTTTGCTCAACACTATTGCACCCTTTATCATCAATACAAAGTTCTACATCATCAGATATTAAGTCACGGAAGGTATCTACAGATTTTGGAACAACAAAAGATATATTCCAATTGCTTTTAAAGTTGTTAAAAGTCCCCGTAATGTTTTGAGAAAACACATTCAATATATTCTGTAAACCATTGGTATAACTTTGATAAGCTTCTTTTAACACTTTCTTAGATTCGGTCATACGGGTTCCTTCATACTCAACATCAATTATATCATCTGTTAGTTGTTCGACAATTTGGGGGATGTTTATGTTTATTGATTCAATATATATAAATTGAAATTTATTTAATAATTCTGTTAGCTCCTTTTTAACCATAGCTTCTTTTGAAGCACTATTTCTACTTTTTCCCGTTGAGCTTTTTTTATATTTTTCACCTGATAATCCATCATTCGCTTTGTACTCATACTGTTTAAAATCACGGGTAACTAAGTAGAAGTCAGAATTTTTAGAGTCATAAAATTCAATCGCTATTTTGGGGTCAATGCTTGCGCCCCCTGCGCTTGTTTTAAAGTTGGCCGATCAATTGAAGAGTCGTAATTATCAGGGTTAAAAAACAAATCGATAGCTCTTAATGTATTAGTTTTACCCACATTATTTTCTCCACAAATTGCAATTAGATTGCGCGTGCTATCAATGTCAATTTTTAGATTTAGTATGGAACGATACCTACTGATTGTAATACCAGTTATTGAAATCATTTTCTATCCCTTCCTAAACACAAACAAATATTCATGTGCAAGCAATAAAAAGTTATATTTTATGCTATTTGTTTTCCAATATCCTGTTGCCCTACAATTATGCTGCTCCTTGATAATAATCTCTTTCAGCTTAAATCCTGTAGCTTCAAATATTTTCATTACTTCAAAACTCATAGGCTGTACATGCCCTTTAATTCTTGTATCGCCCATAAGAATGGCGCAGAACTTGTCCTTTTTTAAAACCCGATAGCTTTCAGAGGCTACCTTTATCATTTCTTCTAAAAAATCCGCTACCTTGCAGTGTGATAAGTCCTCTGCTATATCCTCGCTATATTCGATGATATTTGCATAAGGCGGGTGGGTGCAAACGAAATCAATGCTTTCATTTGGCACAAAGTGCAAATCTCTTGCATCGCCTTTGTGTATATAAACCTTACCGGTTTTCCCTTCATACTCAAAATTTATCTTTTCTTTACATCGGTCAAGAGCAACATCATTAACATCAACACCAATAATATTTCTGTTTAACAGCATGGCTTCTACAAGTGTAGTTCCACCACCGACAAACTGATCAAGTACTAAATCTCCCTCTGTCGAATATCTAAGCAGTAAATTTCTTGCTATATATGGTGACCAGTTACCACGCCATTTAGCATCGTGTGTTGCCCAATCACCACGCTGCGGAAAGCTCCAAACTGTATTCATTTCAAGCTCGAAGTTTTCGGGCTCCCATTTTGTTATTTTCTTTTTAGTCATATTTTATCTCCACCATTTCTGTAACTATAATTTTCTTCATAGCATATCATCACACTCTTCATGGTATGCTCCAATAGCACCCGGCACAAATATGCCTGTACCCAGTTTGGTCGTCTTGTGTCCTGACAAATCAGGGCATTCAGATAAGCGTCAATGTTTTTATTATAAATTATAACGTCCTCTTTTTTTCATACACATATTTTGTGGTAACACTCCTTAGATGTGCATTACAACCCTTGCGTCACGATTTCTTCGAGTAATCCATGTTCAATCATATTGATATTCATAACATAGTCTATGGCGCTAAAGGTTTCAGAAAGTGGGCGTTTGGCTGTTTGCCAACCCTCACCATCTGTAACCCATATAAAGCCTGTGTTCTCGTTTTTAACAAGGCTAAACAAGCTGCTAAACTCACCGGCAACAGATTTTAGCTTTGAGCCACCACCGCCATAATAGTTAACTTCCATAAGGTACACCATGCTGCCTGTATCAATGGCAAAGTCAAAGTGTCTGTCCGCCTTATCTGTAGACACCGTCTTTCCAAATTCTTGCTTGATTTTTGTAACAGTGGCCTGGGTAAGGTATTTAAAGCCATGCTTATCGCAAATAGCTTTAACATATACCTCTGTTAAATTCTCCATCGCTGTACCACTGCGGTTTTTGCGAGCATTGGTGTCAAGGCCCACTTCAACTCCAATAGCGTAATCCACAAGATTTTTAATGCTTTTATCTGCAATAACTTTTAATAATCCGCTTTTTTCAGCAAAGAAAATAATTTTCTCTATCTGCTCATCTGTATAGGATTTTTTCTTTAAAAAGGAGTATTCAATATCTCCACCCATGTCCGCAACCTTGATACTTGTGCCACGTACAGCAATTAAAAACGGAATTACCGGAACAATCTCAGGGTATTGCTTGATAAGTTCTTTCAGCTTGCCCCCAATATCCTCTTTGCCTATTAAAGAGTTTAAAATATTTAAAGATACTTCAATTTGTGACACATTGCCAAGCACCTTTTCCCAAGCCACGAAAAAATCATAGGTACGGATAGTATCTTTTAGGTTTGATAGCAGATATTCGAAAGCCGCATTTTCAGAAAGAATACCCATTGATTTGTATTTATCTATATATTTCATATTCATTCTCCTTAAAATTCGAAATTAGTAACTCCCTTACATTACCTCTGCTTTCTCCATTGCAGTTAATCATGCGTTTAGCAGTTACCCTTGAAATATTGTATCTACCATATAGCTCGTCAAAAAAGGTATCTTTTTCATCGATATTTTTCGGATCTGAATTGCTTATAACAACCTTTGCCTTTTTAGCTGTAATGCAATCAACAAAGGCTCCAAGCTCTTTTTGCTCTTTGTCGTTGAAATCCGCTTCTGCATACGATGTAAAGCTTGCCGTTGCTGTCAAGGGGCGATAGGGAGGATCTATATAAACAAAGGTGTTTTCATCTATAAACTCCAAGCAATCCTTGTAGTCACCACTCTTAATAGTTACATTTTTTAGTAGGCTGCTTATGACTATAAGATTATCTGTGTCACATATTAGGGGCTTCTTGTATGCTCCCATCGGCACATTGAACAAACCTTTTTTATTCACTCTAAAAAGACCATTAAAGCAAGTTTTGTTCAGAAAGATAAATAGAGCTGCCTTTTCAATGTCTACAGATTCATCACCATTTACTTTCAGGAAATTAAATCGTTCTCTTTTCTCATAATAATATTTCTTGCGATTTTCGGCATCAACTGGCCAGAAATGCTCTTGCATTTTAGCAAGTTCCAGGAGCAGTTCCTCTAAATGGTTTTTTATATGAAAATATGTATTGGTCAGTTCCGCATTGATATCGTTGATTAAAACCTCATCGATCTCAAAACTTGATAGCACGTCAAAAAGTACCGCTCCACCACCGACAAAAGGTTCACAATATTTTGTAATTGATTTTCCAAGCTCTTTGGGATACATGTTTCGTATAACTGGTAAAAGCTGACTTTTCCCACCAGCCCATTTTATAAAAGGTTTAGCCTTCATAGTTGTTCTCCTGTTTCATCAATAGTAAATGTAATATCAAGTTTGCACCCTAATGCAGCTGACATTGTTTTCATTTCTTTTTCGGTGAAATTATCCCTGTTTAATTTATTACTGAGGTTTTGCGGTGTAGTTTCCATCTTGTCTGCAAGCTCAGACATAGTCATTCTTCTTTTTATCAATAAAATTCTTATCTTTTCACTTACCAATTTGAACCACCTCTTAAAATACAATTCAATATCATCTATTATATAACACGTCTAATACAAATCAAGGCACAAGATAAATATTACACTTAAAAGTGAATGTATTATATAATTTAAACAAATAGCAAACCATCACGAAATCAAGAGGCTTTGTCTTATTTAAAAACTTTCACCTTATCTAACATAAGGCACTAGAAAGACTCCTATATTTCATACATCAAATATCCACTCCTGCGACGATGTGACGATATTTCTACACCACACACAGCCATAAAAATACCGTCATATCGACGCAAAAAAGGGCGGGAAATCTGATGCCCTGCCCTTTTTGCAAATAACTTTTGCTAGCCGCTTTTTACCTTGTCTAATCTTTTGTCTTTTCCAGAATAATAAGCCTATCTGTATGCGTCCGCTTGTATTTTAGTTTTATGCCATAGCGATTTGTCAGTTCATCTAAAGAAACATTCAGCCGTCTTGTCAGAACATTGGGAGTAATATCTGCCAGTGCCAGTGCATCTATCAGTTCGCTTGCCGTTCCCTGTCACAGGGGCTGCTCATCGGGCAGAAGAGAAAAAACGCCTTTCAGCAGTGGGTTTTCCGTTGGAGGTTTCAGATTTTGCTCCACACTGTCTAAGCCCCACAGGCATCTTTCATTATCAAAAGAAACATTGAACCGCCGATTTTTCACATCTCTGCCCTCAAGGTCGATGATAGCAGTGCTTTCATTTCTCTGCTTTTTGTACATTACAAATGCACCATCCACCGCCCCCAATAAGCCATTGGTGCCGGAGATATCCTCGAAGGGGTCATCGGATTTGCCCTTTCTCGTATGATGAACCACCAAAATACAGATATTGTGCTGTTCGGCAAACACTTTAACCGCAGACGCAGCATCATTGTCATTGGCATAGCTGTATTTATCGCTGCCTTTTTCCCGTATCTTGTGCAGAGTATCAATGATAATCAATTTAATGCCGGGATGCTCTGAAATAAAGTTCTCTAACTGCTGCCGTAACCCTTCACTTAGGTTTTGTGACCTTGTGGCGAAATATAGGTTGTCGTTATCTTCTTCTCCAAACATGGTACACAGCCGTTGCTGTATTCGGGAGTAGTCATCCTCCAAGGCAAGATACAACACCGTTCCAGGATAGGTTTTAAAATTCCAAAAGGGTAAACCCTTGCTAACACAATAGCCTATTTGAGCCATTAGAAAACTCTTGCCAATCTTAGGCGCCCCAACAAACAGGTATGCTCTGGTTTGGAGCATACCCTCGATGATTTGTGTCTTTGGCCGGAACACCGTGTCATAAATTTCTTCCAGTGACATGGTTTCTAAAATATTCTTATTGATTTTTTGCCGTGAACTGGGTACAATATTTATATTGGGATAAGGCGACTGATTCATATCTGCTGGAACAGATGTGGTTAATCAGCTGCTTTTTTCTTGTCCGAGATCATTTGTTTCCCCCTTTACACCTGCGAGTATGACTGCCATATATTTTGTCAGTTCAAACAGTTCATCATGCTCTGTATTGATTTCAGTTAGCCTTGTAAGTTGTTAGCACACTGCCTGCAGTTCGTTTTTAAGTGCCTTATAAACCCTCGGATTTGGCTTTATGACCACTTCTTTGTCTAACACCTTGCTGATGATATAATCTTGCTTTGACAGCCCCGATAGCCTTGCCAGAATATCAAGCTGTCCGGCTTCCTCCGGCGACATTCTAAAGCCTACGGTTTTGCTCCGCCATCTGTTTTTCTTGTCCTTGTTTCTTGCTGACATATTACGCACCTCTTTCTACATTTAGTTTGTTAGCTATTTCCCCTTGCTTTGTTGGGAACAGGTGAGCATAGCGGTAGGTGATGTCGATGCTCTCGTGTCCCACTCGGTCTGCGATGGCTACCGCCGAAAATCCCATATCTATCAGTAAACTCACATGAGAATGCCTGATATCATGCACCCGTATCCGCTTGATATTTTGCTCCTTGCTGCCCCTGTCCATTTCATGATGGAGGTAGCTTTTTGTGATTTGAAACAGCCTGTCAGGAGGTTCTAAGCCGTAGATTGATTTTACATATTCCTCAATTTCCTCACAGAGAAAATCGGGCATGGAGATTATTCGATTGCTTTTGGGAGTTTTAGGCTCTGTGATAATATCCTCTTTCTCAATCCGTTGGTAGGATTTGTTGATGCGAACGGTGCTTTTCTCAAAGTCGAAATCCTCGGCGGTGAGGGCGAGTAGCTCTCCCATCCGCAGGCCGCACCAGTACAGGAGTTCAAAGGCATAGAACGAGATAGGCTTGTTCATCATGCTGTCTGCAAATTTCAGGTATTCCTCCTTTGTCCAGAATAGCATTTCTTTGGTTTTCTCTTTACCCATGTTTTCTGCTTTTTGGGCAGGGTTTGAGGGCAGTTCATAAAACCTTACTGCGTGATTGAAAATCGCTGACAGCTGATTGTGTATAGTTTTCAGATAGGTTGGTGAAAATTTTTTATTCTTATTATCCTTAATGTTCATCATATGATTTTGCCAAGCTATTACATCAGCAGGCTTAATTTCATTAATCTTTTTGTCTTTGAAGTGGGGAAGTAATTTGCTGTTAATAATATTCTCCTTGGTCAGCCATGTGTTCTTTTTTACTCTGTCTTTAATGTCAGAAGTATAGATTTCTACGAAGCTTTCAAAGGTCATATCAAGGTTTGTATGAGCCTTTTTCAGAAATTCCCGCTCCCACGCCTGCCCCTCTCTTTTAGTTTTGAACCCTCGTTTTAGAGTTTGCTTTACCTTTCCCGTGTAATCCTTGTGCCGTACCGATACCATCCATTTTCCGCTTGGATCTTTGCTTACTGACATCGAACCCCTCCTTTCAACCTGTCACTCCATAGAATTTTTCCGCAAAGTACTTTTGGCTTACCTTGCCTGTAACGGTCATGTACCCTTCATTTTTCAGCTCATCGTTTAGCTTTCTGATGATTTTATAGGCATGAGCCTTGGATACCCCAAGTATTTCGGCCATTTCGGCTGCCGTTATAAATAACTTTTTAACCATCACATTCCTCCTCTCGTCCCTCCCAAGCATATTTGTTTAGTGTCCATTTTGATATACTACCTGGATTCCCGGAAATTATAACGATGGAATAGGAACCCCCAGAGCTTCATAGATATCTTTCTGTTTATTGGTGATTTCTCCAAGTACTCTACCATGCTCAGGTGCCTCAAATAGCTCTATTACGTCAAGTTCATCGAGGAGACTTTGCAGCGTCCATTTATCAAATAGTTTAGCTTCCTGCATTTTCTTCTTAACATAAGACAAGTAAATAAGTGCAACAAATTCAACAAACAGCTTGCCGTTTAGTGATAATTCCGAAGAAACCTGCATTCTACGGAAGTTTAAACGCTCCTTGAGATTGCCAAATCCCTTCTCAACTATGTCTTTGCTTCTGTATAATGACAACGCTTCAAAAGGATCTTGTACTTCATTGGATAACAGTGCGAAATAGCCGTAGTTCCTTGCTGCTTCAAGCATTGCTTCTTCTCTGGGTTTTATCTTCTTGCCGCGTTTAGGTGTTTCTGTGACCTCGAAATACTTATCATAATCCTTAAGGCGGTAGTCCTTTTTGTTATTGTTTGTCAGATCATCATGAAGGCTGCTGAGATATTCGTTCATTTCAATCTGGTCTCTTGCTGCTTTTTCAGGATTGTAGAACAAGAGCAGAT
>JAQVJP010000110.1 GCA_028695145.1 Eubacteriales bacterium
TCAAATATTCAGATGTTATAAGTAACAATTCATCTGAAGCAGAACCTGTATTTTTGCTCTATCATATGAATTTTGGTTATCCTTTTTTATCACCAGCGTTAAAAGTAAAATACCCACAGGGCGTAACAGTACCTCGTACAGCTGAAGCCGCTGCCGGACTTGAACAATATGACCAGATAAGCGAGCCTGTTGATGGAAAACCTGAACAGGTCTTTTTCCATTTGCCGGTAGATAGAACTCCGGATCTCGATAAGGCTCTGACACTGTCTGACTATCCTGAAGCTAACAGCGAAGCTGATCGCGCATCAGTTCAACTTGACAATGAGCAATTAAATATCAGAGCGTCTATTAGCTGGGATTGGTCCAAATTGCCTGTTCTCACTCAGTGGAAATCTATGAAATCAGGAGATTATGCATTGGGGATTGAGCCGGGCAATACTCTCATAAGAGGTCGCCTGACAGAGCTTGAACTTGATTCAGTGCCAGTTGTTGAAGGGTTCGAAAAGATGGAAGCTAATTTCGATCTTCGGCTTGAGGTCAACAAATAATGAAAAATACTTATGATGTGTGTGTCATCGGCGCCGGTATTATCGGCGCTGCAGTTGCTCGGGAATTATCACGTTTCAATTTAAAGACGGTGGTAGTTGAAAAGCAAAGTGACGTTTCTGAAGGAACGTCAAAAGCGAACAGCGCGATTGTTCATTCTGGTTATGATGCCGAGCCTGGTTCAGCTAAAGCGAAATATAATGTTGCCGGCAGCAGAGTTTTCGAAGACTGGTGCAGAGAACTTACAGTTCCTTATAGAAGAAATGGCTCACTGGTTCTTGCTTTCTCTGAAGATGGTTTGCCGGAGTTGGAAAAACTAATTGAGCGTGGTAGAGCAAATGGTGTTGAAGGTTTAAGTATTTTAAATCAGTCTGATCTTAGAGCACGCGAACCACGAGTTGGTACTGATGCCGTTTATGCGCTTCTTGCTGAGACGGGGGCAATTTGCAGTCCTTATGATCTGACTATCAGACTGATAGAGCACGCTATCGTAAACGGTGTTGAGTTGAAGCTTAATTTTGAAGTGAACAGTATTTCTAAAACTGATGATAGATTTTTAGTTTCATCCGCACAGGAAGTTATTGAGTGCAGAGTTGTTATCAATGCTGCCGGTGTTTATGCTGATCGCATTAATGACATGATCAGTCAGGATCATTTCTGCATTACCCCCAGACGTGGTGAATACTGGATGATAGACAAGGCTCTTAGCCCCGTTTTCAACTCAACAGTATTTCAATTGCCTACTGCTATGGGTAAGGGTGTTCTGGTTACCCCGACCGTCGAAAACACTATAATAATAGGCCCTACTGCTGAAGATATAGATGACAAAGAAGATGTTAGAACAACCGCGGCCAAGCTTGAACAGATCCTTGAAATCGCTTCTCGCAGCTGGCCTGATATCCCAAGAAACCGATTTATAACGGCTTTTGCCGGGCTTAGAGCTCATTGTGACAGGGGCGATTTTATAATAGGCAAATCTTCAGATGTTTCTGGCTATTATCTTGCTGCCGGCATTGAGTCCCCCGGGCTTACAGCTGCACCTGCTATCGCAACAGAAATTACCTGTCAGGTTGTTGAGGAACTTGGTGTATCGGTGACTGATAGCTTTTTGCCTCCGCCACCAGCAATTGAGTCGTTTCGTGAGAGTGGTAATCAGCGCAGGCGAGAGTTAATCGCTGCTGATCCTGCGTATGGTCGAATTATCTGTCGTTGTGAGCAGGTTAGTGAAGCGGAAATCAGGCAGGCGATTAATCGACCAAACGGCGCGAAAACAGTTGATGCGATCAAACGGAGAACTCGTGCCGGGATGGGTCGCTGTCAGAGTGGCTTCTGTTTACCGTTAGTTCTAAAAATTCTTGCGGAAGAACTGAGAATTGATCCGGCAGATATAACAAAAGCGGGCGAAGGCTCAGAAATTATATCCGGCCATCTTGGAGGTGATTATCATGATTAAAAATCATGTTGCTACGCAAGCAGATACAATCGCCGATCTAATTGTCATAGGTGCCGGACCTGCCGGTCTGGCGGCCGCGCTGTCAGCGAAAGAGGCAGGGTGTGAAGATGTGATAGTTCTCGAGCGTGACAATTATCCCGGAGGAATTCTGCAACAGTGCATCCATAATGGTTTTGGTCTACATTACTTCCATGAAGAATTGACAGGTCCTGAGTACGCAGCGCGTTTTGTCAAGAAAGCAGAATCTTCTAATTTGGATATTAGATGTACAACTATGGTTATTGATTTGAGTGTTGATGAAGATGGTAAACATCTAATAACAACAGTCAGTCCTGATCATGGCCTGATCATTTTCAAGGCTTCTGCTGTAATTCTGGCAATGGGTTGTCGAGAGCGTCCTCGAGGGGCTCTTGGCATCCCGGGAAGTCGATGCGCAGGGATCATGACGACAGGTACTGCACAGAGACTTGTTAACCGCGAAGGACTGGTTCCAGGACATAGAATTGTTATTCTTGGTTCCGGTGACATTGGTTTGATTATGGCTCGACGTCTGACTTATGAGGGTGCCAAGGTTATTGCCTGCGTAGAGATCATGCCGTATTCAAGCGGGCTTACCAGAAATGTCGTCCAGTGTTTACAGGATTATGATATTCCGTTGATGTTAAATCATACTGTGGTTGATATTGAGGGAAGAGAGCGTGTGACAGCTGTTATCGTTGCGGCTGTTGATCCAAAAACCAAAAAGCCAATTTCCGGTACAGAGCAGAAAATCGACTGTGATACGCTTCTTCTGTCTGTAGGATTAATTCCTGAAAATGAGCTCTCAAGGCAGGCTGGAGTAGTTATTGATAACGCGACTCAGGGTCCGGAAGTTGATCAGAATATGTCGACATCTATACCTGGAATATTTGCCTGTGGCAATGTTCTGCATGTTCATGATCTGGTTGACTATGTTACCATTGAATCTGAGGCTGCCGGACAGGCCGCTGCAGAATATATCAGAAGATGTTTCCGGAAACAGACAGAAGAAACTGAAGCTGCTGTGCAACCGTTACAAGAAGGCGCAGGAAGTATTCTGTTTAGAGCCGGTTCAGGGGTTCGGGGTCTTGTGCCACAGTATCTTCAACGGAATTGTTCAGATAAATACGTTATGATCTATTTTCGTCCTGATAAGATATACCGTCAGGCACATGTGAAGGTTCTATTGGAAGAAAAAGTCATAATCGATCAGAAAAAGAAAATTATGACGCCCGGCGAGATGGTAACTGTACGGCTGCCAATAGAATCTGTACATAAGCAAATAGATAAACTTGAAGCAATTAAAATATTTATTGAGGAAGAATAATGCAGAAAACACTGACTTGTATTGGTTGTCCTATGGGTTGCCAACTTGATATAGAGATCAAGGAAACAGAAAAAGGGCCTGAAATACTCGATATAAAGGGCTATGCCTGTAATCGGGGAAAAACTTACGCGTATGATGAAATAACGAGACCTGTGAGAATGATTACGACTCTGATTCCTGCGCCCGCCGGTGGACAACCTCTTAGTGTGCGCAGTAGTAAACCTGTACCAAAAGATCAGATTGAATCAGTTTTAAAAATTATTCACAACATCAAGCTCATTTCATCAGTTAAAATGGGCGATATAATTGTGGCAGATATTCTGGGAAGTGGAGCTGATATTATTGCCACCGGCGATCTTACTATAGATCTTCCAGATAATCTTGAAATTTATGCTCATAGGCGTTGGGATTGTGCCTGCGGCCAATATCATGATACAGAAATCCAGCGGATAATTACCGGTAATGATTCACTTGAAAAATTACCTTCGCTTCTATCTGAGCAAAAAACTACTGAAGGCAGGCTGCTTGATCCGGATGTTGATCGTGTCTTGCTTTTTGCTGATAAAAACACAGCCGCATTGGATCTTGACCACATTGAAGAATTATGCAGTGATTCTGGTTTTGCCATTGATAAATGTGTGTTAAAAACTGATCAAGATCTTGTACCTGATGAACATGCAGTTTTTTCACTGATAGCAGCGGTTGAAAAGAATACAGGACTTATTATTGCCCATGGTTCCGGTACAATTAATGATATCGCGCGTTTTGTAAGTTGCAAATTAAAAATACCGTATTATATTGTAGCGACCGCGCCGTCTATGGATGGATATACATCTACAGTGTCTCCTTTGATTCATAATGGTATGAAGATAACATATGAGGCTTGTGGTGCTGCCGCTGTGATTGCAAAAAACAGCTTGCTTGCCTCCAGCCCTACTGTCATGCTTGCGGCTGGACTTGGTGACATACTTGGCAAGTATTCTGCTCTTGCTGATTGGCGCCTGGCATATATAACAGAGAATGAGTACTGGTGTCCGGAGACGGCAAGACTTGTGTATAACACCGTCCAGTCAACCTTAGAAGCGGCTGAGAGTATCGCAAACCGAGATAGTATGGCTGTCGCGAAAGTTATGAACGGTCTTATTATGACTGGTATAGCTATGAGCTACGTTGGAAATTCAAGGCCGGCATCCGGTAGTGAACATCATCTTTCGCATTTTTGGGAAATGCGTTTTCTCCAGAATAAAAAACCTGCTGTTCTACATGGATCAAAAGTAGGATTGGCGACAATCCTGACATGTGCGCTCTATCGTCATCTACTGAGTATTAAACCTGATTTTGCTGCGGCTCGTAACAGACTTAATAGTCTGCCGGCTGATTATATGGCCAAATGGCAACAGCAGATGGAAAAATCATATGGTGATAGTGCTGCTGAAATTATCGCTCTTGAAGAACGCTCGGGTAAGAATGATCCGATACAAGCTCTGAGAAGAATAGACCGACTTGAATCTAACTGGGCAATTATCAGAGAAATCGCGGAAAAATCTATACCTGATCCAGCTGTTATTCGTGAAGCATTGTTTTTAAATGGTGGTGCTGTTCAGCCACAAGAACTAAATATCAGTGCGGATCTTGTTATTGAAGCCGTATTATATGCACGTGAACTTAGAAACCGTTATACGATACTGCAATTATATTGGGATCTTGGTATAATCGAAGATGCGAAGAAGATTGCCGGGGAGGTTTATAATCTGTGAAAAGACTGTCAACTGAGGCCGAAAATGTTTTGAACAGAGATTTCGAGCAGATTGTCAGTGATTTACTGGCAAGTCCTGTTGTTCAGTCAATGGATGGACAGATTCATCATAATAGCGTGACAACACTTGAACATTGTCTATCTGTAGCATTTATGAGTTTCAAACTAAGTCGCCGCATTGGTCTTGACAGCAGGGCAGTGGCGCGTGGCGCTATGTTGCATGACCTCTATCTTTACGATTGGCATGAGATCAAACCGCCAGAAGGTCTCCATGGTTTTACTCATCCGGGGATTGCCTTGAGAAACGCGTCAAAACTATTTGAGTTAAATGAATTAGAGCGTGATATTATTTGTAAACATATGTGGCCTTTGACCATTAAACCACCTACTTACAAAGAATCACTTCTTGTGTGTCTTGTAGATAAGTATTGTGCTCTGTTGGAGGTTGTTAATCACAGACGTAAACAGAGATTAGAAAAATTTAAGAAGGCTATTTCTTTACTGGATAGCAGTTCACAAATCCAAACCGAGAGTTAATCTTTCGGTTTTTTTCTTGTTGGTGACATTATTACGGTATCTGGAGCAAATAACCAATATAATCAAGTCATAAAATAATTAAAACTTGAAAGGAGCCTGAACAATGGCTGGAAAAAATGTATTAACGATTACTGAAGAGAATTTTGAACAAGAGGTGCTTAACTCCGAGGTGCCAGTACTTATTGACTTCTGGGCTGCATGGTGTGCTCCCTGTAGAATGATCGCTCCTACAATTGATGAGCTTGCAGATGAGTTTGGTGGTAAGGTTAAGGTTGGCAAAGTAAATGTTGACGAACAGCCTGAGCTGGCTTCAGCATTTAAAGTTATGAGTATACCTACTGTTGCTCTGACTAAGGGTAATGAAGTTATTATGCAGAGCATTGGCGTTAAGCCAAAAGACGCCCTCAAACAAGAAATAGAATCTAAGATCAAAACTGCTTAATAAAATCATTTGATATTTGTTGTTCAATGGAAATTTAAAACCGGTCTCAAGAGAGACCGGTTTTTTCGTATGGCCAGTCATTAATTCCGCCAAGATCGTATACTATTTTAAAATTATTTTCTGCCAGAATATCCGCGGCAATAGCACTGCGTCTGCCTGAGCGGCAATAAACAATTACTGGTTTGTCTTGCCATTGCAGTATTTCCTGATATCTTGATTCCAGCTCTTCCACAGGTATTAATGTACTGCCGGGAATATGCACTTGATTGTACTCTGCCTCAGTTCTGACATCAAGAAGTAATATGTCTTCGTCTGAATCAAGCCTTTTCAGAGCGTCTTCAGGACTGATAAGTTCCCTAATTATTAGCTCTTCTCCGGTGTTTGATGTTTCATCTGTTGTTACTTCAGTTTGCTCTTGTGTAATCTTGGCTGAAGATTCTTTTGCCGTTGTTTTTGTGGGATTTGTTGAAGATTGTTCAGCTGAACAGGATGTAATAAACAAAGTAAGCAGCATAATTGTTAATGTGACTGTTGCTATTTTTTTACCCATATAAAATCATCTCCTCTGATGTAGTAATCTTCTGTTGGTATTGTATAATAAGTAGGCAGATTTTTCTGATACGCATGTATCACCAGAAGTAATAAGTGTATACTGTACTTATCAGAATGAGTTTTAAGGAGAAAATTCGATGATTACACAAGACCAGATTACAGAGATTGATTCATTATTTCCCGTTCTGAAACAGCTCAGTCAGGATAATCGTGATCTTCTTTTTTCACTTGGACAGATTATTGAGTTGCCGGTTTCACAGATGCTGATGCAGCAGAATCAACAGTGCCAGTATTTACCCTTAGTTCTGGATGGTGTGCTCAGAGTATATAAATTATCCGCTAATGGCCGTGAGATGACGCTCTTCCGCACTGGCCCAGGGGAGACCTGCCTGGTTTCCATAGCCTGCCAACTCCGACAGGAAGAGTTCCCTGCACTGGCACAAGTGGAAGAGGCCGCCAGGTTGTTTATGGTGCCAATGCCGCTGTACCATGAGATTCTTGATCGGCAGCCTGTTTGGAAGGATTTTTTAATTCTGACACTTTATGAGCATCTAACTGAGACTATGGAAACACTTGAGGCAGTAACGTTCGACCGAACTGACCATCGTTTGATTAACTGGCTGCTTGAACAGACTGAAGGAGAGAAAGGTGTTATCAAAACTACACATGAGGCTATAGCTATAGAGATAGGCACAGCACGTGAAGTCGTATCAAGACTATTGGGTGAGTTTAAGAGCCAGCACACTCTGGCTCTTGGCAGAGGCCGAATAGAAATTCTTGATCCAAATCGTCTTGCCGCAATTAAAGACGGCGTTTGATATTGTTTCGAGAGATACATCAGATAGTGTTTTTCCCGAACAGCCGACGTATAAGTTGGCTGTTTTTCTTTGTGACAAAATGCATAGAATTTCATATTAATAATAGTCAATATGTGTATAGCTAAACTATACGAAAATCGATATGTGTCCTATATTGCATAAAGTATAGTTATACTAAACTTAGATTTCATAAAAATGAAAAAAGGTATTGAAATTCTATTTCGCTGTGCTATAATCGCTAATTGTTTCGTGAAATAAATAATGAGCTCATTCGAAAACTATGAGAAGAAACGAAGAAAACGGGTAAAAGAATAACAGGAAACATTGAAACAGCCCTGTAATCTGAAATTGAAACAGCCCAGGGATCGACAAAAACACCATGTAC
>JAQVJP010000111.1 GCA_028695145.1 Eubacteriales bacterium
ACTTCATGACAGATTCCATCCGGCAGACAGATCACAGCATTCACAGGAGTCTCAATTTTAAACTTAATGGCATTCTCTTCATATGCCCAGGCAGATTTAATCAAACCCATTGCAGATTTATAAGAACCGGCAGCACATCCTAAACGCTTATCCGGATATGGCTTAATCTGCACTTCTTTATATCCCCGCTCAAGCGGTTTTATACCGAGTATATTCTGGTAGAAGAATCGGCCTACACTGCCAAATGCATAATGATTGAAGGAAACCATGTTGTCCTGTGACATTTTGCTCTCATTGACACTGCCATCCGGAAGCAGAGAATCCCAGCGTTCCCACATTGTCGTGGCTCCACGTTCAATCTGATACATCCAGCCGGGACAATTCTCGGATAACAGTAAGTCATATGCTAATTTGCTATTGCCATTTTCAGCCAGTAGTGGCAGCAGAAATTCAGTTGAAAAGAAACCTGTTTGGATTCCTTCTTCTTTTAGATGATTGACAAGCTTATCGTAAACTTGTTTCTTCAGTTCCCCATCAGGCAGAACATACTGCAAGGCCATTATGTAGGCTCCCTGATAATCATCACGCATGGTCCCATCGCTATCTATAAAAGTTGAGATGTAAGCCTTGCGTGTTGCATCCAGTTGCTTCTCATATCTCTTCGCGTCCTCATCACGTCCTGTTCTGCGAGCATAATCGCTGATAATTCGCAGATCGTTCACGACAAAAGAGTTTGATACCGGACCATTATGGCCAGCCATATAGGCGATATCTTTTCCCATCATCAACCAGTCACCAAGATTAGCGCCAAGCCAGAGATTTTTGTCTTCCATATGGCGAATTTCACATTCAACGAAGAGCTTCATGCTCTCATATTGTGTCTCCAGATGTTGTGAATTGCCATATTGCCATTCAAGCATCTCAGGTATTATTGTCACAGCGTTTCCCCAGCCAAGCATATTCAAAAAACCTATCCCTGCCGGTCCTTGAGCCGGAACAGTTGGTGCGACATAGCCTTCTGTATTGTCCATCTGACTGTAACGAATATCCTTCAGAAACTTCTGCCAGAAATTTTCCGTGTTGAAATTGTAGCTGCCAGTCCAGGCAAAAACCTGACCATCTCCAGTATAGCCCATGCGCTCATCTCGCTGGGGACAATCTGTTGGAACCTCGACATAGTTAGATTTTTGTCCCCAGATCTGATTCTGGAAGAGCCGGTTAACCATATCATGTCCGCTTGTAAAATCACCGGTTCGCTCCATTTCATCATGGATTGCATATGCGGTCAACAGGCCATCTTGAAATTCCGCACCCGTTAGCTCAATGTAGCGGAATCCCATGTAGGTAAATCTTGGAATATAAGTTTGTGTTTCGCTGCCTTTGTAATAAACAAGCTCTGCTTTTGCCTTGCGCAAGTTTGTAGTATAGAGGCTGCCATCACTATTAATCAATTCACCATGTCTGATTTTTATTCTTTCACCTTGTATTTTTGTTGGATCGATAGAAATGAAACCGGCAAAATTCTGTCCAAAATCAATAATAGTCTTATCCTGATATTTAATCACTTCCGCTATCTCGATCTTTTCTTGCACCCTTACAGACACTTCATATTTCTCTATAACCTCAGGCAAGGATCCAGTGTACTTACACGGCTGAAAACTCTCTGACGAAGAATAAACTGGCACATTATCTCTAAAAGTACCGTCGGCATAGTAAACTTCTCCGTCATAGAAGCCGGCATAAGTATACGGTGACACGAGTTCGTGAACCAGACCAGCGGATTTGCTTGTATCAGAAGTGATCTTAGGCAGATCACTTGATTTAAGCACAATTCTTTTGCCGGTTTTATCTATAATAGTCAGAATCCAGGCAACAGCGGTTTTATCTCCGTAAATCTGAATTTTATTTTCATGTGTGAATCGCCCACAGTACCAGCCCTGGGCCAGAAACACCCTCAGAGTATTTTCGCCTTTATTAATCATTTTTGTAACGTCGTATTCCTGATAATGTAGGTCACGTGGGTAATATGTATATCCAGGAGCGAACAATTGGTTGCCTACCTTGCAGCCATTTATTTCAGCTTCGTACAATCCAAGCGCGGTTATCTTAAGACTTGCTTCACTGATCTCCTCGATAGAGAACCGCTGTTCGAAAAGATTAACCGCACCTTCCATATAATTCTGAGTTGATGTTATAAATGCTTGTCTTAGTTCTTGCATATGTCCCTCCTAAATATTAGCTCTCCACTTTTATCTTCTCGATTTTCTGCAGCATATCATTTAGTGTCTGTAATTGTTCTACTGAAACACTGTCACCAGCATGTTTTAACATGGCGGACAACTTCATACGCCCCATCATTCTCTGCAGGTTCGGGTTGTCTTTTACTGATTCGGCAACATCACCACGGCTGGCTGACGCACCGGACATCAGCTGATCAATCAGCATAGCTGCCTGAGGATGCTCACGTAGATCGGCAAGTGTATCTTCGATCGAATAGAAATTCGGGTTGATCGTGTCCCGGTCAAACCAGTTAACAATGTCACCTCTCTGATCAAACATGTATGATTTATCAGGCTCTTCACATTTAACAAGCGAAATTTCATCAGAGAGCTGCTGTGATTTCGCGCTGATTGTGTGCTTACCAGATATTGGTACATTGAAACGGAATATTTTAGTTCCTGTTAGACTGGCAAAAGGTTTACCATCAACAAACAATTCAACTTCGGTCTGGTTCGAGTACACCTTCACTTCCGTCACTTCCTCAGCTCTATTGATATAGCGGCGACCACAGATATGAACGAATGGTTGCTGGCTCCAATAGGCTTTGTACAGATAATAAGCGTCCTTACACAGCTTGCGGTCAATCGTCACAAGACCTTTTTGATTCAGACCATTTTTACCACCTTCATCACGTCCATCCGCGGCAAAATCAAACATATTCCAAACATAGGTTGACCACAACCAGGGACGCTGCTCAATCATTTGCAGCATATGCTCATGATATATAGCCTGATAACTCTCAGTATAATCACCTCTCTCAGGCTTAGAACTTTGATACTGCGGGTTGGCATCAGCACCATATTCAGAAAAACCCATGCATCGCTCCGGATATTTATTGTGATAGTCATCGAAGAACTCATCATTTTGCTCAAGCGTGCCGAGGTACCAGCCAAAATAGAGATTATAGCTGTTAATATCAGCTATTTCCAACATTTCACTGTCTGTTTCCAACATGAATACGTTGGCCATAGTAGTAGGTCTGGTACTGTCAAGAACATGACAGAGTTCATTCAAATCTCTGTGGCTGGCTATAAGCTCATCATTAACCTGGGTGGCGGCAGTAATTTCATTTGACAGTCCCCAGCAGACTATAGACGGATGATTATAATTCTGAATAACCAGTTCTTTCATCTGGCTCATGGCATTTTCCCTGCCGTTGCTCATATGACTGGTTATGTATGGTATTTCTGCCCATACTATTATTCCCTGCTCGTCACATAGATCATAAAATGCCTGCGCATGCTGATAGTGAGCGAGCCTGATTGAATTAGCGCCAATATCTCTAATCAATTCCATATCGGTTTCATGCATTTCTTGTGTTACAGCATTACCGACACCCGCATGATCCTGATGACGGCTGACACCTCTTAACGGATAACTGCGGCCATTGAGAATAAAACCACTTTGTGAATCCACCGAAAAACTTCTGCAGCCAAATCTGGCGCTTACACTGTCATCAGATGTTCTGGCAGTTGCGGTATAGAGAAATGGATCATCAATTCCGTCCCAGCGTCTGACGTTACTAATTATGATCATTGTCTGGGCATGACCATTTTCAGTTTTCACTGTCTGCTTGTAGTTATCAATAGAAATAGTGACCTCAGAGTCTCCGCCGGTCAGCCAGAGATCGATGGTAACCATTGCATCATCACCTTCAATTACTGGAGTGATCTGCAGAGCCGGTCCTCCTGATCTATTAAGCGAAAAATGTGTCTGCGGAACAATTATCAGGTTAACATCTCTATATAATCCACCGTAAAAAGTAAAATCCGCAAGCTGCGGGTAAACCCTATTATTAGCTGAGTTATCTACAGCTACAACAAGTATATTATCTGGCAGAATATGTTTAGTTAACTCAACACGGAAGGTTGAATATCCGCCTTCATGAACAGTCAGTGATTTGCCATTAAGAAAAACTTCTGCAGTCATGGCAGCGCCCATAAACTCAATGAAGATTCTCTCATCCTTTTTTAGGTCGGGTTTTGGGAATTCGTAACGATACCAGCATGTTCCTCTATGATAATCGTTACCACCATCCTGACCATCAATAGCATTCCATGTATGTGGCAGAGATATTTTCTCTCCGGCAGCATGAATTGCTTCATCATAAGAACCAGCCTGTTTAATAAATACCCAACCATCTCTCAAATTAACTACTTGTCTCATAAGCACTCCTTAAACGTATGTTTTTTAAATTTTTTGTGTTAACAATTTGTTGTTTGGATGTTGAAATTACAATTTTTGTTCTATTGCCACTAATTTTTGTTTATAATTAGATTACTTAAACCATCTAAGTAAGCGAGGAATATATGAACAGTACGCAAAATATCGATCTGTTTCGTGAACTTGTCAGATGTGGCAGCGAGATTTTCACCTGGTGCTACGATGCCGAAGGGCAGCTGCTGCACTCTAATTGTCCTGATGAAACACTATTTGCTACAGCTTTCGCAGTATTTAACTGCAAGATTAGAATGCTTGAGCATTTCAGCGAAAACGACAGCCCGATAATACTTGGCACAGCCATTGGCCTGATCTGGGGAGCAGCTTGTGATAAAAGCGACAAAAACAAAAGTCAATATTACGTAATCGGTCCCGTTTTCTTCCTCGATCTATCCATGCAAGCCATCGAAAATGGCTTCCGATATTATTCCGATCTCGAATTCAGCCTCTCTTGGAAGCATGAGCTGTTAAGTGCGTTGCCACGGGTACCGGTAGCCCAAAGTATAATTCTCTCCAGATACATGCTGATGCTGCATTACTGTTTGACAGGGGAACGACTCCAGGCCAGCGATCTTAATCTCAAATCTACACAATATGAAATCGCTCAATCAAGAGGCGAAAAACGTGATCGACACAAGGTTTGGTTCGCTGAACAGGCAATGCTGCAGATGGTGCGAAATGGTGATCTCAATTATAAATCAGCATTAAATAATACTATGCTGATCAGCAGTGGTGTTCCAGTTCAGAGTTCTGATCCATTGCGCCAAGGAAAAGATTCTATTATCGTATTTATCTCTATAGTTTGCCGCGCCGCCATCGAAGGAGGACTATCACCGGAAGAAGCCTATTCACTTGGCGACTCTTATATTCAGGCAGTTGAGCGTGCAGCTGATTATTCCGACCTGACACCAATTGCCAGTATAATGTATGATGATTTTGTTCAGAGAGTACACCGCAGTCGTACGAATCCGAAGCTTTCACCAGTTATTCAGAAATGCTGTGATTACATAGAAATGAACATAGATAGTAAAATCAAAGCATCAGATCTTGCCGCTTTTGCCGGTTATTCTGAATACTATCTCACAAGAAAATTCAAGGAGGAAACCGGTTTTTTTATCAACGATTATGTCAAAGCCGCCAAGATCGAGAGAGCAAAAGTATTATTATCAAGTTCTGATAACAGCATTCAGGATATTTCCAACCAGCTTGGTTTCACCAACCGCAGCTATTTCAGTCAAGTGTTCCGGGATATGACCGGTATGACACCAGTCAGTTTTCGGGAACAGCAGCAGTCAAATCGTTAGCAGGATGTTCCGCCAGAGCGGCCTGTTTTTTGTCATGTATGCTCTTCTGAATCTCAATCATTTTCAATTTTGATAACGGGTTGAATTTCATCGCCATTACAGTCAGCACCCAGCCTATTATAGGCAATCCGTAGAATAACAACATTCCCATGACAAAAACAGGTGTCGACAAGGCGTCAGTTGGCTGGGGCATTGTTGTAGTGTAACCGATCAAAGCAACCGCTCCAGCAGCGATACTGGCGCCGAGTGATGAAATCAGTTTATCAATGAAGCTGTAAGTCGCGGTAACCGCAGCCGGCAGAAACTTGCCTGATCTATCCAGCTCATAGTCGATAATATCAGCACAATGAGCGCTGGTGGCTGTAGTTATACACATCTTTGAACCATTGAGCAGCAACGTCAATAAGAAAAATATAATAGTGGGAATAATCGCGACCGTGATACTTCTTGTATCCACCAGCAAAAAGAAGACTATACTAACAACAGCCAAGCCAATACTTACGATGGACCAGCGAACAATAGATTCTTTGTTACCGTATTTACCGGCATATTTCGCACCAAGAATAGCGAAAATTATTGATGGCAGCATGGCAATCAGACCAATAATTGAGGCAAGTTGAATGTTTCCGATTATAATTCCATAGAGCAAGGTGGCAACAATAGCCTGAGAACCGGTCTGCTGCGCAAGTTTATCTGATGCCGCCGAGACAATATAGGTTTGGAGAGCTCTATTTTTTCTAAGTAGCTTCCACATATCTCGAAGCGACACCTGATTAGTTTTTTCAGCCACGTTTATTCCACGGAAGTTCTCCGGCTTATCCGCTTCAGATACTCCTATGCAGGCAAAAAGCAGAAGTACAAATGAGATTGAGACACTGACAATTGAGCTGAGAGCAAGCATTTCAACAGTATACTGATTACCAAATCTCGGCAGGATGCCAACTGTAATAATCATTGATACAATCATCGGCACCAAGTAGTTGTAAACAGTACTCCAAACACTAACTAACGGACGCTGTTTGGGATCATTTACCATAACAGGGCCGATGATCTGATGTACGACATTGTTCATTGTGTAGCCGATTATATATATTATATAAAGAGCCACAAACATCGGTATGCCGAAACCCTTGCCACTGCCCCATACAAACATCAGAAAAATCGCCAGAGTCTCAAGCAGCCAGCCACCTACCATGAAAATTCTGATTTTGCCAAATCTGGTGTTAAGCTTATCAATAAGCAATGCGATCAAAGGATCAGTGAAACCGTCAAGTATTCGTGTGCTTGTTAGAATAAGTCCAACAACAGCTGTAGCAATACCATAACCGGCATTAGCAACGTAGCTGGCATAAGTCATTAGAATGTAGAAAGTCATACTCGCACCACTGTTCATCTGTGATAGCGCGATCCGCCAGGTTTTAGCTCGACGATACTCTACACCATCGACCTGACTCTGAGATATCTTTTGTTTCTTACTCATATTGCCTGTTCCTCCATGACATTTTATTGAAAACCATGAGCAAATATTAACAATAGTTGTCACTCGGCAATTATCGATAATTATCATACAAGATCAATAATTAGCTTTATTTGTTGTGCCCAACGAATTATTATACTATTTTGCTAATATTTAGACTTATTTCATATACTGTCTATCTATAATTGAATTAATCTTAGATCAAACATGCATACTAAGGAGGATAACACTTACATGAAGAAGTTTAAGCAACCATTTCTGTTAGGGTCAGCTACCGCCGCACACCAGGTAGAAGGAAATAACATCAGCAGTGATTTCTGGGCTCAAGAACATATGAAAAACACAACCTTCGTCGAACCATCACTTGACGCTGTTGATCATTACAATCGATACGAAGAAGATATCAAACTTATGGCAGACGCCGGTTTGAACGCCTACAGATTTTCGATAGAGTGGGCAAGAATCGAACCTGAAGAGGGCAAATTTGATCTGAATGAGATCGAGCATTATCGACAAGTCATCAAGTGCTGTCGTTCGTA
>JAQVJP010000112.1 GCA_028695145.1 Eubacteriales bacterium
TGAACAAAGGGCTTGCTATAGTCTAAGAAATACCAGATACCGTAGGGCATACGGGAATATACGCTTGTGGACACTATGTAAGACGAGTCGGCTTGCCGAAACGCAACAGTGGTTGAAACAAGAATCCTACGACTTTAGTCGTGTGGAGTGTCAAGAATATAATCCACTGTCGCTTGTATGGCAGAATTCCTGATCAGGTCCTATAGCTGCCGTTGATTTTTACATAATCGTAGGAGAAGTCGCAGGTCCAGAGACGATCAGAGGCTTCGCCTTCGCCAAGTTCAATGTTTATGGTAATTTCCTTGTGGTTCAAGATGCGTGAGGCTTCATCTTCATCGAAGGGCAGCGCGCAGCCATTCTGACAGACCATAAGATCACCAAGCCAGATATTGCATTTGTCTGGATCGAAATCTACGCCGGAGTAACCGGCTGCTGTTAGTATGCGGCCCCAGTTGGCATCTTCGCCGAACATAGCAGTCTTGACCAGAGGTGACTTGCCGACAGCCAGCACTACCTGATGCGCGTCCTCAGCCGTTCTGGCGCCTCGACAGTTTACTTCGATAAGTTTGGTGGCACCTTCGCCATCTGCGGCAATCATTTTTGCCAGCTTGACGCAGATTGTTTCCATTGCTTCAAGCAGCAGCGCAGCAAGTTCATCTTCTGCTGAAGATATTTCTGGAATGCCGGAAGCACCGTTTGCCAAAGCTATAACCATATCACAGACACTGGTATCACCATCGACAGATACTCTGTTAAAACTGCGGTCAGCTGCTGTTTTCAGAAGTGCCCTGAGAAGTTTCGGATCAACTTTTAGATCTGTAGTGATTATTCCGATCATGGTAGCCATGTTTGGATGTATCATGCCTGAGCCTTTTGCCATGCCGGCAACAACGGCTCTCTGGCCGTTTATTTCCAGCTCGACGGCAGCTTCCTTGGGTACGAGGTCTGTGGTCATGATAGCAAGTTCAGCTTCGTGTCCGGCCTCGATTTCGGATGACAGTTTATTCCAGGCGATTTCAATTCCGTTAGTGACTGCCTCCATATTCAGAGGCTGTCCGATAACTCCTGTAGATCCGGTAATTATCTGGCTATCGGCACAACCAACGCGTTTCGCAAGCAGATGTGCCATCTTGTCAGCGTCAGCAAGACCCTGCGGACCGACGCAGGCATTGGCGTTGCCGCTATTGATTATAACCGCTTGTGCGTAGCCTTGCCGGATAACTGACATGGTACGTTGTAATGAGTGGCCTTTTACCACGTTTTTTGTAAAAATACCAGCTGCTGAGGCTTCGGTTGTACTTACTATCATTGCCAGATCGCGATTCCCGTTCTTCTTAAGTCCGCAAGCAACTCCGCTGGCGCGATATCCTGAGGGACTGGTTATTGATCCGTCTATAATTTTCATAAGTCTGATCTCCTGTGGTTTTTAATCTCTGGCTCGCCAGAAATATTTTGTATTGATTGTGTTAAACAGCATGTTTGCGGCTATTATCATATCACTGATTAGGGTATAATAACAACGGTAATGCCTGCGTAAACAAGGTGTTATGTGAGAAATGGATGACATTTACAGAGTAAACATGTTAGAGATTATGGAGGACAGAGTATGTGGCGTCGCAGTGAACTGAAAGACCAGGCTAAATTCCATCTGAAGGGTAAATACTGGATGGCTTTTCTGGTGACTATCATCGCAGGTCTGCTGGCTGGTGAAGGTGGAGGATCAGGTGTCGGTTCAAGTTTTAACTCCTTAAATCGACCCGGTGGCAATGCCAATGGTAATTTTAATTACGGCAACGGCAGTATGTTTTTTGATGGTCAGCTGCTTGAGGAGCTAAACTGGTTTTTGAACTCACCGATGTTCCAGATTATCATTGCTTTTGTCATAGCGGCAATATTCTTCGGTATCGCTTATCAAATATTTGTAGCAGCTCCTATTAGAGTTGGCAGCATGCGCTGGTTTTCGCGCAGCCGTGAAACAGAAGGTACGCCATCAATCTCACAGATGTTCAGTTTGTTTCGTTCAGGCCGCTACATGGGTTCAGTATCGGGTATGCTCTGGCGTGGTTTATGGCTCTGGATCTGGAGCACTTTGAGCTCTTTGCCAATACTCGCCGCTTCAGTCTATTTTGTGATTTACAGCAATATGATTGTTATAAACCGTCAGGGCAATGGTTTTTCTGTTGACCTGAATATGGACAGTACTGCCGGTGTAGCTGGAATTCTCGTACTTACAGCTGGAATCATTCTCTCGACTGTACTGTCAATCATTGTGGTTGTAAAGAGCTACAGTTATCACCTCGTGCCGTGGATTTTGGCTGATAATCCGGCGATAGGGGCCAGACGAGCTCTTACACTGTCCAAAACATTGACTCGAGGTAACAAGTTTGAAATGTTTGTACTTGACTTATCTTTTATCGGCTGGTATCTTCTTGGATTGTTGCTATGCTGTGTTGGCGTAATTTTCGTCACCCCATATTACACCGCTACCCATACTGAATTGTACGCTGTGCTGCGGGATGAGGGAGTCAGACATGGTGATGTAACTATGGAAGAGCTTGGTTACAAGCGTGTACAACAGCCTGAAATACAGCAACCTGTTTATAACACTGCTTATAATAATGAATATAATAACTTCAGTGCCAGTAACAATAACGGATCCGGTGGTGAAAACGAGGAGAATAATGGCTCAGAAATATGATGTAGTAATAATTGGCGGCGGACTGGCCGGCATTTTTGCCGGCTATGAGCTGGTCAAGAATCGTCCTGATTTAAAAGTCGCTCTGCTTGAGCAGGGCGCTGATATTCGTAAACGCAGCTGCCCGATCGTAGAAAAGAAAGTGGATAGCTGTATTAACTGCAGAACCTGCGCCATCATGCGCGGCTTCGGTGGGGCGGGGGCTTTTTCCGATGGCAAGTTTAATTTTACAACGCAGTTTGGCGGCTGGCTGAATGAATATCTCTCCGATGCGGAAGTCATGGAACTTATTGAATATGTAGACCGTGTTAACCAGGAATTCGGCGCAACCGACGAGTGCTACTCGACATTCACAGCGGAGGCCGATAATATTAGACGCCGTGCAATCGGTTATGATCTTCATCTGATGGACGCACGTTGTAAACATCTTGGAACTGAGCGCAATCGTGAGATTCTGGCGGCTCAATTCGACTATCTTGATGAGCGTATTGATATGCGTTGCCGCACTCAGGTTCTGACTATTCAGCAAAATAATGGCAGCGGCGGCTATATACTTGAAACTTCTGCCGGTGATATTGAATGTCGCTACTTGATCGCAGCACCTGGCAGATCCGGTGCTGAGTGGTTTAGTGATCAATGTCGTGGACTTAAACTGCGTATGATTAATAATCAGGTTGATATCGGTGTAAGGGTAGAGCTGCCTGCGATTGTTTTCAAAGACATCACGGACGCTGTTTATGAAGCGAAGCTGCATTACCGTACCAAGCAGTACAAGGATCCGGTTCGTACCTTCTGTATGAATCCTTATGGTTATGTTGTTACGGAGAATACAGATGGAATTATTACGGTAAATGGACACAGCTATACTGATCCTGCGCTGCGCAGCGAGAACACCAATTTCGCGCTTCTTGTCAGCAATAAATTTACCTCGCCATTCAGAGAACCATATCAGTATGGCAAGCGGATCGCCTCTCTATCTAATATGCTTGGCGGCGGTGTTCTGGTGCAGCGCTTCGGTGATCTGGTAAACGGAAGAAGAACAAATGAGCATCGTCTGGGGCAGAGTTTCGTTAAACCAACACTTGACGCTACTCCCGGAGATCTCAGCCTGGTACTGCCCAAGCGTCATCTTGATAATATTATCGAGATGATTCATACGCTCGATAAACTGGCACCCGGAACCGCCAATCATGACACCCTGCTGTATGGTGTTGAGGTGAAATTTTATAGCTCGCGTCTGCAGCTCAGCAGTGAGCTGGAAACAGAGCTGCCGGATATGTTCGCGGCCGGTGACGGTGCCGGTATCACACGTGGATTGTCTCAGGCAGGAGCAAGTGGTGTTGTGGCTGCCAGAGCTGTTCTTAAGCGACTATAACAATATATTCTTGGAAAAATCTGTTGACAGCAAGGCTGCATGCAAGTATAATATCGATTGTTCGCTTCGAGCGGACACGATACGCGCCTTTAGCTCAGTTGGTAGAGCAACTGACTCTTAATCAGTGGGTCCCGGGTTCGAATCCCTGAAGGCGCACCACAAAAAACCTTGAGAATGCTTAATTCTCGGGGTTTTTTCTTTCTATTATCATCTCATGGATAATGCCGCCGGTCAGGATCATGATGCTGCAGACATAGAGCCAGAGCATAAGGATCATTACACCGCCAATGCTGCCATAGAGTGTGGTATAGCGATTGAAATTATTTAAGTACCAGGAAAAAGCCAGAGATACGAAAATCCAAAAAACAGCGGCGAAGACAGCAGGCGGCAAAGACCAGCGATATTTACATTTGCGACCGGAAACAAGGTAGTAGATCAGGCTGAATATTATAATCAGGAAGAGAAAAGATACTGCATATCGACCTGCCTGCAGTAATCCGCCTGTAAGAAAATCAAGCCCGGTCCAGTAAGCCAGCTGTTCAAATAGCAGATCACCGAAGGTAATCAACGCCATTGTCAGCATTATCGATATTACCAGAAGAAGCGCGAATACAAGACCAAGCAGCCTCAGGATGAACCCTGAGATAGGTTTACCTGTCCTATAAATATGATTAAGTCCACGAAGGATAACTGAGAAGCCTTTTGAAGAGGCCCACATCAGACCAATCATACCAGCTGAGAGGATAGTGACATTCTGGCTGGCAGCGATCTCGCTGATAATTGAGTCAAGAATAGAAAAGACGGCATCAGGTATCAAACCTTCAAGAGAATTAAGAATATCCTGATGTAGCAAGGTCGAGCTGCCGATAACGCCAAACAAACTGATCAGAAAAATAATAAACGGAAATATCGCCAGCATAAGATAATAAGAAATCTCTGCCGCTCGTCCCGTGACACGATAACGGCCAAATCGATTGATAAAATCACGTGCAAGACTGTATCCCGGTACGCTTTGAATTTTATTTTTTGGAATATCAAGATACTGATTTGCTTTTGTCATGGCATCGCCGACAAGATCATTCTTCGATGCCTTGCCATTTTTATCCGTGCAGTTGCCGGCTTCATTATTTTCCGCACTATTGTGCCGTGAGTTTTTATCATCTATCTTATTCATAAAGAAATATTATCATTTGCTGCCATGAGCGACAACTCTTATCTGTTGTGGGCTATGTAACCAGCGTGTCCAACCTAAGAATACGTCAATAATATGCAAAACGTCTAACAAAAGCTGTTATACTGTCTATATAGTTACGTTAAGCTATTGTATAAGCAGCTAAACGTACTATAATATAAGTAAGAAGAAAGGTCGCGGTCGATGAAGGCTGCTTCGAGTACTGTTTCTTCGCTGTATCTACTGAGTATATGTGTGTTGAGCTGCGAAATCGCAGAGAGAGGCAAAAAATACACAAATCAAGCAAATCAAGCAAAAACAACAAAGACAAACAAGACAAATTGAAAAGTGAAAGAACATCGGGTGATCTGCCAGGCTGTATGCCTGGCTTTTTTGTTGCCTAAGGGCGATATCACCTTAAGAGAGGGGTGTTGATCATGTTGTATGACAGAATTTCGACCAGTAGATCGATCACGCATAAAATGTTTGTGCTTCTGATTGTACTGGCCATGTTGATAACAGGCTTACCACAAATGTCACTGGCTGATTCAGGTGCTTATTCGATCAAGTTTTATGCTTCTGATCCGGCTCTGAATAAAGGGCCATATTCGCCTACATATGAGAAGATGAGTCCGTTTGAACTTGCTCCATATGCATCAGGTAGAGGTAACAGTGTTCTTGAAGATGCCGTCCTTTATGGACCTACAGCCGCAACAAAAGACGGTGTTACATCTCTCGAACCAAGTGATTTGGCTCTTGGACAGATTGTTGTGTTCCAAATAGAAATTAATGTTGGCGGATCAGTACTGCCAGAAGACGGTAAAATTAATTTTAAAGCAGGTTGGCGGACAAAAACCACAAACGGATCTGACTTTGGCTTCGATCCGAGTTATGGCGTCTACAGCGCATTCGTTGATGCCGGAGATGTTGGTAGCGTTGACCCAGGAGAAGACGCTACGGTTCAATCCGTTAATAGTTCTACTCAAAATAGTGGAACAAGTACAGAAACCATTGTTGGTGATTTTGTTATATCCGGACTTGATGATGGCGATAATATTATTGTTGAAGTTTGGATGGTTTTAAAAGATAGACTGCCATCTGGCGGAGCTACAGGAAATGTGCACACTGAGATTATTGAAGCTGCAACCGCTCCTGCATCAGGTGCTCCTCAAACTATTTCCACGGGCAATCAGACTGTGCCACTTAAGCAAGTAGGCAGCTTCACAAGTACTGAAGCAGATATAAGTGTAGTTAAATCGGATTTACCGGATCCTGTATATGCGGGAGATCTATTGACTTACTCTATTTCCGTCACTAATAATTCAACAAAATTTGTCGCAAATGGCGTACAGGTTATGGATCTTCTTGATCCCAACCTCGACTTTGTGAGTGCTGACAATGGCGGCGTGTTCGATGGCATAGCATTTGTTAATTGGCCGCAGATGGCATTATCTCCGCTGGAGACCGTTACGTTTACAATAACAGCTATGGTTCGCTATTCTACTGCTGATGTCTGGTCAGGTTTAACTGCTGATGACAGAGGTGGCAGACAAGCGCCTGAAACTGGTGGATTGCCTGATCTTCTAAATATGGTAACAATCGCCAGTGTTATCAGTGTTGATCCTGATCCTCTTAACAATATCTGGTTTGAACCGACGAATGTTCTTAAGAGAACGACGGACATCGTCGTCACTAAAACCTGGAATGACAGCTATGATGACCAGGAGAATTACTTCGGGCTTCGTCCAACATCGATTATGGCACAGCTGCTGCAAAACGGCCAGCCGTATGGTAGCATGTTCGAAATTAATGCTGCCGCTGGTTGGAGCAAAACAATTACCAACTTACCGTTAAATGATGAAGGCGGCAGTCCGTATACTTATACGGTAAAAGAAGAGAGTGATAACAGTGCGTACAACACTTCAGAGGATGGTCTGATTATTGTTAATTCACTACGCAGAACTGAAGTTGAAGTGGTTAAGCAGTGGGACGACTTCGATGACACGTATGGTTATCGACCGGACACCGTGTTGGTAGAACTTCTACAAAATGGAGTGCCTACAGGAATCAGAGAAACCTTAAGCGAACAGAATAACTGGAGGCATACTTTTGCCGGTTTGCCGGAAAGAGATAACAATGGGCAGCTGTTTGTTTACACTGTTACAGAACTTGATGTTCCTGATAGGTACGTTTCCACAGTAGGAGAGGATGGTCTAACCATTACTAATACTTTGAAAACTGGAGAAATCACTGTTAATAAACTGGCCGGAACAGCAACTAATCTGACTGATGAAGTTTTCTTCGTGAAATTGGTAAAAGCCGACGACACGAGTAAGTTCTGGATTAAACAGTTTACAGTGTCCTCGCCTGCGGTTTTCGACGATTTGCCATTTGGCACATACAACATATCGGAAGTAGCAGACGCGTCAGGTACACCGATTTCTTCACTGTTTGAGTACTATGTAAATGTGCATGATTCTCAACTAACCATAAATGATCAGAATCCCGAGTTGGCAACAGATAT
>JAQVJP010000015.1 GCA_028695145.1 Eubacteriales bacterium
ATGAGCATCATAAGGATGGGTTTGCTCAGAGAATTCTCTTCAGATAATGAGCTTAAACAGATGAGCAGGCATTTTGTTTTAATAGCTGAGGATGTGGATTCTTCTTATTGGCAGGACGCTTATGCTGGGGCGAGAGCTGCTGCTGAGATTTGTGACGCTGTTGTTGAGCTTGCTGGATCAGGGCGTTTCACTTCTGATCAGACACTAATAGATATTGATCGCGCAGTTGCTGCCCGTTGTGATGGCATAGCCACCTGTGTAACAGACCAGGATGAGGCTGTCAGTGGTATCAATAAGGCTGTTAGTCATGATATTCCTGTAGTGACGATGGAGTACGACGCTCCTGACAGCAGAAGACAGAGCTTCATTGGTGTTAACAGTTTCAACCTTGGACAAACCTTCGGTCAACAGCTAACTGAACGTCATGATTCGGGGAATGTAGTATTGTTAGTCAGTGATGATTCCGACAGAACAAATATTGGCGAGAATCTTATCCTGTCAGGTATACAGGATGTGCTGGCCCAATATCCGGAAATCAATCTTGCAACTGCTTCTGTCAGCCGTGAGAGTGCGTTTAGCGCTGAGGAAGCTATACGTGATTTGTTGTTGTCTTCAAAACCGCTTGACACTATTCTCTGTTTGAATGTTCAGGACACGCTGCGCTGTGTGGAGGCGCTGATAGATTTCAATCAGACCGATCGTGTGAGTGTAATTGGCTATCAGGATAACGCTGATGTACTTGAGTATGTTCGCAGCGGTGTTGTCTATTCAGTTATTTCCAGTGATGCCTGGCAGATGGGTTATGATAGTATTATTGCTCTTAATGAACTGAAGACTATAAACAGAACCAGTGAATATTTCCCTTCACGACTGGTTATTATCAATCAAGAAAATGCCGATAACTATATAGCGCCTGATGTGGAGGAAACTGAGCCATGAGTAGTAATCAGTTTTTTCCATCAGGTATTGTGCGCAGATTCTGGCGGCGATTTGTTCGTGCTCTGTCTATTAATACTCTGCAGAAACGGCTGCTGGTGCCTATTTTGTTGACCAGTTTATTACTTGGTCTGACCACTGTTTTTAGCGTTATGTCAATTAATTCTATTGTTGACAGAATAAATGAGACTTACCAGAGTAATGCCGATCTCTATGAGCTAAGTCAATTAATCGCCAGAGTTGAGGAACATACCGAGAGTTATCTGTCTACCAGAAGCTCAACTTCACTTGAGAACTATTATAAGCAACGTGATGACCTGACCCGGGCTATGGAATTGCTTGATATTAGATCTGTTGATTCCGAGCGGATTATTCTTGAGAAAAATATTTATAACATGATACTGAGCTGGCTTGATGAAACTGAATTGGCAATCTCTGCCAAGAGAGGACGTGATGTTGAGCAGTACATTGCTCATTTTGATGAGGCCAGAATTATTTTTGGTTATATAAATGAATACATCAGCCGTCTGAATACGGTTCAGTTTCGGCAGAATTATGATAATTATCATAATATGGGACAGGTTCTAAATACAGTAGAGGTAATGGATCTATTGATTGTTTCGGTAGTGCTAATCGCAAATACGATGATCATTCTGCTTGCGACTTTGCGCATTACCAGACCGGTTGTTCAACTGGCACATCAAGCAGAAGAAGTCGCTCGCGGAAATCTTGAGGTTGAGGAGATCAGGCCGGGGACTTCTGATGAGCTGAGTGTTCTTACAAGATCATTCCACGGGATGGTGGTAAGTTTGCGCGATTATGTAGCCAGGATCAGAGAGAATACAATAAAAGAAAATTTCCATCAACAGCAGGAGCTGACGATGCTTAACTATCTGCAAGAAGCTAAGTTGAAAAACCTGCAGGCACAGATCAACCCTCATTTCCTCTTCAATTCTCTTAATGCCGGCGCGCAGCTGGCGATGATGGAAGGAGCTGATAAAACAACTGAGCTGATTGAGAATATCGCGGACTTTTACCGGTATAATATTAAAATATTTGATCATGACGCTACACTTAGGCAGGAGCTTGAAATGGTCAGCCATTATATTTATATTCAGAAAGTAAGATTTGCTGACAGATTTGATTTTAAACAGACTATTGATGATGCTTGTCTTGAAGTACGCATGCCCAGCCTGATATTGCAGCCGATTGTCGAGAATGCTTTTGCCCATGGGCTCAGGGACATGGAGTCAGATGGTTTGATTAAGATTGAAGTTATGCAAAATGGCGACAATGTTATGGTTTGTGTTACTGATAACGGTTCAGGTTTCGATCAGGTGACAATTGATAAGCTGATGAGTTTGCCGCAGGAGAGTATAAACGAACAGTCAAATCAGCAATCAGATTCTGTGGTTGAGCGTCAAGGTGCCGGTATAGCGTTAAGTAATGTTATCAGTCGACTCAGGCTTTTTTATCGTCGTGATGATGTGCTTGAAATTAAATCAGATGAAGAGAGCGGCGGCGCGCGTATCTGTCTTTTTATTCCGCTTGATTATGACTCTTCACATGTTGATTCCGGGAGGAAATAGTAAGTGTACAGTATTTTACTGGTAGATGATGAACAAATAGTACTTGATTCGCTTAAGTTCATTTTTGAGCGTGAATATGGTCAGGATTGCCGACTGGAAACGGCACGTTCCGGCAGAGAAGCGATTGAGAAGTCAGAGCAGCTGCATCCTGATATTATTCTGATGGATATCAGCATGCCTGGTATTAACGGAATCGATGCTATTAAATCCATTCGTGAGTTTCTGCCGACGGCTGTAATTATTCTGCTGACGGCTTATGATAAATTTGATTACGCTAAACAGGCGATCAGTTTTGGCGTTTTTGATTATCTGATGAAGCCTGTTAATCGCAATCGTATTACGCAGACCGTTAATAGCGCGATGAGTCAGGTAGATGAGTATCGTAAGCGTCGTTATGATGATCTGGCTATGCGCGAGAAGCTGGAAAATGTTATCGGTGTGTTGGAGACCGGCTTCATTTACGCGATGCTTTTCCCAGATAGTGGTCAGCAGGATCTGTCAAGATATTTGCAGATGCTTGAGATTAACAGCGCACACGGAATTATTATGACACTGGAGTTTGGTGAAAACAGCGAAAATGGCATGATGATTAATCGTATTGGCAGTCATGTCCGTCTGCACCGCAGTTATCAGACTTTGCGGGAGATAGTTAAATCGGCTCATGCCTGTCTGGCAGGTCCGCTGCTGCTTAATCGTATGGTGGTGTTTTTCCCGGCGGAACCGGAAATGCTGACTTCGCTGACTCAGCAGTCTGAATTATATGGCAGAATAATTGTAGATAAGATTAGGAGCCGTTTGAATGTGGAAGCGCGGGCCGGTATAAGTGGACCGTGTGAGACTGTTGATAATCTGCATCGTGCTTGGCAGGAATCAATGCAGGCGATGCAGGCCGCTCAAGCAGGGGAGGTAGTTATGTACAGGCAACTTGGTCAGATGCCTGCTGTATTTAAGGATAATGAAATACTGGAAAAAGAATACTACGAGGCTCTTACAGCAGCTGATGCTGATATGGCTTGTCTCATTTTCGATAGCCTGTTTGATAATTTGACTAATCTGCCGTCTGAACAATTCAAAAGCAGAGTAATCGGTCTGATGGCACTGACCGATAGGGAGTGGCTGCGCAAGAATAATAGCGGCTGTGGATCGTTTAACTATTGTCAGCTGTTACAACTTGATGATATTCATAGAATAAGGATGATGAGCCATCAACGTATCCGCGAGGTTTGTGAGCTGATCTCAGGTATGCGCAATCGTAATGCCAATGACCTTGTTGAACAGGCCAGAACATATCTGGAAGAAAATTATTGCGATAGTTCTATATCTCTGGAGTCAGCTGCTGAGAGGATTGCTCTGAGTCCACAATACCTAAGCAGGATATTTAGTAATCAGATGGGCAAGACCTATATTGATTATCTGACTGATTTGCGAATTCGCAGGGCCATGGAACTCCTGCGTAAAACTGATCGTTCGATTAAGGAAATTAGTAATGATGTGGGTTATGGTGATCCTAATTATTTCAGCCGCATATTTAAGAAAATTACCGGAAAAACTCCTTCTGATTACAGGTAGAGCAGCTTGTGGAGGTAATCTATTATGATAAGCTTGTGCAGCAAAAAAACTGCTGGAAACTCAAAAACTGTTAATACGGCAGATGATCGAGTTGTTCCGGCACATAAAAAGAGCCAGAAAAACAGAAACATCAGAACCGGGTACCTGAGCCGGAGTTTTATCAGCTTGCTGCTAATTTGTATGCTTGTTAGTTTGTCTGTGCTTGTATCGTCAGGCTGCAAGGATGATGAGGCTGATGTTAAACCGGAGGGGCCGGAGCGAACTGATAAACCTGTTATCGGACTTGCTATGGATACGCTGGTACTTGATCGCTGGATCAGGGATCGTGATGTTTTTGTGTCGGCCGCCAATGAACTTGGGGCTGAAGTAATAGTTCAGAACGCGACAAGTGATGCCCAGGAGCAGCAGAATCAGATCAGATATCTGATTAATCGTAAGGTTGATGTTCTTGTGATTATTTCCATTGATGCCGATCAGCTGGTTGACGAGGTTGAACTGGCTCATGAACGGGGTATAAGTGTTATCGCTTATGATCGTTTGATCAATAACGCCAATGTGGATTTATATGTTTCTTTTGATAATCATGAGGTGGGCAGATTGATGGCCAGTTCGGTTCTGGAGCAGATTCCTGCCGGTCGTTTCGCCCTGATGAAGGGTTCACGCGAGGATAACAATGTCGGACTTGTTGTAGCAGGTATTGAACAAGTTATGGCCGAGTATCCGGAGGCTCAGATTATCGCTGAGGATTACGCCGAGAATTGGAGCGCCGATGACGCATATGCAAAAGTACGCGGCTGGCTTGATTCTGGCATGCAACCTGATGGCATTATATGTGGAAATGACGCGCTGGCCGGAGCCGCACTGCGCGCGCTGGCCATGCATAAACAAGCCGGGACAGTTCTGGTGACCGGACAGGACGCTGATCTTGATGCTTGTCAGCGTATTGTCGAGCGTTCGCAGCTGATGACTGTTTATAAACCGATTGATAGCCTGGCTCAAATCGCGGCCAGCGCAGCTGTCAGCTTAGCCGCGGGTCAGGCCGCGCCGGCAAATGATATTATCAATGACGGCAGCCATGATGTGCCTTATTACCGGATTATGCCGGTTACCGTCAATGCGGCAAATATGAATGAAGTTATTATTGAAGCTGGATTTCATACGCTTAAGGATGTTTATCGTAATATTCCTGAGTCTGAAAGACCTTGAAGCTAATCTCGTATCTGGATATTTTTTACCATAAGCATTATTTTGTTCACAAATAAGACATAAAATTAATATTCAACACTTAAGTTTGTCAAACAAGAGCGCATACTCGACAAATATCTCCTGTACCTGCTGTGTTAGCATCACAGATGTAGAGGGCACAAGCCCACAAACATTTTTCATCACAGGAGGAATATGGCATGAAGAAATTTGTTCGAATCGCAGCAGCTGTTATGGCGCTTACACTGAGTCTGTCAATCGTGGCGGGCTGTAAGAAAGACAAGAAGGATGATGGTAAACTCAAGGTTGGTATCTCTATCCCGACTCTGCAGGAAGAACGCTGGGCACGTGATAAAGAGACCATGGAACAAGCCTGTGAAGACGCAGGTATTGAATTCGTCAGCAATGTAGCGGATCTTGACGCTCAAAAACAGAAATCACAGTGTGAGAATATGATATCAGAAGGTATTGACGTCCTGATTATCGCTCCGCACGATGCCGCTGCTGCCGCCGCGATCGTTGAAGATGCCGTAGCCAGTGGTGTTAAAGTTATTTCTTATGACCGTCTGATTACAGCAACTGACAAACTTGATCTGTATCTCTCTTTTGACAATGTCAAGGTTGGTGAGCTACAGGGTGAATATTTTGTCAATAATGTTGACAGTGGAAATATCGTTGTTCTCTCCGGTGACCCGGAAGATAATAATGCTAAACTTTTCAAACAGGGCGCCATGAACAAACTGCAGCCCAAAATTGACAGCGGTGATTATGTTGTTCTTAACGAACAGGCCTGTCAGGACTGGAAGGCTGAAGAAGCTCTCAAGCACACCGAAGCAGCCCTCAACAAGAGCACAGACATAGTTGGTATACTGGCACCTAACGATGGTACAGCAGGTGGCGCTATACAGGCTCTTAACAAAGAAGGTCTGGCTGGCAGTGTAGTAGTAACAGGTCAGGACGCCGAGCTTGCCGCCGCACAGCGTATAGTTGCAGGCGAGCAGTCAATGACAGTTTTCAAGGATACACGTGAACTGGGCAAAGAAGCAATTAAGATCGCACAGGATATGTTCGCTGAAAAAGAACTAAATACTCAAGGTCAGGTCGTTAACAATGGAACAAAAGACGTTCCTTCAGTTCTGCTTACACCGGTAGCGGTTGACGCTGATAACCTTAAGAGTGTTCTAATCGACAGTGGCTATCTCAAAGAAGCTGATGTTTATCAATAAGCTATGACAGATACATCCAATTAAGCAATAGAATCATTTTCTAACAATTCCTCGGCAGAGCTGCCTTGGTCATAATCCTGGCAAAAGGATGAAAGACAGACGGGCGGCTTTGCCGCGGGGATTGTATCTGCTCTGTCAAGCGGGGAGGGAACATGGCTGATTATATTTTAGAAATGAAGGGGATTACAAAAGAATTCCCCGGAGTCCGTGCTCTCGATGATGTTACATTTCAGGTAGAGCGCGGCGAAATACACGCTTTGGTCGGTGAAAATGGCGCCGGCAAATCTACTCTGATGAAGGTTCTCAGTGGAATCTACCAATATGGAACCTACGATGGAGATATAGTTTTTAACGGAGAAATCCAAAAGTTCAACACAATCAAGGATAGTGAGCATAAGGGGATTGCAATTATTTATCAGGAACTTGCGCTGGTTAAACAGATGACAATTGCCGAGAATATTTATCTTGGTTCAGAAATAACGAACAGAGGCCTGCTGAATGAGGCCGAGAGCTATAAGAGAACTCAAAAAGTTCTGCAGGAAGTGCATCTTGATTTAAGTCCGACTACAAAAGTAATTAATCTTGGCGTAGGCATGCAGCAGCTGGTAGAAATCGCAAAAGCTATTTCCAAACAGGCTGATCTTCTGATTCTCGATGAGCCTTCCGCGGCTTTGACAGAGACAGAAACAGATAATTTGCTGGAAATTCTAAGAGAGCTGAAGAACAAAGGCGTAACCTGCATTTATATTTCTCATAAGCTTGGCGAAGTTTTTAATATAGCGGATTCTGTTACTGTTCTTCGTGACGGTAAAACAATAACTACCAAAAAAATTGATGATATTAATGAAGAACAGCTGATTTCCTATATGGTCGGACGTGAATTAACACAATTGTTTCCACGTAAACCGCATAAGGCTGGGGAAACAGTCATGTCTGTACGTAATTGGACAGTTTATAATCCAGAACTGCCAGATAAGAAATTAATTGATAATGTATCCTTCGACCTTAAAAAAGGTGAGATTCTTGGTGTCGCCGGACTTATGGGCGCAGGCAGAACAGAGCTTGTAATGAGCATGTTCGGTGCTTACGGTGTAGGAATAAGCGGAGAAATGATTCTTGAAGGCAAGAAGATTACTATTCGTAATCCTGAAAACGCTATTGATGCAGGTATTGCCTATGTCTCAGAGGATCGAAAAAGATATGGTCTGGTTTTAAGACAGGATATTCGTTTCAATACAGCTCTTGCTTCCTTCAAAAGATTCAAGAAGCGCGGTTTCCTGAATGATAACGAAATCATCAAGCAGACAGAAAGATATGTCAAAGAGCTGCGAACGAAAACTCCATCTGTTGAGCAACTGACAAAAAATTTGTCCGGTGGTAATCAGCAGAAAGTTGTTCTAGCCAAATGGCTGGTGACCAATCCTAAGGTCATGATTATGGATGAGCCAACTCGTGGTATCGATGTTGGTGCAAAAGTTGAGATCTATAACATTATGAACCAGCTTATTGATCAAGGTGTCTGCATAATAATGATATCATCTGAGCTTCCGGAAATACTGGGCATGAGTGATCGGATACTCGTTATGCATCAGGGTCGACTGACAGGCGAAATCGACTGGCAGGGGGCAACACAGGAGAAGGTCATGTATTACGCTACTGGAGGTACAAAAGGAAATGAAGGCTGATATGATAACAAAACCTAAGTCTGATGATAGTGCTGTAGCCGCGATAATGAAATCAGTACGCGGTAATATTCGTCAATACACCATGATTATCGCTCTGGTAGTAATCTGGCTAATATTCCAGATTCTGACCGGCAACTTCCTGACTGCTCGTAATCTGACAAATCTGCTGACACAGAGCTCAGTAGTAGGAATCGCGGCCTGTGGTATCGTGCTGGTCATGGTTGCCGGCCATATCGATCTGTCAATCGGATCTTTTGTCGGGCTGACTGGTGCGATAGCGGCCAATATGCTGGTTAAGCAGAATCTTAACGTCTGGTTAGCTCTTGCTATAACTCTGCTATGTGGACTGGCGCTTGGTTGCTGGCAAGGCTTCTGGATCGCTTATCGTCAAGTGCCTGCTTTTATCGTTACACTAGCTGGTATGCTGATGTTCCGCGGTGGCGTTATTGGAGTTACCGGCAGTTTGTCACTGTCGCCTAATAATGAGATTTTTCGTGCGATTGGTCAGAATTACCTGCCAAATATCATACCGGATGCTGGTATGAATATAACAGCTCTGCTGATAGGTGCCATCTGTCTTGTGATTTATTGGATCATGACCTTCCGCAGCAGAGCTGCCAGAATTTCTTATGGCTTCCAAACTTTGAGTTTCCCGATCTTCATGGTGAAGACTCTGGTTATCAGCGGCGTCATAGTGGGTATCTCTTTTGTCCTGGCATCATTTCGCGGTGTACCTTATCTGGCCTTGATTCTCGGGCTTACGGTAATAGCTTTTACCATTATTTCCACGAAGACAGCGTTTGGCCGACATGTTTACGCAATCGGCGGCAATAAGGACGCGGCTGTTTTGTCAGGCATCAATATCAAGAAGACAAATTTTACGATTTTTGTGCTGATGGGTCTGGTGACAACAATAGCCGGTATCTGCTACGCGTCTCGCCTTAACGCGGCTGCTATTTCCGGTGGACAAAGCATGGAAATGGATGTCATTGCTTCGGCTATTATTGGTGGTACTTCAACTCTTGGTGGTGAGGGTACAATTATCGGTGCTATAATCGGCGCGCTTGTTATGGCCAGTCTTGACAACGGCATGTCGCTCTATGGGCTTGGTTCTTTTGAACAGTATCTGGTAAAAGGTACCGTACTGCTGCTGGCTGTCTGGGTTGATATCGCCACCAGAAAAAAAGGCTGATAAGCCTTGTTAATACAGTGATATCGACGGTTTTGCCGAGAAAATATTGTCGGTTATCCAGTTTTAATATGACTGTATTAACAGTATAATTATCATTGTGAAATAGACCTGAATTGGTCTGTTCCAAGCTCCCCTTAAGCAGAGAGAAGACCTGTGCCGCGGATCTGTTCCATCCGTGCAGGGTCTTTTCTCATTTTCGTATATTTGTGATAATGGATGTTAGTTGGAGTAGTTTAACTTAAGTTTCGGTTGGACTATGCAATTGATAATAATTAGTGGGGTGTGATTATGTGCGGCAGGTACTATATCGGCAGTGAAGATGATTCACTGGAAATCAGGCAGATCCTGACTGAGCTTAATAAGCGTTATCAGGAACGTAATCTGCCGCTTAATCTGGCACGTGGTGAGATATTTCCGACACAGGAAGTGCCGGTGCTGCTTGCCGAATCTGATGAAGCTATTTATTCTCTTGCCTCTGTTAATGGAGTCAAACCTGTGGCCATGTCATGGGGATTCCCGGCGCCAGGTGGTAAGCGGCAGAGTATTATTAACGCACGCTGTGAAACAGCTTCTGTTAAGCCCATGTTTCGCACTTCGGTTGAAAAGAGCAGATTGCTTGTTCCGGCAAGTGCCTACTTCGAATGGCAGAAAATGCCAGATGGCAGTAAACAGAAAATGCGCATCACATCTAATGAAGATGAGCTTCTCCTTATGGCCGGTCTCTGGCGCTTGTTTACGAATAGTAAAGGTGAGCGATTGCTGGCTTTTGTTATTCTTACAAGACCGGCTACAAGTGAAATGACACAAATACATGAGCGCATGCCGCTGATCCTAAACTCTGATTTATCTGAACTCTGGCTGCATGACTTGGAAGCAGCACAAAAAATGCTCGCGGAGCCGCCGGGTGTAGAATTGTCCGCGCAGGCTGTAAGATAATCATTTTTTGTGATATTATGACAAACGGATATCGTTTAAGATACGCTGAGTGAATAATATCGAGGAGAAACCGGCTATGTCATCGTGGTTCAGTACTTGGAGAGCAGGCTTCAGTCTTAAGAAAACTCTAAAAAAACGGCGTTTTATACTGCTGTCGTTTTTTATTCCCTTCTTCATCTTGCTTCTGGCTTATGCCAGTCGAGGCATTTTTCCTTTTGGCAACAGAAATCTGTTGACAATAGATTTATTCCATCAATATGCGCCTTTTATTGCCGAGCTTAAAGAAAAACTTGCAGGCGCGGAGAGTATATTCTATAGCTGGTCCGGAGGTTTGGGAACTAATTTCTACGCCTTATTTGCTTATTATCTGGCCAGTCCTCTTAATCTTCTGACTATATTGTTCCCGGCATCCGGTTTAACAGAGGCTATATTGTTTCTTACTCTGGTAAAAGTCGGTCTCTCGGGTGCTTGCTTCTATTTGTTCCTGCGCGGGACTTATGGTCGTGAAGGACACTATGCTGTGGCTTTTGCCAGTATGTATGCGTTGTCAGCTTATGTACTGTCATATTCCTGGAATATTATGTGGCTTGACGGCATATATCTGCTACCGCTTATTATGCTTGGTCTTGTACAGTTGCTGCGAGATGATCGATATATGCTATATACGATTAGTCTGGCGCTGATGATAGCAAGTAATTACTACATCGCCTTCTTTGTTTGCTTGTTCACTGTGCTCTATTTCCCGGTTCTGCTGCTGCGCTATCAATCGGTACGTAGATTCCCTGCTATGATAATGAAGATAGTGCAGTTTGGATTTTTCTCACTTATGGGTGGCGGCCTTGCCAGTGTGATGTTGCTGCCAACGTATATGTCATTGAAGTTAACGTCGGCAGCCGGTGACAAATTTCCTACTTCCATAACTCATTATTTTGACTTGTTTGATTACCTCGGGCAGCATCTGATGCTGCCGGCACCGACTATTCGCGATGGTATGCCGAATATGTATGCCGGATTACTGGCGATTATACTTGTGCCGCTGTTTTTCTTATCGAAACGCATCTGCCTGCGAGAGAAGTTTGGACATATAATCCTGATTCTCGTAATGATTCTGAGCTTCAATATTAATGTGCTTAATTTTATCTGGCATGGTATGCATTTCCCCAATCAGCTTCCTTATAGGAATTCTTTTGTCTATGTTTTCTTGATTCTGGCGATGCTCTATCCTCTTACCGGATGGATCAGGGAAATAAAAGGCCGTGCGATCGGCGCTGTTTGTCTTGGCTTGATGTTGATAACCTTGCTTAATCAGAAGCTTAATGAAACAGAACCGTCTGTCCAGAGCATATATATTACTATTCTATTTCTGGCTATATATGCTGCTGTGCTTACCCTCGATAGAGTTCGCCGTCTTAGCCGGCGCGATATGGCGCGAGCTGTGCTGCTGCTGGTGACTGCTGAACTGCTGGTGAATACTCTGCTGATGGTTCACGAAATCGATAGTAATGAACATTATTCTTCACGCGAGGGTTATGCCAGTGGTGTACAGGTTGAGGCCATTCGTGATGCCATAGACAAGATTGAGAAGGAAGAAAATGATTTGTTCTGGCGCATGGAGATACTGCAGCCGAAGACAACAAACGATCCGTATCTTTATGGGTTCAAAGGTTTGTCTCTGTTCGCTTCAACTGCTGCCGAGCAGCCGGTAAAAATGTTCCAGAATCTTGGTTTTCACAGCAATGGTATTAATAGTTATAAATATGAAGGATCGACGCTGGTTCTCGATTCGCTGCTTGGTGTGCGTTACCTTGTGCGCCGCGGCAGTACGGTTGCTGTTGATGAGCAGATGCGTCAGCTTGTAGAGCAGAATGATCAGCTCTCAGTGTATAAGAATTCATATGCTCTGCCCGTGGGTTATCTTGGCACAGAAGCACTTGAATCCTGGAAGAGCGCCCCCGGTAATCCTCTTGACGCACAGAACAGGCTGGTTGAGGCACTTGGTGGTCTGCCTGAGGTTATGATGCCTGTTGATCAGCAGCAGGCCGTGCATGAGAATATGACTCTTGATCTGAGCGGAACCAACACATACAGGTACACTCGCTCCGATACCGGTCAGAAGTCAACTGCCCGCATTCAAGTGATAAATCCTGTCGCCCAGAATCTCTATATCTATCTCAAAGTCACAGCGAATCATCCTCAAGAGGGATATGTTCTGATAGATGGTGAGAGAATTAGCTTCAATGCCAGACGATCTACCATGGTCGATCTTGGATATGTCCAAGCTGATGCCAATATCGAGTTCAACCTGATTTTTGATACCAGTGCTCCAAAAGACAGTCAATTCGAGTTTTACAGCTACGCGCTCGATGTACAGGCTTTTGAACAGTCGATGGAATTAATATCCAGACAAGGACTTACTGTTACGGATATCAGCTCCAGAAAACTTGAGGGAACGGTGACAACCGATCGTGATGGTGTTTTTCTGATGACTATTCCTTATGATACCGGCTGGCAGGTAAGAGTTGATGGCAAGAAAACTGAATCTTATGCTATAGATGATGGTTTCCTGGCGTTCCGTCTTGATGCCGGTAATCATGAGATTACTCTAAAATATACACCGCCCTGGTTTACCGTCAGTCTGCTGATTTCACTTGGTTCAGTAATCCTGCTACTAATTATCTATCGTCTGCCCGGTGGCCCCGGCAGCAAAAGACGTTTTGGTCTGCCGGTTATTTTCCGTGAATGGCAGATTGTTGAAACCAAAGATGAAGAAATTGATAATATCTGATATAATTACAGGCAGAGACGCGCCGCGTAAGCGGTGAAAATTAGAAAACTGGAGGTAATAATCATGGCAACAAAAGACTTCTATCGCTGCAGCATTTGTGGAAATATCGTGGGTATGATTGAGGACGGCGGTGGTGAGCTTGTCTGCTGCGGTCAGCCTATGGATCTGCTTAAGGCTAACACAACTGATGCCGCTACAGAAAAACATGTACCAGTACTGGTAAAAGAAGGCAACACGCTGCAAGTCAATGTCGGCAGTGTTGATCATCCTATGGTAGACGAGCATTATATCCAGTGGATTTGTGTTGTACAGGGCAATCGCACACAACGCGCCGCTCTTAAACCAGGAGAAGCTCCTAAGGCAGAATTTGTCATTGGTGACGGACCTGTTACTGTGTATGAGTACTGCAATCTACATGGATTGTGGAAAGCTGAAATGTAAGCAAGGTTTTTGCTTCTGCCGGTTTTTTGCCGGTAGATAATTTCAATTGTTATCTGAGCCGCTTCTATTCTGTGATGGGATGGAAGCGGTTTTTTCTTGACAAAATCAAGAAATTTTTTTATAGTGTTCCTAAATAGAACCACTAAAGGAGGCATAAATGCAGCTGATTGATCGATTGATGTCTGTCGGACTTGGCCGGCATGAAGCGGAGCTCTATGTACTACTTCATCGTGAAGGCCCGATGACAGGGTATGAAGCGGCAAAACATTCTGGCATATCTCGATCTAATGCTTATCCTGCACTGTCTTCATTGGCTGAAAAAGGCGCGGCTTGGGTTATTGCCGGAGATGTTCAAAAATATATGGCAGTACCGGCTGAGGATTTTTGCCGAAGTAAAAAACGCCAGTTTAATGAGCTGCTTGACTGGATTGAACAGAATATGCCTCTGCATAAGCAGAGCGCTGAACCCTTCGTCACTATTACGGGCAGAGATAATATTTTGAATCAGGTTCGAAATTTAATAAATCAAGCTAAGCTGCGAGTATATGCTGCCTTAGATAGTGAGCTTACCGATGAGCTGTTAAATGAACTAACAGCGGCTGTGGAGAGAGATCTGAAGGTTGTATTGATTACGGAAAATAGACCAGATATCAATGGTCTCATATATTATCAAGGTCAGAGAAAACCTGGGCAAATCAGACTGATTACGGATTCAGAACAGGTAATGACCGGTGAACTGTCAGCGGATAGTGAACCAATGTGTCTCTTTTCCAAAAATCAGGCACTGGTTACTCTTTTTAAAGAAGCAATGATGAATGAAATGGCTCTGCTTGAATTAACTGGTAAGAGCAGAAAAACTGATCAGGAAAGGGAGAAAAAATGATGAAAACTAATTCTTATACCCACGATATTGATTTTTTTGGCAATCTTAATCCGCAGGAGCTTGTTGAAAAATATGGCAGTCCACTATATGTTTACAGCGAGAAAATATTCCGTGAGCGCTGCAAAGAAATGCAGCAGCTGATCCAGGGAAAACCTTTTACTTCCAATTATTCGATCAAAGCTAATAGTAATCTTACGTTGCTGAAAATAGCTCGTGAGGAAGGAATGTACGCTGATGCTATGTCTCCGGGTGAGATTTTGATACTGGAAAAAGCCGGTTTCAGTTCGGAGCAGATCTTTTTTGTGCCAAATAATGTCAGTGAAGATGAGATGCGTTTCGCCATAGAGCGCGATATTCTTATCAGCTGCGATTCGCTGGATCAGGTTGAGACTCTCGGCAGAATTAATCACGGCGGACGTCTTGCGGTTAGAATAAATCCCGGTGTAGGAGCAGGACATCATGAGAAGGTTGTAACTGCCGGCAAGAAGACCAAATTTGGTATCGGCATGGATAAAACTGATGAGTTACAGAAGCTGCTTGATAAATATGATCTGCATCTTGAGGGGATCAATCAGCATATCGGCTCTCTCTTCATGGAGCCGGGACCGTACCTGGAAGCCGCCAGACATTTCCTTAATCTTGCGTCACGTTTCAAAGAATTGAAGCTCATTGATTTCGGCGGCGGATTTGGCATACCTTATCATAAGCTGGAAGGACAGGAACGTCTTGATCTGAAAAAACTCAGCGTTGATTTATCAAATCTTGTCGGTGAATTTGCCGCAGAATATGGCCGTGAAGTTCTTTTCAAAGCTGAGCCAGGCCGCTATGTAGCTGCGGAGTGCGGTGTGTTACTGGGTCAAGTCCATGCTCTTAAGGAAAACGGCGGCGCAGAATATGTCGGTACAGATCTCGGCTTCAATACTCTGGCAAGACCTGTAATGTACGACTCTTGGCATGATATAGAAATATGGCATGACGGCAAACCTTCAACCGCCGAATCTGTCCCGCAAACTGTCGTGGGTAACATCTGTGAGAGTGGTGATATCCTGGCAAAAGACCGTGTTCTGCCTCGTGCTTATGCCGGTGATATCATTGCGGTACTTGATGCAGGCGCTTATGGCTACTCTATGAGTTCGAACTATAATAACCGATTACGTCCTGCTGAAATTCTGATTGCCAGTGATGGAACCGATCGCTTGATTCGCCGTCGCGATACTTATGAAGATCTCTTTCGCCAGTTTGATGTTTGATTAGTAGATCACCTGGAAAATTTGCTATAATCTCTATAAAAGGGTTATAGGAGTGGAGGTTTAATATGGCTAAGAGATCTGATTACATCAGCTGGGATGAATATTTTATGGGCATAGCTCTGTTGGCTGCCAGAAGAAGCAAGGATCCAAGCACGCAGGTAGGTGCCTGTATTGTTAATCAACAAAATAAAATATTATCTGTTGGCTATAACGGTATGCCGATAGGATGCAGTGATGATGTTTTCCCATGGGAACGCGAAGGCGAAGCTCTTGATACGAAATATCCTTATGTTTGTCACGCTGAGCTTAATGCTATACTCAATAACATAGGTTTCAGTCTGGCCGAATGCAAAATATATGTTCCGTTATTCCCCTGTAATGAATGCAGCAAAGCAATCATACAATCAGGCATCAGGGAGGTCATTTATATTTCTGACAAATATGCCGAGACAGATTCTGTGCGTGCTTCCAAAAAAATGATGGAGCATGCGGGTGTGCAATACCGTACCCTCGAGACTTCACTTGAAGAGCTCTGCCTTTCATTCCGAATAGAGGATATCTAAGCAGATATTTAGTGTGGTAATTCATAGAAACAACCACAACGTGGCTGTGATATAACGTCTGTGATCATCTGATCACGGGCGTTTTTTTTGACAAATATTCTCATAAATGCGCAAAAGCACTTGACCTTGCTTAAAAATGCTGATATTATGGACAAAGAACAAATGTTCGGTTTGCGGATAAGGCGCATTTTAGGCATATTTTCCGGGTCATACCCAATATGTCATCGAAAATAGGAGGTCGTTTATGCCTGTGGTTAATATTTTGTTTTTTGCCGGATTAGCTCTTGCTGCAGGAGCCGTTTGGGAAATATTCCAGTATTTGAGTTGTGCTGAAGAGGAGGCACTTAATAGATTTCGTGAACTTGAAGAGGAGAAGAGAGAAATAGCTTATAGAACATCAATAACAACTTCTTCAAGAATAACGAGGGATTATTTAACTCCGGAGATAAGACCGGTAACAATAAAGTTGAGAAAGACAAGTTATAATGCGAGTGGAAAAACTGCTAAGAAAAATAACAGAACGGTAGCCTGATTATTTTGTGCATTTTGCTGTAACTTTTGCGATTGACTAATTTTCAAATATAAACTATGGTTAACTTTGGAATAAAACATATTCCTAATAATACACCCGGGCAAATATGCCATTGTCAATTATGCCTGGATGCAATCGCGAAAGGTGAACCACAAATGAAAAAATCCACAAACTATTTCAGAAGCCTTGCATTGATAATGTTATCGATTGCTGTATTAGTTGCATCAGCAGCAGGCTGTGCCGGTTCCGGGACGGATCAAACGACATCCGCTTCTACTACTCAAGCACCATCTACAACTGAAACAACTACTGCACCAGTTGCATCTGAATCTTCAGAGGCTACAGATGCAACAACCGAATCTTCAGAACCCGCCAATGTTGAGTTGCCTGACGTTATGCGTGTGGCCGCGCTCAAAGGTCCCACAGGTATGGGTATTGCAAAAATGGTCAAAGAATCTGATTCAGATAATTATGATCAGAATTATGAGTTCAGTTTCGCTGGCAGTCCTGACGAGCTCACTGCAGGTTTAATAAGTGGCCAGCTTGATATTGCCGCATTACCGACAAATCTGGCATCTGTTCTCTATCATAAAACCGAAAAGAACATTCAGCTGCTGGCAATTAACACTCTTGGGGTTTTGTACATTCTTGAAGCCGGAGATACTGTGCAGGAGTTTAAGGATCTGGCAGGTAAGGAGATTCTTGCAACAGGTCAAGGTGCTGTTCCCGAATATGTATTATCTAAATTGATTACTGATAGTGGTATTGAAAATACTACTGTATCGTATAAAGCGGAGCATTCTGAATTAGCTTCTCTTGCTATTTCCGGTGATGCAGATCTTGTTATGCTTCCTGAGCCTTTTGTAACCACAGTGCTTAGTAAGCGTGAGGACATGAGACTTGCTCTTGATCTTACTCAAGTATGGCAGAAAAATCAGACAGCACAGGGGGCAGAAGGGGATTTGGCCATGGGTTGTCTTGCTGTAAGAAGAGAATTTGCTGAACAGTATCCAGAAGCCATAGAGACATTTTTGCAAGAGTATCAGAAGTCTACAGAATTTGCTAATGATGAACCAGAAGCCGCAGGTGAACTGATTGCCGAATATGGTATAATGGCTGACGCAGGACTTGCTGTCAAGGCTATACCAAATTGTTATATCACTATGGTTTCCGGCGATGAGATGAAATCTGTACTCAATCCTTTGCTTGAAACATTACTGGCAGCTAATCCTAAATCTATAGGTGGGGCTTTGCCAGAGGATGACTTCTATTATGTGGGACAAGAATAAGAAGAAACTACAGAGTAGATTTTCAAAAATATTTCAAGAGAGCGCAGGCAGAAGTCTGCGCTTCTTGTTCATTTTCTTATTCTGGATTGTTGTTTGGCAGATAGCTTATCTGATCATAGATAGAGATATTGTATTCTCATCGCCTGCACAGGTTGCTGGAAGACTCATTGAGCTGATCAGTATTGATGAGTTCTGGGCTTCAACGGTTGGTTCGCTTGCACGAATTGGTCTTGGTTTTTTGGCAGGTCTTGCTGCTGGTGTTTTATTGGCAATTCTATCGGTAGCGAACAGATGGTTTGCTGCTTTGTTTAAACCTCTTCTAAGTATGATTAGAGCAACACCTGTATCTTCTTTTATTATTTTGGCGCTTATCTGGATGAGCAGTGTAAGAGTCGTTATATTTATTGTGTTTTTAATGGTGATGCCTATTATTTGGGCTAATCTGGTTGAAGGTATTAGAAAAACAGACAGACAGCTTCTTGAAATGGCCAGATTGTTTAAAATGAATAGGTGGCGTAGAATTCGTCTTATATATTTACCTTCGATTTCTCCGTTTCTAATAAGTGCCGTATCAACTTCGCTTGGTCTTGGTTGGAAAGCGGGCATTGCGGCTGAAGTGCTTAGTACTCCAGATCTATCACTTGGTAAATCTCTGTATGAGTCGAAAATATATCTTGAAACCCAAGACTTATTCGCCTATACCGCAGTAATTATAATTCTGAGTATGGTTCTGGAAAAATTGATTGTTAAGAGTTTATACATGCTTCAAAATTTGATAAGTCATCAGGGGCGTTTGTATCGACATAATTCCCGCCACCTGCTTAGCCGGCTAAGTCTGCGCAAGAGACTGTGAGGTGGAGGAATGTCTATTAGTATAAAAGATGTAAACAAGTCATATAATGACCTGATTGTTCTTAAGGATTTTTCTCTGGAGCTACCTGAGCAGGGAATTGTAGCTCTGTCTGGTCCGTCTGGTTGCGGTAAAACCACTTTGCTGAGAATTCTTGCCGGTCTTGAAAAGGCAGATAGTGGAAGTGTACATGGTGTGGATAATAAGCGTATTTCAATGGTTTTCCAAGAAGATAGACTTCTGCCTTGGATGAATCTTATGGGTAATCTATTTGCTGTTCAGCCGGAAGCTTCCGTAATTAGGTATTATCTTGAATGCTTGAGTCTTACTGAATATGCCTGGTCATATCCTCATGAGTTAAGTGGTGGTATGCAGCGAAGAGCTGCCCTGGCCAGGTCTTTGGTTTATGGTGGAGATATTTTTATTCTTGATGAACCATTCAAAGGGCTCGATCAGAAACTGAGATTGGATATTTATCCTCATATTCGTGATCTTGCTGTCAATAGTCTTGTGCTGCTTGTAAGCCATGATAAGGAAGAACTAACAGCCCTTGCTGATATTATAATTAAACTTGATGGTCCGCCACTATCGATAGTCTGACTGTAATCTTTTTGATCGGCAACTTAAGAAATACAACAAAGGGAGAGTCTTGCGACTCTCCCCGGTTATTATCATTCATCATTGGCTGAATCAGTTCTGCTTCCGACATTTCCTTATGTTCTGGTAACATAAGCACTGTTTAAAAGCCAATATTCGGTTTTCTGACATTTCAGGTGGTTCTTGATTAATAACTGTAGCCAAAGCTCCTTTCGCAATGTTTCCGTTTCCGGAAAAGGCGTTTTTTTCTTCGAATTCAGTTGATTAAAACCTGTAACCTTGATCTTTCCTTTAGCGTGAAGATCAATCACGATCTGTCGGAAGTCTTGATGTCAGCACTCGAATGACTTATCTATATTATAATCTATTATTCTGATAATTACAGATGTTTGAGCTATTTTTTGCCTCGAAAAGTGCCGAAAAGAATTGTGCAAACGACTATTGATTTTGTGTGCTGTTAAGTGAATGTTATTAGTGTTCTAATTAAAAAGTGACTGCTTTTTGCCATATGCATGAATGTGTTTTTACCGTAACATCAGATGCTTGTAACAGTGTTTGAAGCTGATATAATAAATCCTGTTGGTGAAATAAAGAAATAACGTGTTTACAATTTATTTGCATTTTAATCACAACACACGTTATTTAGCGGTTTAGAATTGAGTTGTTTGGTGTTTAACTAAGAAATCAATTTAAATTTAGATAGATTTGCCGTTTCAATTGATTTTTATAGTGTGATCAGTTCGCACGGAGGTGCCCGTTTATTGATGTTAAAAAATAATGTAAAAATGTCTACTCATGTCCGCAATATTCGTGAGAATGTGCTGACAGATCGAAAAGTTAGAAATCATCTCATTGGCATGATGTTCATAGTCATAATATATTCTCTTCTGCATGTATATCTGGGAATAAGAGGTTGGGAAGCGTTTGGTGCTTATATCAACAGACCTCTCTATATCTCAGGTATTGTTTTTTTGGGTCTTCTGTATCCGGCTGCTTTTATTACTCTTGACCAAGGACGTGAAGCCAAGGCTTTACCAAGAACTATCGCTTATATTGGTTATTACTGGGCTGCGTTTTTCTTTTATGCTGTCATGACAGTAGTCAGTATAGATTTCCTTCGCCTCGTAAATAGACTGACTATGAGCAGATTATCCGCGTTTTTACCAGAAGGTTATCCTGTTAATCTGCCAGCAGCCGGTCTCAGTGTCGTCTTCTTTGTAGGGTTTCTGTTAACTATTGGTACCATTCTGGCAAGATATCCTAAGATTCGCAAATACTCTATTACACTGGCAAAAGATATTAAACTTGGCAGACCACTGAGGATTGCGGTTCTTTCGGATATTCATTTCGGCAGTCTTGTTAGTTCCGCAGATCTTAATGTGATGAGCAGGCAGGTAAATGAGCTTAATCCGGATGTCATTTTACTTGCTGGTGATATTATTGATAATTCTCTTAACTTAATTCGTAAGACGCCTTTTGTTGATCAAATAAGCCAGTTGGAAGCCCGATACGGTGTTTATGGTGTGCTTGGTAATCACGAATATGCCAATGCTGATCCGGATGAAACAATCGAGCTGTTTGAGCAGGCAGGTATCAGAATGCTTAAGGATCAGACCGTTAAGATTGCTGACAGCTTCTATCTTGCAGGCAGAAATGAAAAACGTTCTGAGTTTTCCGGTCTTCTTGGTCAACTTACACCATATGAGCTTGTTTCCGGACTTGATCATGAGATGCCTGTGATTCTTATGCAGCATCAACCAAATGATTTGCCGGCAATTGATCTTGCGGGTGTTGATGTATCTGTAGCCGGACATACACACAGAGGTCAGATGTTCCCGCTTAATTTATTAAGCCGTAAAAAATATGAGCATAGCTTCGGTCATCAGCGTATCGGTAAACTTCAGAATGTTGTATCTTCAGGCTATGGTACCTGGGGGCCACCGATAAGACTGGGCAGCAGATCAGAAATTGTGCTCCTTGAGATTGAGGGCAGGTGAGAGTACCAGTGAAACCGCTTCTTATGTTTAAGCTTAAGTATTGTGGTTATTGCAGACGGGTTGAAAAATATCTCGAAGAAATATTTAGTGAGAAGCCACATCTTCGTGCGATACCTCTGGAAATTGTTGATGAGGCAAGAGAGCCTGACAGATCGAGACAATACGATTATTATTATGTGCCTACATTCTATATGGAAGATGTTAAACTCTATGAAGGTGCTATGAAAAAAGAAGATGTAGAACGGGTTCTGGAAATAGCGTTTGAGAGTTGAGTGTTTGTTATTTAAAATTTGTTCAAATTTTAAAATGAATGTTCGATATTGATTAATTGCATAAATCGCAAATGAATCGTTATTGATATTTGGAATAAGTGACACAAATGCCAGTTCGTATTGACGAACTGGCATAATTTTATTGACATTACAGCTTGCTATTCTCTATAATTTTTATTGTTGAGGCAGAGGGTGGAACCTGACTGACCGGTTACATCTCCTAAGCCGCCAGGCAGGAGGAAAAGAAATTGATAAAAGAAGAATGTGGTGTTTTTGGCGTTTTCGCAGATAGTGGAGTACCTGTCGCGGAAATGTGTTATTACGGTTTGTTTGCGCTGCAGCATCGCGGACAGGAGAGCTGCGGTATTGCTGTGAATAATGATGGCAATGTTTCTGTTTACAAAGACATGGGGCTTGTACCTGAAGTTTTTACACCTCAGATAATTGATTCTCTGCCCGGCCGGGCAGCTATCGGGCATGTGCGCTATTCAACAACCGGCCTGAGTGTGCGTGAAAATTCACAGCCTTTGCTTACACGCTATAGCAAAGGTACAATGGCTCTTGCTCATAATGGTAATCTCGCTAATACAGATCTGCTGCGACAGCAGCTTGAAGAACAGGGAGCCATATTTCAAACTACTATTGATTCAGAGATTATTGCCTATTTAATAGCAAGATACAGATCACAGACTAACAGTGTTGAAGAAGCTGTTGGCCTGGCGATGGAACAGCTTGAAGGTGCCTATTGTCTGCTTGTACTAAGCAGAGGCAAACTTATAGCTGCCAGAGATCCCCTCGGTTTCAGACCGCTATGTCTGGGCAAACTAAATGGATCTTGGGTTTTTGCATCGGAATCATGCGCTCTCGATACTGTAGGTGCTGAGTTTGTGCGCGATGTCGAACCGGGAGAAATTGTTGTTGTTGATAAAAATGGTATAAAATCGGTACGAGATCGCTGCCGGGGTAAGAAACATAATTGCATTTTTGAATATATTTATTTTGCCCGTTCGGATAGTCAGATTGATGGTGTAAGTGTCTATCAGGCCAGACTTGAGGCCGGCAGATTACTTGCCAGACAATATCCGGTGGACGCTGATCTGGTGCTTGGAGTACCAGATTCCGGCCTTGATGCCGCTATGGGTTATAGTGAAGAATCTGGAATACCTCTGGGAAAAGGCTTCGTCAAGAATAATTATGTTGGACGTACTTTTATCAAACCGTCTCAAGGTCAGCGTGAGAGCTCGGTACGAATTAAGCTGAACCCTGTAAGAAGCTGTGTTGCCGGTAAGAGGGTAGTTATGGTAGACGATTCTATTGTTCGTGGCACCACAAGCGCTCGCATTGTAAGACAACTAAAACTGGCTGGTGCCAGTGAAGTCCATGTTCGAATAAGCGCTCCGCCGTTTATGTGGCCTTGCTATTTCGGTACTGATATTCCTTCCATAGAAGAACTCACCGCGAGAAAACACAGTCTTGACGAGATTAAACAGCTGATTGGCGCTGATTCTCTCGGCTATCTTAAGCTTGATTCTCTCGGCAGTATGATAGGTGATAATAATCACAACTATTGTGATGCCTGCTTCAGTGGTTGTTACCCGAAGTTGTAGTAAGTCGTTTGAGCTCCTTTATTTCTTTTGGTGTGAGATACCGCCATTGTCCAGTAGGTAGATTACCCAATGTAACATGCATGATACGTACTCTGACTAATCTGACAACCTCATACCCGAGAGCAGAGCACATACGGCGAATCTGTCGATTTAGTCCCTGGGTAAGGATTATACGAAACTTCTTCGCGCTAATTCTCTTGACCTTGCAGGGCCTGGTCACAGTGTCAAGAATTGGTACACCGGCTGACATTTTTTCGATAAACTCATCAGTATAGGGATGGTCTACCGTAACGATATATTCCTTCTCGTGGTTGTTTCCGGCACGTAGGACTTTGTTGACAATGCTGCCGTCATTGGTCATAAAAATGAGACCTTCGGAATCACGATCCAGACGACCGATCGGGAATACTCGCTTGGGGTAATTAAGCCAGGTAACTATATTATCACGTCTTCGTTCGTCAGTAGTGCAGGTAATACCAACAGGCTTGTGTACGGCGATATAAACAAGATCGTCATCTGGTAGAACCGGCTCTCCGTTAACTCTGACGATATCCCCCGGCAATACTTTTTGCCCCATAAGTGCGGGCGCGTTATTAATTGTTACTTTGCCATCGGCGATGAGCTTATCTGCTTCGCGACGCGAACAGTATCCGCTGTCAGCGATATGCTTATTAAGACGAACCGAAGGCACATCGGAGACGGGGTCCGAATTACTATCAGAAACTGTACCTTTTTTATTAATAGAACTTCTGTCGTGTTCTGCCACGCTTTTTACCTCAAAATCTATTTATCAATATTTGTTTAAGCTGTATGCTGCGATGGCAACTTCTGCAAAGTGCCGTCATGATCAACTGTTATCAGTGGTATTTGTGGAAAATTATCTTCAAGTTCGGAGATAAACACACTCTGACCAGATTGTGGAGGTATGCCGGTCATTATGAAATTAACTTTGTTTCTGCTGACATAGTCCACAGTCGCCGCTGCCGGGTCATCATTGAAGAGCACAACCATTTCGGCATTCTGCTGTTTGGAAATTCCGAAGAGATATTCGACTTCTTCACTGGCCAGCCAACCGGCCGCTTTTCTTGGTCTGACACAAATAACTTTTAGTGGTATATCCTTTATATCTGCCAGCTTCCTGCCGGCGTAGATTAAACGACTGCAGGTTTCCTGATCTGTTACACATACTAAAACCATGATGTATTTTCCTTTCAAACATGAAAATGTTCTGGGCTGTCGACAATCATATTTTACGATTGATTTGTGAAATCTTTGTGTCCGGGAGGTGACAATGCGACATCTATTGCTTTTTGTTCAACATGTCTACATTATCGCTGCGTCTGAGTGTGAAGCAGAAGCGTGCGCCTTGTTGAGCTTCGCTTCGTACCCAGATGGCTTCGCCATGTCTTGTCATTATTTCCCTGGCTATAGCCAATCCCAGTCCGGTGCCAGGCTGTCTATGTGCTTTGTCCGCTTTGTAAAAACGATCAAATACGTGGTCGATGTCTTCAAGCTCTATACCGGGGCCACTGTCCTTGACTGATATGGTTATTTTATATTCATCCCACTGAGCAGCAAGCTCAATACTGCCATTTTCGGGAGTGTATTTGAGCGCGTTGTCAAGAAGGATAACAAGTACTTGCTCGATTCGTTCGGGATTGCCGTATGCTGCCGGGCAGTTTTTTGTGTTATCTGTGAGAATAAGATGTATACCCAGATCTTCGGCATGATTTTCATATTTCATAATTAATTCCCGCAGCATTTCAGCAGGAGAGAAGCTCTGCATATTCAGTTCGTCTGAGCCTGCTTGCAGCCGCGATAGATCAAGCATATCGTTGATTAATCGTGATAATCTGATAGTTTCCTTGAGTAAAATCTGATAATAGCGTATCCTGTCTTCTTCCGAACGAACCATATTGTCACTGAGTGGTTCAAGGAGGGCGCGCATGGCTGTCAGAGGTGTACGCAGTTCATGGGAGATATTAGCGACATAATCACGCCTGGTTTGCTCCAGACGCTCGCTCTCGGTAATATCACGAAACAGCGCAACTGATCCGGCGATCACTCCGTTAGCTTCCTCAATCGGAGCGACCTGGCAGGCGATAATTCTTGCTGCCGTCCGGATAATTATTGTCTTTTCTTCACCTGTACCCATGACCTCCAGCAATGTCTCTTTTAGATTATCATGATCCATAATCTGCTGAGGTGTGGCTTGTTCGTGCAGCTTATCCAGTCCGAGCAGTGACCAAACCATACTGTTGGTAAGAATTATATTCCCGTAGCGATCTGTTGCCAGAATACCCTCAGCCATGCAGTCAATGATTTGTCTGAGACGATTGCGTTCTGTTGTCAGTTCAGATATGGAGTCGGCAAGCTTATCCGCAAGGTGATTCATGATGAGTGCCAACTCACCAATTTCACCAAGCTTGCGTATATCAGCTACTGCTCGAACTGTAAAGTTGCCGCTGGCCATGGCCAGCGCTACATCTCTTGTCTGTTTAAGTGGTTTTATCAGTCTGGCAGCCGCAAAATATAATGGCAACAGCATGATTATAAATACCGTAATTGATGCTGTGATTAACGCGATATTCATACTTCGGAAACCGGCATTTAGCTCAGACATTGGTTTGACGAAGTAGAGAGCACCGATAATTCCCGTTTGCTGCCCGAAACGAAAATTGACCGGAACTCCTACAAACAGCATTTCTTCAGCACTTCCAGGGAGTTTATAAGTGAACCAGAGAGATTCCGCGCTGCCATCAAGCAGTTCAGAGGAACTGCTTATTATCTGACTATGAATAGCTGACTCACTGTCAGCTGCTTCCTCCGGCAGAGATCCTGCGTATATTTCCTGTGTTACACTGTCGATGACAAAAGTCCAGGCGTCGAAGAGCTCATATGAAGATTGCACAAGCGAATCAAAATAGGGATCACCCTGCAAAAAACTGCGTCCGGCTAACGCCGCCAGTGATTTTGCCTTAGGCTGCATTTCCGAAACTTTGATTTTAGTAAAAATCGGTCTTGATATGTGATTGTAAAAGACTGCTGTCATCAGGGTCCAAAGCAGCAGCGCAAGCAACAGCATGACCAGCAGACGCCTGAAGAAGATACTCTTGTGCATTTAGCGATTGACCTCAAATTTATAACCTACACCGTATACTGTTATCAAGCCATAAGCGGAGTTATCATTGACTATTTTCTGCCGGATACGTTTGATGTGTGTATCAACAGTTCTGGTATCGCCAAAATAATCATAGCCCCAAACCTTGCTGAGAATTTGTTCGCGATCCATAACTTGTCCCTGATGTGAAGCCAGAAGATGGAGAATCTCTACTTCTTTTGGCGTGCAGGCAACTGTTTCACCTTGAACCTTGACCTGATAGTTGTCCAGATTGATCTCAAGCCCGTCAAATCTAAGTACGGAACTGTTTTCCTGCGGACTATCTCCCAGCCGACGTAAGACCGCTTTGATTCTGGCAATTACTTCGCGTGGACTGAATGGCTTGACAATATAATCATCAGCACCAAGCTCAAGACCAAGCACACGATCGATTTCCTCACCTTTTGCCGTGAGCATGATAATTGGCACATTGCTGAAACGTCTTGTTTCGCGACAAACTTCTGTGCCGGATTTTTTGGGCATCATTATGTCCAAAATGACGAGATCCGGTTGAGTATCGCTGATCATAGACAGAGCTTGTTCCCCATCAAATGCCGACTTATGGTCATAGCGTTCGGCATCAAGATATAACCCGAGTGATTCGTGCACTACGGGATCGTCATCACATATTAATATCTGTATGTTTTTGGGCATCTAAAACACCTCCTGCGATATATTATATCTGATTTATGTGATGAGTTTCCATATAATCACAATTGTTCGAAATCAGTTAATTAACATGATATAATCAATCATCGCAAAACACATCAGGAGGGCTTATATGCTGCTTGCAGATAAATGGACTGATTTTGAATTAATAGATGCCGGTGATGGTGAGAAACTGGAGCGTTGGGGCGAATTTGTTCTCAGGAGACCTGATCCACAGGCGATATGGCCGCAGGGTATAAGAGCCGGTTGGAACAAGCCGGACGCTCATTATCATCGTAGTCAGAGCGGCGGGGGGCATTGGCAGACAAATGCCGAGTTGCCTGCACAGTGGCACATTCGTTATCCAGCAGGTAGAAATTTGCCTCAGGATCTTGTTTTTCGTGTAGAGCCGACCGGTTTCAAGCATACCGGTTTATTTCCGGAGCAGGCTGTTAACTGGGAATTCTTCGCTGAGAAAATAACAACGGCAAAAGCCGCAAACCGCGAGTTCAGAGTGCTTAATCTCTTCGCGTATACAGGCGCGGCTACTGTTGCCTGTGCCGCGGCCGGTGCCGACGAAGTTGTTCATCTGGACGCGTCAAAAGGGATGAATGCCCGGGCTCGTGAAAATCTGGCGTTGTCAGGGCTTGATAATAAATATGTGCGCTTCTTCACCGATGATGTTGGTAAGTTTGTTGAGCGTGAAATAAGAAGAGGCCGGAAATATCAGGGGATTATTATGGATCCGCCTTCATATGGCCGGGGTCCTTCAGGAGAGCTCTGGAAAATTGAGGAGTCTCTTTACGGTCTGGTCGAGCGATGCGCTCAGCTGCTGAGCAGCGATGCTGAGTTTTTTGTTATTAATTCATATACAGCAGGTCTTGCGCCTACTGTTCTGGCCAATATTCTCAGTCTGACAATAAGTCCACTTGCTGGAGGTTATGCGGTGGCTGAGGAGATTGGTCTTCCGGCAAGCGGCCGAGATCTTGTTCTTCCGTGTGGTTGTACGGCACGTTGGCAGCCGGGTGACAGGAAATAGTTACATGACTACAGATTTTGATTATCATCAATTGACGATTCTATATGAAGACAATCATCTAATCGCAGCAGTTAAGCCTGCAGGCGTATTATCCCAGTCCGATGGCTCAGACTCACCGGACATGCTAACTTCGCTCAAGAAGTATATCAAAGAGAAATACAATAAACCGGGCGATGTCTGGCTTGGGCTTGTGCATAGACTGGATCAGCCAGTCAGTGGCGTGATGGTTTTCGCGAAGACATCAAAAGCCGCTTCTCGGTTGTCAGAGCAGATCAGGTCGCATCAAGTTGGCAAATTTTATCTTGCTGCGGTCAGTGGTGAAAAAATACCTGAATCAGGCGAGCTTATGGATATTTTGACAAAAGATCGAAAATCCGGTCAAGTAAGTGTCAGATCAGCTGAAATTAAATCTGCAGCAAATGACAAGTATGCTGTGTTGGAATTTAAGAAACTTGCCGTTGTTGAAACTGATCAGGGGATGATCAGTTTATTAATGATTAAGCTTGGTACAGGGCGTGGGCATCAGATAAGAGTACAGCTGGCCAGTCGCGGCTGGCCTATTCTTGGCGATGCGCGATACGGCGGTAATCTTAATTATATTCACAAGACAAAAGATACAAATGGCCGCTGGCATGCCGATCTGGCTCTGTTTAGCTGTCGACTTGAGTTTAACCATCCAGTTAAGAAGGATCAAATAGTATTGACGATCAAGCCGCCTGCAGAGTTGCCTTGGTCTCTATTCGCAAATTTACATTCTTAATCAAATCTTAAGATTTCCTGAAGCCTCTTTTAATCATTACTGGTGCATAATGGATTCCGGAGGATAAATCTATGTATAACATTCTTATTTGTGATGACGAACCGGACATAGTTTCTGCTCTGAAAATCTATTTGACCGCAGATGATTATCGTTTGTTTACCACGTCAAATGGCGCCGACGCGGTAAGGATTAATTCGGAAAATGAAATTCATCTCATTCTCATGGATATTATGATGCCGGTTATGGATGGCATAACAGCCATGCAGCGCATCAGGCAGACCCATAATACACCGATCATTCTGCTCACGGCAAAAGGTGAGGATATCGATAAGATTCTGGGCCTGAATTCAGGTGCTGACGACTATGTTACCAAACCTTTTAATCCGGTAGAGTTGCAGGCCAGAGTTAAATCGCAGCTGCGCAGATATCTGCAGCTGGGTGCCGGTAATGGCAGCGGACGTCAGTTGGTGATTGGCGGTATTGTGCTTGATGATGGCAGCAAGAGTGTCATGCTTGATGGTGAGGCTATAAGCCTGACTCCGACAGAGTATGAGATTTTACGGCTGTTTATGCAAAATCCCGGAAGAGTGTTCTCGCCCACTGAGATTTATAGCAAAGTCTGGAGAGAGCAGCCGTGCGGGGCAGAGAAGACTATAGCTGTACATATTCGTCATTTAAGAGAAAAAATCGAGATTAATCCGGCACAACCAAGATATCTTCTGGTCGTCTGGGGACAGGGCTACAAGATAGTACGATGATGAGGGGATTTATATGAATAGAATTACCGGAAATACACCGGCAAAAGCCACAGCCATGGTTTTATTATGTTTGTCAGTTTTGCTGCTTATATTAAGCTCTGCGGTACCGATTGTTGTATATGGCAACAATTTAAATAACATCGATGCAAAGGTTTTGCGCGACAATCTGTTTTCAGATCTTAGCAGACAGGATGCGCAGTTGGTTTTTTACGGCAGATATTATGTAGTTGATGGCAAAGCGTATTTTGATGGCAATACGGGCAGCCAATATGGCAATATGGATCCGAACAGACTTGGAGCAAGTAGTTTCTATTATGAAATTAAGGATGAGTCCGGCACAACTGTTGCAGGAGCTAAACCGGAATTTGAACCTGTTTTTGTCCATGAAGAAGAATTTGCTCCTGATGATTATTATGTGACAAATGCTGGGGAAATCATTTATAACGAAGGCTCTTCGCATACTCTTTATGCTTATATTGATAGAAGTGATAGTCTGCTTGATAAATATCACATAGCCGATCTATTGATCGAATATGGTTTCGAAAAACAGGGGATGTGGCTGGCGATTCTGGCAGGGAGTCTCTTATCTATTATTGTTTTACTTATATTTCTTGTTATCGGCGCAGGTCGAAGAAAAGATGATGCAGAAGTAAAAGAAAGACTGATTGACCGCGTACCGTATGATTTGCTAATTGGAATATATCTCGTATCGGCAGCGTTCGTAATCCTGTTTCTTGATAACTCAATTCATTACTTCTCATATATGCCCGGCACAAACATATATGAGAGCTGGCTGGTTATTGTCTTGTCGGTGGTTGTACTAATATTGTCCACATTGCTGGCTATAATGCTCTTAATGACAACAAGCGTACGGATTAAATCGCGAAAACTATTTAAGAATACCTTGATATATCGTGTTTTCGTTATTATTATCCGGCTAATTAAACGAATTTTCGCAAAAACTGGCTTCGTTTTTAAGTCCTTGCCGTTGATTTGGAAAACTTCGTTGATTCTTGTGGCTTGGTTTATATTGGAATTGTTTGGTATAGCTGCTACCGCGAATAGCACTGAGGGTATGTTTATATTATGGTTTCCGAGTCGTATTATTATGGCACTGTTTGTGCTCCTGATCGCTGCAGGACTAAGAGTGCTTCAGGCCGGAGGCCGCAGACTTGCCGGAGGTGATTTGCAGCATCCTGTTGAGACCAAGCATCTTATTGGTGATTTGCGCAGACATGGTGAAGATTTAAATAGTATTAGTAGGGGGATGGAACTGGCTGTAGAAGAACAGCTGCGCAGTGAGCGTTTTAAAACAGAGCTTATTACCAATGTTTCTCATGATATAAAAACTCCTCTGACTTCGATAATAAATTATGCTGATCTGCTCAAAAAAGAAGACCCGAAGGAAGAAAAAATCAGAGAGTATGTCGCGATTATTGATAAACACAGTCAGCGTCTGAAAAAACTGACTGAAGATCTGGTTGAGGCTTCAAAAGCTTCAACAGGGAATATTCAGGTATCTCTTTCGACTTGTGAGACCGGCGTACTACTTGATCAGACGGCCGGTGAGTATCAGGATAAACTCGATGCTTGTGGTCTTGAGCTGATTGTCAATAAACCAGAATACTCGGTGTCGGTTTGGGCAGATGGACGTTTGCTCTGGCGCGTGCTTGACAATGTTTTTAATAACGCCTGCAAATACAGTTTGCCCGGCAGCAGAATTTATGTCAGCCTGTCTGTCTGGCAGCATCAGGCGATAATTACAGTGAAAAATATTTCCCGGTATGCTCTCAACATATCAAGTGATGAGCTCATGGAACGTTTCGTGCGTGGCGACAGTTCAAGAAGTACTGAAGGCAGCGGACTTGGTCTGGCAATAGCTCGCAGTTTAACTGAGCTGCAGGGAGGAAGTTTCTTGCTGGAAATCGATGGAGATCTCTTCAAAACAATTATTAAACTACCACTTAGTCTGGAGCAGTCAGAAACATCTGAAGATAATACTCAGACTACCGCACAGGAGGTGTGACATGTCAGGCGTTGAGATTTTTAATAAGATACTTGGACTTATTTTTGTTGTTTGTTATAGTTATCAGTTTTTCTATATTCTTGTTTCACTTGCCGCCAGACCGATTGATCGAATTAAGAAATTGTCAGGTCGTCATATATCAGCCATTTTAAATAGGAATTGGCAGATTATTGAATCTGAGCAGACAACTGTTAGTCAGATGAATATGGCAGGGCAGATATCAGAAATGACTCTCAAAACGAAGAAGGATCAGGCCAATAATTATGCTGTACTGATTTGTGCTCGCAATGAACAGCAGGTCATAGGTGATTTGCTTGACAGCTTGAAGAAGCAGAATTATCCGGCTGAGAATTTTAAAGTTTTTGTTTTGGCTGATAATTGTGATGATAAGACCGCGGAAACCGCGCGAAAAGCAGGGGCCTACGTCTGGGAGAGATTTAATAAATCTGCTGTAGGTAAAGGCTATGCGCTGCAGTTTTTACTTGAGAAAATTGATTTGGCCTGTGGGCTTGATACTTTTGCCGGTTTCTTCGTGTTTGACGCTGATAATTTGCTGGAAGTGGATTTTATCAGCCAGATGGATAAGACTTTTTGTTCCGGTTATGAGATTGTTACCAGTTATAGAAATTCAAAGAATTATGCTGATAACTGGATTTCATCAGGCTACTCTCTCTGGTTTTTACGTGAAGCAAGATATTTGAATGCGGCGCGTATGCGTTTGGGAGCGAGTTGTGCTGTATCGGGTACGGGATTTTTGTTTAGTAGAGATGTGCTTAAAAAATGTGGTGGCTGGAATTTCCATCTGCTGACAGAGGATATAGAATTTTCTGTCTGCAATATAATTGCCGGCAGGAAGATTGGTTATTGTGAGCATGCTGTGTTATACGATGAACAGCCTGTGTCTTTTGCCCAGTCTTGGCAGCAGAGACTGCGCTGGGCCAAGGGTTATCTGCAAGTATTCCGTCATTATGGGCTTGATCTTCTTGGTGGTATCCGGAAGCTTGATTTTTCTTGTTTTGATATGAC
>JAQVJP010000016.1 GCA_028695145.1 Eubacteriales bacterium
CTTCGAGGATTGCGCCGCACAGCAGCAGAGGGTGGTGCCGATCCTGGGAACCGACTAACTTCAGAACAGGTTGTGCGAGAGTTTATTTACTATCAACAGTATATTTATTCAATTCATTTGCGTGCTGTAAATGGTATTGAATTCGATTCAGCCTTCGCGACAAACCCTATAGATGAAACAGTATATGATGGACTTGAGTATAATGAATACAGTCTTGATTTCAACACGCTGATTGATTACTCACACCGGAATCTCAATGTATTTTCAATTAACACCATAATTTATGATATACGCGACTTTTCCACCGAGCTTGCCCGTATCAAAATTAATATCCCGGAAGAGGATGTCGCCGGCATTTACAATGACACTACTTTTACTACCAAAGGCAACTACTATATCATTAATCCATCAGGTACTATTGTCTCATCAACAGATCTGGATAGTGTCGGTGAGACACTCGGTACTGTTATGAACTATAGCGCTGGAAATATCGAGGAGAAATTTCAAAATCAGGAAGGGTACATCGATCTCAATATTGATCGTGAGGAATGGCATATTACCTGGAATGAACTGATATTTCCGGGCTGGGTGCTGATCAATACAGTTTCTTTTACCGATTTATATGAAGATTACGCTCTGATTGAAACTGTTACCGTCGCGGCAGTTCTTGTCAGTCTGCTTATCTGTGTTTTCTTCATTATTTTCTTCACTGTCAAGGTTCTTGGGCCACTCAAGAAGCTGCGTGGCGCTATGTCAGAAATCGGTGAACAGAACTTCAAAATATCCTTGCCGGTCGAGGGTAAGGATGAGATCTCAGAGCTGGCACGGCATTTCAATATCATGTCTGCTCAGCTGGACGGACTAATTAACGAAATATATACAGGTCAGATAAAACAGAGAGAGGCTGAACTACGAGCTCTGCAGGCACAAATAAATCCGCATTTTCTCTATAATACGTTGGACACAATTTACTGGATGTGCCGGCTTGACGGTTCCGTTGAGGCGGCCGGATTGGTACAGAGCCTGTCTCGACTGTTTCGTCTGAGTCTCAACAGCGGCAACGAAGTTACAACAGTCAGACGCGAGGTGGAATTACTGCAGAACTATATCGACATTCAGAAAAAACGCTACGAGAACTCAATTAATTTTTCAATTAGTGTAGATGATGAACTGCTCGATTGCCAAACCGTCAAACTGGTATTGCAGCCACTGGTTGAAAACGCCATAATACACGGAATTGAAGAGGGTGATGGTCAGGGCGAAATTCGAGTTGATATTCAACGTGAGGATGATAAACTTGTGTACCGTATCAAAGATGATGGTGCCGGTGTTGATGTTGATGAAATCAATCATTTGCTCAAGGAAGTCGGCAAGGATAACCGCGGCTTCGGTATCAGCAGTGTTCATGAGCGGATAAGACTTAACTTCGGTGAGCAATATGGAATTGAATTTGTAAGTGAACAAGAACATGGTACCGAAGTAATAGTAAGACAACCTTATAAACCGGGAGGATTGGCCTGATGAGCTATCAAATTTTAATAGTAGATGACGAACCAATCATCAGGAAAGGCATAATGGCCTCAATTAATTGGCAACAGGAGGACGTTAACTTCTGTGGTGAAGCCTCTAACGGCAAAGAAGCGCTTGAGCTTATACCTGAGCTGCGTCCAGATATTATCATCACGGATATCCGTATGCCGATTATGGATGGATTGAAACTGGTAAAAGAAGTTCGTCAGAATTATCCCTCCATGCGCATTATCATTCTCAGCGGCTATGACGATTTCGAGTACGCTCAGCAAGCGATTCAGTCCGGTGTCGAAAGCTATCTGCTTAAGCCTGTTGGAGCGGAACAACTAATAATTGAAGTACGTCAGCTGATAGAACGAATAAAAGTCGATAGAGCCCGTATCCAGTCCGAGGAACGCAATATGAAGCTGATTCGCGAGCACTATCAGAGCCTCAAACGTGCTTATTCCGACGATCTGCTGCGCGGACGTTTTCAAGATATGGAACAACTGCATAATCAGGCAACTGCCCTGGGGCTTGACATCGGTGCTGATGCCTGGTTGGCGATTGTCTTTAGTATTGATGATTTTCTACTCTGGTCAGAAATGGAGAGTGAGCTTGATCAGGACTCACTTCGTTATCTGGTTTTGAATATCATCGAAGAAGTTTTACAAGGCGAGAGCAAGGCCTTCGGTGTTATGGGCGACCTTGACCAGTTGATAGCTTTTGCCGGTGTTTCTGAGAACAGTATGTCAATAGATCAAGTTAAGCTAAGGTTTGATGGCAGATTACAAGAAATTCAGCAGCATGTAGAACGATATTTGAATTGTACTCTGACCATCGGCGTCGGTCGACCGGTGCATCAACTGACAGAAATCGCTGTATCCTGGAAGCAGGCAGCAAGTTCGGTCAGACAGAAGGCTTATCTGGGCAAGAATTCGTTAATTTACTACCGCGATGAATTTGATTCAAGTGAAAGTATCAGTGAATACCCCAGCGAGAGCGAACGTCAGATTATAGCTCATCTGCGACTGGCAGACCGTCAGGCCATGTGCGATGCGGTTAGTGACTACTTCGCGGTTCTTAGAGAAAATAGAGCAGGAATCGCTGTCTACCGCAGGCATTGCCAGCGTCTTCTACTGATGTCAGTTGGCGGACTTGAGGATTCCGGCATTACATCGCGCAGTCTGCACCAAGAACAAAACAATACAGCCAATCGCCTGAACCAGCTGGAAACAGCAGATGATTTTGAGAGTACACTTTGTGATTTTTTCGACTTTCTGCTGACACTGGTAGCTGAGAGTAAAGAAGAGCGCTATACCGGCTTCGTTCGCACAACAATGGATTATGTGCGAGATCATTATCAGGAAGAGCTCTCGTTGACTACACTTGCTCAGGCCATCCATATTACGCCCAATTATCTCAGCAAACTATTTAAGAAGGAGACTGGCACAAATTTTGTCGATTGGCTGAATCAGTACAGAGTTGAAATGGCAAAAGACCTGCTTATTAGCCATCCCGAGCTCAAAGGCTACGAGATCGCTGAACAAACAGGCTTCCACGACTATAAATATTTCACATATGTATTTAAAAAATTTGCCAAAACAACGCCGATGGAGTTCCGATCTGAGAAAATTTGAGAGAATTTGATTTTATATTTTCATTTTTGCTATTGAGCTACCTTGAGTCAGTTTTCCCGCCAACATTATTTCTCTTTTTGGTATCATATCCGCATCTGATCCGTATATCGAACTCTTGCCGGAGTCAGATTTGTTATTGGCTGTAAGTCTGCCAAGCAGCAGTTTCGCGGCCTGTTCACCTATTTGCTGTACCGGCTGCAGTGCCATAGTAAGCTCGGGCTTGATTAGAGTTGACATATCCAAACCATCGAAACCGACAAAAGACAAATCTCCGGGAATCCTGAGACCGGCTCTGTTAATGGCCATTATCGCGCCGATAGTGGTCTCGTAATTAGTAGCCAGCACAGCGGTCGGCGGTTCTGTTAGAGACATCAGCTTCTCAAGTGACTTATATCCGCCTTCAAGACTATAATCGCTGAAGCTTATGCAGTCAGAGGCTACTTGCGTGTTATCTGCCTCATATGCTTCATAATATCCACTAAGACGCTGTTTGGTTGTGTAAATATCCTCCGGTCCGCAGATTACACCAATCCGCTGATGTCCGGCTCGCAGCAGCTCGGTTGTAGCAGCTTTTGCCAATGTCATATTGTCTACAAGAACGCTGTCGGCAGCAATATCGGGCAATGGCCGATCTACAAGAATTAGAGGTATCCCGGCAGCAAGAGCCATTCGTGCGGCAACTGAAGAGCTTGATGAAGGCATCATGATGACCCCATCCACCTGTTTTTCCAGTAAAAAAGCCATTTTACGCTCTTCCTGTTCCGGTCTTCCCTGACAGTCACAGATCAAGGTGCTGAAATCCTCACGGCTCAATTCATCCTCAATAGCGGAGATCATATCCATACAGAAAATCATCCTGACACTTGGTATCAACACTCCTATACTCTTGGTACGCCTGGTCTTAAGACCCCTGGCCATTGTGTTCACACGATAGTCAAGCTGCCTGATTGCTTCCTCAATAGCGACACGATTAGCATCTATAACATGACCGCCATTAATATATTTAGATACTGTCGCGATTGATAAATTAGCCATGCGGGCGACATCTTTGATAGTTGCAGCCATTTTCAACGCCCGTCCTTATTTGCTATCCGGAATAACAGCATAGAGATATTCATCAATATAATGACCAATATGTTCCATTATTAATTGTTCAGGAGCCGCACTTATTCGACCGGCTCTATGCGCCTGATAAGACCAAGGCATGTACTGGCTGAGGATCGAAAGCGGAATCTTATTTTGTGACATATTGGTAAACAGACGTCTTATAGAAGCATCCACTTCCGGATCAGGCAGATAATAACGTGCTCTGTCAGAGAAGCTGTAAGCCCTGGCAAAAGCCAGCTGCTTTGAATCTCCGTGATAATGCTTCTGCCAGTTGCCGGGATTTGCCAGCATCTGTTTCTCAAGAACAGCTCTGAAATCAGATAGACCGCCGGGGGCATCTTCGGCAGTCAACAGTTCACGCTCGATTGCTTCGAGGGCGAACAACGCCTCGCGCAAAGCAAACGTCAGCGCAGGACCTACTTTGAGAATCGCTATGCCATCTTCAACCATTTCGCGCAGACCTTGTGGTGTCTGATAATCTGTGGAATGTCCTTCAAAAACACCCTGTTGCCAATCCTTAAGAGAAGCTGTCAGTTCAGCAGCTTTTTTTCTGTCATATTCATGAACTTCACTATCACCAAATTCAACGCCGGGCTGTACTACCAGACCGATTACGCGTTCCCAGGCTGAATCAAGACCAAGACTGCGGAATTTATCTTCAAAAGTGGTCAATGTTGTCCGGCAATCCTCAGGAGTAGTAACGCTAATACTCTCTTCAGCTGACTGCGCGCCACCGGGTATCGGAACTTCACTGCCAATGATATAAACAGGCTGCTCAACTTCAGGCTTAACCTTCTTAAGTTCCTGCCAGGTATCTTCCGCCACCTTGCATAATCTGGCGCCGCGAGCCGCGATAACCTCATCAGACAATCTCGCATGCTGGTCATCATCTGCCAGACGCATTGATGTATCAAGATGAATTTTTGTAAATCCCGCAAGAACGTATTGGCGTACCAGTTCATCAGCATAGGCCATGGCTTGTTCCTCAGACTGAGAAGTTCTGGTCAGAGGACCCAGATGGTCACCTCCAAGAATCAAACGTTCTTTTGGGAAACTCATCTCATCTGCCAAGTTGTAAACATAGGCAGCGAAGTCAGCCGGCTTCATACCTGTATAACCACCGTTTTGGTCAACCTGATTAGCTGTTGCCTCAATCAAAGCTGGCTGATCGCAAGCAAGAGCTCTCTGCAGCACAGATCTCAGTACAATCTCATTTGCTGTACAGGCAGAATAAATGCCAACGGCCTGCCCCTGTTTCTGCTTACGAACCATATCAATCATCAAACTACTCATTGTATCCTCCAGAAATCAATCATTTGTCAATAGGATTTTCCCTTTAACAGCGCCGGGTATACGATACATGTCAAAAGCATCGGCGATATTGGCCAGAGGCATTCTCTTAAACACCATGCTATCCTCAAGACGCAGCTCACCTGTACCGAAATAATGGGCTGTCAGAGTCCATTCACGCCCGGGGAACGGAGCTGAGTAACTCATCCATGAACCAGTCACCTTAAACTCGCGTCGGTTCATCTTCTCCCAGAGCTCAGCACTGAACTCAACAGGTCTGGTAGGTGTGCCGATACAGCAGAATGTACCTTTACCTGCGGTAAGATCGAAACCCATCTTGATGGTTACAGGCTGGCCTGCGGTTTCAAAAACGAAATCAAAACCTCTGCCATTTGTCAGTGCCATTGCCTGTTCCAGATAATCACTATCTTTTGTATTGATAGTATTAGCTGCTCCCAGTCTCGAAGCAAGAGCCAGACGATCATCATCAATATCGAACACGGTTACACTTCTGGCGCCAAGGATATTAGCCCATTGCATAGCCAGAATACCGATATTACCCCCGCCAAGAACAGCAACATCTGTCGCTCCGCGAAAATCAGCCTGGAACAAGCCATGAAGAGCAACTGTAGCCGGCTCAAAAAGGGCACCTTGCTCGAAGGTTACATTTTCATTAAAAACAATTGCATTGCGTTCAGGCAACTCTACATACTCGGCAAAAGCTCCCGGCTGTCTGGAGCCGACAAAACCATAATGGCGGCATAGAGCGTAATTACCTTTTTGACAGTCTTCACATTTAAGGCAAGGCATAAGAGGGGCTCCGGCCACACGATCTCCTACCTTGATTGTTTCAACACCTTCACCTACTTCAACGACTTCTCCGGCAAACTCATGTCCGAGAATAACCGGATAAAAATGTGCGGCATCACCCAAAACACGCGGCAAATCACTGCCACAAATACCACAAACACGCATGCGAACTTTTACCATGCCTGCACCTGGTGTAAAATCAGGCCAATCCGCATATCTGATATCATCCTTGGCGTACAGTACTCCAGCTTTCATAATTCAATACCTCACTTATTTTTCAAGTCAGCCAGCTTATGCATGGCGTCCTTAAGACTCGGATATAATGATTCGTATATTTCATAATATGGTTCATAGGCATCATGTTTATCCATGTCTGGCTGATGACGACGCTGAATGCTAACAGTCATGTCTACGGCTTGTTCATAGGATTTATAAACTCCAGCGCCCACACCGGCAACCATAGCCGCACCCCAGGTGGTAGCTGTATCAGCAGAGGGCACAACAAATTCTGTGCCTGTAATATCAGCTTTTATCTGAGTCCAGATACGAGAATTTGCGGCACCGCCCATTGCTCTGAACTCGGATATCTCAGCACCAACTTCTCTTGCTATTCTGACATTATGTTCAAGCGCGAAAGCTGTGCCTTCAAGAATAGATCTGATAAGATCACCACGTTTCTTATCGTAACCAAGACCAAAAAACACACCCTGAGCCTTGGCATCCCAAATCGGACTTCTCTCACCGGCCATATATGGAAGATAGATTAATCCACGACTGCCAAGTGGAGATTCTGAGGCCTCATCATCCATAACAATAAACGGAGATAAGCTATTTTCACGACCGATCTGCTCTTCGGCAGCGCCAAGCTCACGCGAAAACCAGGCAAGAGTTCCACCGCCGCCAACCGTACCACCCTGCAGCAGCCATTGACCCGGAACAAGATGAGGACTTAATATCAGCTGCGGATGTGCCAATGCGCTATCGACACAAATTGACATACCGCCTGCCTGGCCACCCTGCTCCTGAGTCTGTCCAGGTTTACAGACACCTGCACCAAGAGTCCCACAGGCAGCGTCGAGACCACCTGCAACTACAGGTGTCCCCTGCTTAAGTCCGGTCTGTGCGGCAGCAAGCTCTGTAACCTTCCCAACGACAGCATCTGAAGGTACAAGTTCCGGCAATAAACGCGTCTCTATTTCCAGATCACGTGCCAGGTCATAATCATATTCAAGCTTAGCTTCATTGAAAAAATGCCAAGCATAACCTTGAGAATAATCATGCGTAACAGCACCGGTAAGTCTATAAGCTATAAAGGCGTTACTGCCAAGTATTTTGTCAGTTTTTAAAATCAAATCTGGATGATTCTTCTGCAGATACAGCAGCTTAGGCGTTACATAGCTCGGTTTGAATGGATTTCCGGAAACCGCGAAAATTCGCTCAGCACCAATTTTCGCTTCCGTTTCTGCTGCCAGCTGATCCGCACGGGTGTCCATCCAAATCGGGTTTCTGGCCAGCACATTACCCTCGCTGTCAATTGGAATACAAGACCAGCTCTGTCCGTCAATACCAACAGCGGCTATAGTCGAGACATCAACTCCACGGTCAATAATATCACGAATTCCGACGCATACAGCGTCCCACCAGTCATTTACATCCTGCTCCACATGTCCCGGTTTGGGATGATAAACAGGATAGTCCTGTGTACTTGAGGCAATGACACTACCATTATCGGCATTAAAAGCAGCTATTTTGCAAGCTGAAGTACCGATATCAATACCAAGTAAAACTACCATATTAGACACCTCATCATGTTTATAAATTGGGGTTAATACTATATTCCCATAATAGCGCGAAACGTTTAGCTCTGTCAACGGCAGAAGAGAATACACCAGACCGGATAAATGTCATAGACTGATTGTTCGTGTTGCGGCATAGCAAAAAACCGCACCGGGATTCTCCCGATACGGTCTCTTTAAACATACTATACTGCTTTCTTATTCAATTTAGACGATCAACATTAGACGATCAACACGTTAAAATTAATGTTCGTATCCTGTTCTGCCGCCACGTGTTTTCCACATGACCCATAGTGGACCGGCCAGGAATATTGTTGAATAAGTACCACTGATCACACCAATCATCATTGGCAGCGCGAAATCTGTAATACTGTCAATGCCATAAATGACAGAGAAGATATAGGCAACAAGAATCGCACCGAAGGTACACAGCGAAGTATTGATTGATCGTGTCAGAGACTGATTGATCGACAGATCAACCAGATCTGCCAGCGGCATACTGCCTTTGGTCAAACGCTCATTCTCACGGATACGGTCGTAGATAACGATTGTATCGTTGATTGAGAAACCAAGTATTGTCAAAACAACTGCCACAAGAGCTTCATTTACCGGTGTCTGTACAAAAACAAAGACGAAGAAAGCTATCAGAATATCATGCAGCAATGCTACCAGAGCCATAACACCGGCAGAAGGGCCTGACATGCTGCGGAATCTGATCCAGACATATATAACAATTAAAACTGAAGCTATCAGAATAGCGATAACACCATTTTGCAGCAATTCTTTACCGATAAACGGATTTACAATCAAGGCGTTTTCAAACTTAAAATTATTTTCTGCATAATTCTCATTCAAAGCGGCTATTAAACTGGCCATACCCTCTGGCGCAAGGGCCTCCTCACCAGCTACGTTTACAACCAGGTTTGTTGCTTCATCAGCAATACTGTTTGTAATCTGGCAAGTAACATTCTGTCCAATGGCATCACCAATTACCTGCTCAGCCTCAGCCAGATTGACCTCGCCATCGAAACTGTATTTCAGAATACTGCCACCCTTGAACTCAATGTCAAGCTGTACACCACTAATTAGAGAAACAACAATACCAGCGATAATAATCAGCAAAGACAAGCCGAAGAACCAGCGGCGATTTTTATAAAAATTAAACATTTGCAGCTGCCCTCCTCTTACCATATAGCCAAACTTTTCTGAAAGGTTTCATCGAGCTCAGCGCGCCGATCATCAAACGAGATGCTGTAACACCTGTCAGGGCATTCAGGATAACACCAGTCAATAGAGAATATCCAAATGACAGCATTGAACCAGAGCCGAATATCATCAGAATAATTGCCGCGATGGCAACAGTTACATTGCCGTCAAGAACAGCGGAAAAAGCTCGGGTGAAGCCGTTTGATATCGCTGTAGGCAATGAACAGCCAGCATTCAATTCTTCTTTGATTCTCTCAGCGATAATAACATTGGCGTCCACGCCCATGCCAATTGAGAGAATAATACCGGCAATACCTTGAAGAGTTAATGTCTGCTGAGGAATAGCTATTGCCAGCAGAATACCAGTCACCTGACCAAGCAACGCCAAGCAGGCAACGAAGCCCGGCAATCTATAATACAGAAGCATAAACACACAGATAGCGATAAAAGCGATCAGACCGGCCTGCAGCATAACATTAAGTGCATTGCGGCCCATGGTTGGGCTGATTGTGCTGCTGCTTACTGCTTCAAGCCCGAACGGCAGAGCACCGGCATTGATTTTCTCAGCCAGATCAATTGCCTCTTCTGCCGAACCGATATTCTCGATAACAGCTTTGCCATTATAAATAGCCTGATTAACAGTCGGTGAAGAAATCATAGTTTCATCCATATAAATGGAAATAGGCTGGCCAATTAGTTTTTCAGTAGCTTCACCAAACTTATTTGCACCTTCGCTGGTCATTTCCAACGAAACAATTGGCTCATTATTATCCGGGTTATACGCAGCCATACTCTTGGAAATGTCAGCTCCATCAAGAACAACATTTCCATCTGGATCTCTGAATGTCAGTTTAGCCATCTCGCCAAGTTCCATCAGAGCCTCTTCAGGATTGAATTCAGTCTCACCTGATTTCCAGGGGAAACGAACAATAATACGACCCTTGCCGCGCTCTACGGTAATCTCGCGATCAAGAATCTGCAGACTATCCATACGTAATTCAAGTACACTGCGGGCGGAAGCCAGATCCTCGGAGCTGGGTGTTCCTTCGAAGTCCTCAGGAGCGAAGACTGCCTCAACACCTCCGACGATATCGATTCCGAATCGAATATCCTTCGCACCATACAGTTCGATGAAATCATCAGAACCAGGTACGGGAATGGTCAGGCCCGTCCACGTTAGCAGCAGAGCCAGAAGAATTATGCCTGAGACGATGAAAAATGTTACAGGTTTTGCCTTAACACCGGCTCTGGCAAACGATCTTTTTGCCATAATCCTCTTGCACGTCCTTTCTTGTGTCATAACAACATCTACTTATTATAGTGAAAGCTTAGCAATTGCTCAATAGATTTCTCATTTTAATTTTATAATATCCAAACAACTATTAATTTGAGGTCTGCGGCGATATATAGTATTTAGTCTTAACAGCCATTTTTGATCAATTTTCGCAAGATCTTGTGCGGTAACACGATAACGCCACTGCTCGCTGCCCAGTCCCGGAGTATTCATACGCGTATCACCACCATAACCCAGCAGGTCTTGAACCGGCACTATAGTAAGTTCGGCAGCAGTTGCCCAGACAGTGCGTACAAAAGCACGAATAACCCTTGCATCAGGTCCACCTTGTCCCCAATCAACTTCTTGAGAGTAAAAGCCAATATAATCAAGAGCGAAACGTCGTTGACGCTCGTCTATATCCCAGAGCCAGCCAAGAAGAGTATTGTTGTCATGTGTACCAGTATAGGCCACACAATTACGCGGGTAGAAGCATGGCAAATGCGTACTGTCAGAATCGGGATCAAAACCGAACTGAAGAACACGCATTCCAGGAAGATTTATATCTCTTAGCAAAGCATCGACTGCTTCATCAATCTCTCCCAGATCTTCAGCGATAAATACTTCCCGACCGAAATCCGCGAACAGAAAATCAAAAATGCGTGTTCCCGGACCATCTACCCATTCGCCTTTGATCGCGTTTTTCGCATCTGCAGGCACAGCCCAATAAGCAGAAAAACCTCGGAAATGATCAAGTCTGATCTTATCAAACCATTGCAGCGACTGAGCCACACGCTGACGCCACCACCGATAGTCTTCTCGGTTATGCACTTGCCAGTCATATAATGGGTTTCCCCAGAGCTGACCTTCCTCGGTAAAATAATCAGGCGGAACTCCAGCGATTCTTATTGGTCTTAATTCTTCATCAAGTTCAAACAATTCAGAATTTGCCCAAACATCACTACTGTCAGCAGAAACGTAAATAGGCATATCTCCAATTAAACGAATGCCAAGCTCATGAATAGCTTCTCTTGTTTCCTGCCATTGCAAGTCAAAAATGTATTGGACAAAACAATGATAATTAATCTCTTCAGCCTGCAAATCCACATAAGCGGCAATTGCTTCCCGCTCATGTCGTCTAAGTCGCTCATCAGTCCATTGCCACCAAGGCAGACTATCATTATCAGTTCGCAGCGTCATATAGACAGCATAATCAGGAAGCCAATTTTTCTGAACTGCAGTGAAATTTTGCACATCGGCCATCATAGAATCGCCTGCACGCTTATAAGCCTGTCTCAGCATCCAATCAGTTTTTGACTCCAACCAGACAAAATTACAACTATGTGGCGAACCGTGATATTGGCAGCTTGCGACTTCATCTGCTGTAAGTAAATCATGTTCAAACAGCCATTCAGGATCAATGAGCATAGGATTACCTGCATATGCTGAATAACACTGATAAGGTGAGTACCCTGCCGCCGGCGGACCAAACGGCAATACCTGCCACCAGGAGAACCCGCATTCAGCCAACATCGAGGCGAAGCTGAGCGCGTTTATACCAAGTTTACCAATACCGTAGTTACCTGGTAAACTTGTTATATGAAGTAATACACCGGCTTCTCTTGCCATAACAAACCATCCATTTCTTGAAAAAGCTGCCGGATCGCTGTTTCGCAACCCGGCAGCATTATTTATCTTTCTATTGGCTTAATATAAAACTATGCTATCTGCGGCTTCATCTTAGTTAACAATACGCCTTACAGAAATAGGTTTCATGCCATAAGAGCTGAGACTGGATACGTTAGTAGTGGCAATCTGCTGTCTATTCCAGGAAGCATGCAGCATCTGTCCATTGCCAACATATATTCCAACATGTGTTACCGCGGTTCTGCCGTCGCGACTATTGGCGTCCATAGCAATGATATCTCCTGGTCTTATATCGCTCATCGAAACTTCCATACCAACATTAAGATAAGAGTATGATGAACGAGGAATATTGATACCTACTTGACGATACACCCAGGATGTATAGCCTGAACAATCAAAACCACTTAGGCTTGAGCCACCGGAAACATAAGGAACTCCGATGCCTGACCAGGCAATATCAACAATAGCAGCCAAATCAGCATTGCCGATAACAGCACCGGGATTCGATGAAGGTGCCGGCTCATTCTTCTTCTGGCTGGCAGCCTCTTGAGCCTGTTGTGCCGCGATTACAGAAGCAGGTACATCCGGCGTTAAATATTTACTGGCAACATAACCCTCAGTTCCACCTGATGTTTTTATTAGTGACCAGCCATCACCAACTCCGATACGAGTTACCTTGTCATCCTCGCTGAGTTTAGTTAAAACCTCAGCTTCGGCATTAGGTTGAGATCTCACGTTAAGGCCTGAAGCATCAACATATCTAAGTTGTTCAACAGGTATAAAAACCATTTCACTTGTAGCATATTCTGCAACTATGTAACCGGTCTTACCGTTATACTCCACACGCAGCCATTCTTCTGACTCACCATTCACATTTACCTTTTTACCCATTGGTATCTTTTCGATAACAGGCGCCTCTTCCGTGTGGTTCTGTCGCATATTTAATTCAGAAGCACTGATATAGAGAGTTTTCTGTACCGGTTCAAAAATTGACTCAACAACAATTTTCTCAGGTTCCGCAGACTCATCTTCTACTGTTGCCTGAGATTCAACTCCATCAGAAATTGTCTGAGCATCAGCCTCAGTCGAATCAGCCGCTTCAGGTTCTACTGCTACAGAAGTTTCAACAACATCACCGGCAGTAAGATCCTCTGACTGACTCCTGCTTAAACCATCGCTGCCAAGATTCATACCCTCAGGAGCAGATAACATACTCTGAGAAGAATCTACTGATTGCTCATCTGCAGATTGAATAACAGGCTGTTCAATTTCTTTTGTTTCGGAAGTCACAATAGTCGTCAGACCAAGTGGCTGACTCATGACAGGTGCCGCTATGACTACAGATAATACGGCTGCAACCATAATTGACTGCATCTGCCGGCTCTTAAGCTGTTTAAGTTTCATAAAACCTCCCAGACCTCAAGCATGCCGAATCAGACAGCTTGCTCAAATGAACCCTTCGGCCCAATTACCGATGATTATACAGATGAGTTCTGATACAGTCAATGCAACCTGAAGAAATTTGTAACACAACTGTTATAATTTGTAACAAATACACAAACTTTACAATACAGTTTTCAACAGGTTTTCAGATGTGAATGCGGCGATTGATACGATCACGCCAACTACGGCGTCTGGCAATGGCCAATAAAGCAGCAGCTATTGCTCCAAGTGGAATCGCAGCGTAAAATGACCAGTCCATCTTAACACTACCGTAAGCATAGCTCTCAGTAAGAAACTCAACAGCAAAAGTTATCATTGCCATAACAAACATGATGACTGAAGCTGCATAATATGAACGCAGCTTATTCTTCTCAATTAACCAGCCGATAATGGCAAAAGGTACTGCCACCAGACATAATACCGGTAGAGCAAGCTTCAGATACCAACCGGATCCGGGATTTAAATACTCCATGAATCTCAAAAAACCTGCCAGAGCGATAACCGCGGGAATCACAACACGCAAAAAACTCAGACGCTGCCATAGGAACAAAGGCACAATAAAAAACCAGAGAAGAACCATCGATGAAGCAACATAAGCGCTCCAACCGGCTTCTCCACTATAAATGTAATTAATAGATAATGTTAATACAGCTGGAAAAGCGATGATTATACTCAATATAACCGCGATAAACCGGCGGTTCATACGAGCGTTTATCGGATCAAGTCTTGCAGGATATGGCCTGGGCGCACCTTCAACATAAGGCATGCGTGGGTTGATCACTTCAACACCACAAAGCGGACAATTTTTCTCCGATTCTTCAAGTTCAACACCGCAATTTACACAATATGACATCTATTTTCACCTGCTTCCCTGCTTCTTTACATTTAAGAATACTACAATGTAGTATACATCATATTATATATCATCGAAGGGACACGGTTTTCATTGATATGAAACGCTAATCCTGATATACTGTTCTGGCATTTTTGCAGTGATTTAAGTTTAAATCAGCGTTGTATAAATATGACAGCGCGCCAGACTTAAACCAAACCTCGGGAGGTTACTATAGATGTCACATAATCTAAGCAGCGAAATAACCAGGCGCAGAACTTTTGCCATTATTTCGCATCCGGACGCCGGTAAAACAACCATGACCGAGAAGCTGCTGCTCTACGGCGGTGCCATTCATATGGCCGGCACGGTAAAAGGCCGCAAGGCGAGCAGGCATGCCACATCCGACTGGATGGAAATCGAGAAGCAGCGTGGTATTTCGGTTACATCTTCAGTCATGCAGTTTGATTACCATGGTTTCTGCATTAATATTCTCGATACACCAGGGCATCAAGACTTCTCGGAAGATACCTACAGAACGTTATGTGCCGCTGATGCCGCGGTCATGATGATTGACGGAGCAAAAGGTGTCGAGGCCCAGACTATTAAATTATTCGAAGTCTGCCGCATGCGTGGTATTCCTATATTCACTTTTGTAAACAAGATGGATCGTGCCGCACGTGATCCTTTTGAATTAATGGATGAGCTTGAGAAGGTACTGGGGATCTTCTCAGTACCGATTAATTGGCCGATCGGCATTGATGGTGATTTTAAAGGAGTATATAACCGCAAATATAATCGCATCGAGCTTTTTGATTCCAGCAAGGGAGACCACGGCGCAAGCATGGTAAAAGTCAACGTCAGCAGTCTGGATGACCCTGATCTTGCAAAAACAATCGGTAGTAATTATCAGGAGCGGCTGATGAGTGATATCGAGCTTCTTGATATAGCCGGAGATGATCTTGACATGGATAGAGTAAGATCCGGTGAACTGACACCTGTGTTCTTCGGCAGCGCTATAACCAACTTCGGTGTCGAAGCCTTCCTCAACGAGTTTCTCGCGATGGCTCCATCCCCGGCAGCGCGCCTGACACAAGATGGACCACTCAATCCGACAGAACCTTTTTTCAGTGGTTTTGTCTTCAAAATACAGGCCAATATGAATCCGGATCATCGCGACCGGATGGCTTTTATCAGAATCTGCTCAGGGAAATACGAGAAGGGACTTGAAGTTAAACATGTTCGTCAGAACAAACAAGTCAGACTGGCGCAGCCACAGCAGTTCATGGCACAGGAGCGAAACATTGTAGAAGAAGCGTATGCTGGCGATATCATCGGCATCTTCGATCCAGGCGTTTTCAAAATAGGGGATTCCCTGGTTCAGGGCAGTAAGAATTTACATTTTGAAGGTATTCCCATCTTTCCTGCTGAGCATTTCGCCCGGATTTCTCCGCGCGATTCCATGAAGCGCAAGCAATTCCTCAAGGGCATTGAGCAAATCGCTGAAGAAGGAGCAATCCAGATTTATAAGCAGCCGGATATCGGTACTGAAACGTATATAGTTGGTGTTGTCGGTGTTCTTCAGTTGGAAGTGCTTGAATACAGGCTCAAAAATGAGTATAAAGTTGAAATAAGACAGAATAATTTAAACTACCGCTATGCTCGTTGGATTGTTCCGGGAGAAAACGGTAAAATTCTTGATCCCAAAGAACTGTCAATCACAAGTACAACGATGCTTGTTCTCGATCAGGACGAAATGCCTGTACTACTGTTTGAATCGGACTGGGCTATTGATTGGGCTCTCGATCGCAACAAGGGGCTGAAGCTGGCCAATGTAGGCCACGCCGGTGGTTTTAGCGAGTAGCAACAAGTTAATAACCTTGTATAATAAACAGCCCGCTTGATCAAAAAGATCAGGCGGGCTTAATATATTTATTCCATGTTTCAAACGATCAAGTTAACAAATTTAATTCAGGTTCATCTCCGGCTGGGCAAACGGATCGGAATCAACAGAATTCATATTTTCACAAATCCTACATTGAAGAATCCAACGCTCGGTGAGCTCCTCTTCGAGCAGACGGGGTACAAACTCCGCATTTCCCTGCATCTGATAATCCTGACAGAGATCCACATCCAAGCCTTTTATATCGCGTGGACAGGACAAATCTGAATTAAGCTTATCTACATCATAATATTCCATATCTCTGCACCTCCTCAGATGTGATTGAGGTCATTGTAACAAAAAAAGTCCGCCTGATCTGTCACCAGATAGACGGACGTTTCACAGCTTACTACTGTACCTTGCATTACAATTGGCAGATTAACAGCGAACTATTTCGCGAGAATCGCTTCAACAGTTTCTTTCATCTGTTCCTTTGAGATCTGCCTGTCATGTAATACTGATTTTTTATCAAGGCCAGCGATAGTAGCGGGGATCTCAAGCCCGCTCTCATTTGACAGCTCTTCTATCATGACAGCTTCACTACGGCCTTTACTGTAGCCCTGACCATAGACAGCATCACCAACCGCGCCGGAAAACTTAAAAGGACTGGCAGTTGATACGAAAATCACTTTGCTATCATCACCTGAACGTCCGGCATATCTACTATAAACATTGAAGCCAACAGCAGTGTGTGTATCAATCAGATGATCACAACGATCATAAATATCTCTGATGGTTTTTGCGGTACCATGGTCATCGGCAAAACCACCAACAAAAACTTCCTGCAGTAGTCTTAAGGCCTGGGGATCTATCTTATATGATCCTTCTTCCTGCAGTTGTGACATCCAGTCATTCAATTTTCCTGAGTTACGGCCTGTAAGCTCAAACAATAGTCTCTCAAGATTTGATGAAATGAGAATATCCATTGACGGCGAGCTGGTTTTATAGAAATCTCTGCGTCTGTCATAAACGCCATCACGGATGAAATCTGATAAAACCTTGTTTCTGTTTGAGGCACATACAAGTTTATGAATCGGTAGTCCCATACTGCGTGCGTACCAGGCAGCTAATATATTACCGAAGTTCCCGGTAGGCACTACAACATTTATCTGCTCTCCGGCTTCAAGCTTCTCAGATTTCAGCAATTCAGCATATGCTGAAAAATAATAGACAATCTGCGGAACCAGACGACCCCAATTTATAGAATTGGCGGAAGACAGCAGATATCCACGCTCACGCAAACGCTGGGCCAATTCAATGTCATTGAAAATCTGCTTAACACCTGTCTGAGCGTCATCAAAACAGCCATCTACCGCTATTACATGAAGATTATCACCCTCTTGTGTAACCATCTGCAGCTTCTGAGCCGGACTTACACCTTGTGAAGGATAAAAAACAACAACCGAAGTGCCTTCTATATTCTTGAAACCCTCGAGTGCGGCCTTGCCCGTGTCGCCTGAAGTAGCTGTCAGAATACAAACCTCAGCAGTCTCACCTGTCTTACGTATAGCTGTAGTCATAAGATGTGGCAGCAACTGCAAAGCCATATCCTTAAACGCAGCAGTCGGACCGTGCCAGAGTTCAAGCATGAACTCACGTTCATTGTACTTATTCAGCTGCACGAGAGGCGCCGGTATCTCACCAAACTTCTCTTCATCATATGCGGCTGCAACGGCATCCTGCAGTTCTTCACGCGAATAATCTGTCAGGAAGAGTGATAGAATTCTGACTGCTCGCTCCTGATAATTCTCGGTAGTCATGAGCATGATTTCGTCCATACTTACTGATGGTATCTCTTCAGGCACAAACAGACCGCCATCAGGTGCGATGCCCTGCTTGATAGCCATTGCTGAAGAATATTTAGTGTTATCTCCTCTGGTACTGATGTAGTTCATTTATAACCCTCCTGGTATTTATACAATACTTATATCATAAATCCAAACTCAAAAACCCATACTGCTGAGTCTGTTGGCTGCATATCCAGCCAGTTCGCCGTTGGGAAAATTCTCAACAACATATTCGAAATAGGGTTTTGCCTCGTCATATTTCTCAAGTTCCTGATAGCAGCGGCCACAATAATATGCCACATGCCCGTTATAATTGTCAGGATCATAATCATAAGCCTGCAGATAATCCGCAAGAGAAGCTTCATAATCCCCTGCGGAAAACAGCTTCCTACCAGATAATCTCAGTGAATCTGCTGCGGTAGTGGCAACGGAAGAATACAAAGAATCAATATCCTCTTTGAGTTGCGAACTGACAATGGCAATAATATCACCACTTGGTTCATCCTGCAGCTCAACCATTCTTGCGTCAGGTATGTCAGATATCTCATCTGACAGAGGCTTAAGAAGGTCAGCCGCCTGAAATATATCCTGACTTTGTATTTCAAAAGCCTCCGTATAAGTTTCATAAGCAGTCAATAAACGCTGCCGTTCCAAATCTTCAGGTGCGATAGTTGACTCAGTAGTAGTTTCCAAAGCCGTAGTAGTAGTTGTTGTAGTTGTTTCAGAAACAGTAGGCTTAGTCGACGGTTCAGTTGGTTCAGAAGTGTGACCACTGTCATCGACTGGATTTATATATTCATTATACTCCTGCAGCAGAGCAAGAACTTCATCGTTATCATTAGCCAGATCACCAAGACGTCCTTCAAGCCATTCAAGGCGGCTATTCATATCAGGGCTCTGCTCTTCTCTGCCTATAAGGCCTGCGATCATAAATCCGCCCCACACAAGAAGTCCAATGCCTAAAACAATAACAAATATAGGTATGAAACGGCGCAGACGTTCAAATAAAGATATTTCAAAAACAATATGTGTCTCTTCCTGTTCAGGAAAATCAGCCCGACGCATAACATCTTGTTTTTCCTTCTCACTGGCCATTCTGACCCGCTGCCTGCGTCCGGTTGGTTGTAAAATCTGAGCACCGGTACCCGGAATACTGCTGATAACCGACGCTGACATTTCATCCTCAGAAATTATCTGTTCAAGATCATCATCTGAACTATTCTTATTGATATTTTTCTTAGCACTTTTGTTTTTCCTGCTATTTTTATCAGACCTTCTATTTTTTTGATCCTGTAGTCTCTGCTGTTCAATGATCTGCAGTTGTTTTCGCGCTTCTGATAAACACCTGACAACCTTATCATGCTCTTCTTCTGACATGTCAAGAAGTCTTGCGTGTTCAAGGTGTTCAGCAGCTTCCGCGTATTGTCCAACTTGCATCTGGCAGCATCCAAGCAAAAATGCCGCATGCGCGAACAGAGGATATGTATTTGCCAGTCTCTTAAGGGCAATCAAAGCGATATCGAAACTATCAAGACCAAGCAGATCAACAGCCTTATTATAGGTTGAAACAGCTTGCTCCATCTCACGAGGCGGCGCAAACATGCCGATATCATCGATATTAAGATGACCAAACCGCTCAATTTCCTTCTGCCAGTCCACGCTATCTCCTCCGAAACTATTGTTCAGTATTCTCACCCTGCAGCAACCGCTGCCTTACAGCACCAATCAAATAAAGCGAACCAAAAACACATAGCACCTTATCTGAGCTGTCATTGAGGCTCACGGCGTAATCTGTCGCGATTCCCGCATCCTCTGAGTAAAATACCAGATCTGCATTATTATAACTGTTGCGATGCATTGTTGGCAATGAAAACAGCTCACGATCTGTAATAGCAGCAATATATTCTGCCAACTCATAAGCAGGCATCGCACGAACACTAAGTGGTGTCGTGCAAATAACAGAATCCACTACATAGCGATCACTCATAAGTAAAGGTTTGAGCATTAACTCAACATCCTTATCAGCAAGCATGCCAACAAGAAAAATAATTCGCCTGTTTGCGGTAAGCTCACCAAGAGTATCGGCCAGTGCCTGACATCCTTGTGGATTATGTGCACCATCCAAGATAATTGAACCATGCGCTTCAGAGGCACCGGCCAACAATTCGAAGCGCCCCGGCCAGCGCGCCAATCTGATAGCCGGAAGAATGATATTCTGTAACAGCTTCGCCGAAGATTTATCATTGATAAAACTGTTGCCGAAGTCCAATTCATTTTTAAATAAGTATAAACAAACCGCAATAGCCATCGCTGCTAATTGGGGCTGATAAACCGCTGGCATCAAAATATCAAAAGAGATTTCGCCAAAACTTTTCAAGCGAAAACTCTGTCCGTAAATGTCACGACTTATTACTTCATAGTCATTTGAAGACATAATATTCAGAACAGCTTTTTTTTCGCCACATACCCGCTGAATAACCGCCAAGGCAGCTTCCGCCTCGTCAACACCGGCAAAAGAATCTAACGGGTCATATAGCCAGACCGGTCTGTTCTTCTTAATAATACCAGCTTTGTGTCCGGCAACACTCACAGCATCTGAACCAAGCCAGGCAGCATGATCAAATCCAAGAGCAGTTATAACACTTACTAATGGTGCATAAAAAATATTTGTAGCATCTTCAAGACCACCCATACCAGCTTCCATAATAACCACATCGCAATGTTCAGCTTGGAAATGCAGGCAAGCCATGGCTGTGAGCCTCTCGAACTCACTTGGAATACCAACATCAGAATTTTCCATCTTGTCAATTGCCAGATTCAGGATTTCCATATAATGCAAAACGGAAGCTTCAGAAATCTCACCATAAGTTTCATCAGTTGACAAACGCATTAAGTCTCTTGAGCCATTAACAACCCTGATCGACTCACTGCGTCTGATAAGATGCGGTGATGAGAACCAACCAACCCTGAAATCAGCTTGAGCTAAAATTGCGTTACAATAACAGCCAAATGATCCTTTACCATTTGTTCCAGCTACCTGAATAACCTTAAAATCATGTTGTGGGTTACCAATCAGCTCCAGTAGTTTTTTTATCCTCTCAAGACCTGGTTTAATAGCCGCTGCTCCTCCCGCCCGAAAAAAATCATCAATCGATTGTTTCATTTCGCACTCCTGAACACGAAGAGTTTACTAAACACATAATTGCCGGCAAGCACAAGAAATTGTGTCAGCAGCTTACTTATTAGTAACTCCCACGGCCCAAACCTTAAAACAGCTTTCATCTGAAGCACATCGGTCAGAAGAAACATCGCACCATACTCAAATGCAAGCGCGGTAAAAACCCGGGCAGCTACAAATTTACCAAGTTCTGGCCAAAATGGACCATTTGAACGAAAAACAAAAGTCCTGTTAGCCCAAAAAGCAAATAGTATAGCAGCAACGATAGCCGGGAAATTAGATATCCACCATTGATCAGAACCAAATATCCTGGTCAACAAAGTGAAGACAACCAGGTTTACCATGGTTGTCAACACGCCGGCGATTATGTATACGATTATTTCCCGATTAAACAGGAAAGATAGTCTTTTTAACATTAATTTCGTCTCACTTCTTAGCTGTCTGATCAATCAACACGTCTAATTTTTGGCGGCTTAACATGCACATTTTCTTGGAACATACCTTCTGAATCAGGATCGGTGGGTCCCTTCGGTCCACCACCGCCTCTATTTCTTACCGTTAACCAGACCAATAAGCCCGTAAGAATAGCTGTAATAGCAGCAAGTATGAGTGTTGATATGAAAAAAGGATTGGCAAATGGTGATTCTGATTCCGGTTCCGGTACAGGTGTGGGAGTCGCCTCCGGTGTAGGAATCGGTGTTGGTGTAGGATCAGCTTTTATCTTAGTTGCTTCATATGGGAAAATCAATCTTGTCGATTTCTGATAGAGATAGAACCCCTTGTCGCCCTGCTCGCTCATAAGATACAACAAATAGAGATCTGACTCATTTTCTTCATCATCTTCAGAATAGTAGCGCCAGCAATCAAAATGCTCACCGTCAATCGTTATTCTGGCTTCAACAAATCCTTCAGGCAGCTCAATATTCTCTTCAGCAGGGATTCTGGTAAATAGTGCTCCTGGAACGGTCAGCTGTGCGAAGCGATAGAAACTGCCGCTCTCTTCGTCATAAAAATAGAAACCAGATTCCGGACCTTCATTACTCAGGTATAGCAAAATCATGCCACCACGAGTTGATTTCCAAGCTGTTACCATATTGCCATTGATCTCGATGGCAGCCTCATAAAAACCAGCTGGAACCTCAACCTCTTCCGGGAGTTCTACAATTGAAAAAGCACTGCCATCCACATCTACAGAAGGGGGTGGCGTCGGTGTCGGTTCCGGTGTTGGTGTCGGCGCCGGTGTGGGCGTCGGACCGGTTCGATTTGCTGTGATTGTATATGTTTTCGTTGATCCGTTTTCTGCTGTCACGACAATTTTTATCGTATTAGCGCCATCACGCAAGCCGGTATTACCACTGACCTGAACTGAAAGCGCTTTTGAATCTTCGGCTTTTGCAGTAATATTTATCTGACTTACACCCATGGCTACAGGCAAAGTATAATTCTGTGTCCCTGGTGAAAATGATGGTCTTAGTGTACCCTGGTCAACAGCCAGCGATGCCAGATTAGCGTTTCCAGATTTGGGAGGAATAATTGAAATAGATGCGCTTGATCCAGCAGGCGGCGTCTCTGATGCGACTTCTGCATCAATCACTGTAAACTTAACTTCACCGGATTTTATAGCAGTAAAATTAAATTTGCACAAGTTAGAAGCGTTTACTTCACTACCGGTTGCAACCACCCTGATATTTCCATCTCTTGGATTATCATCAACTAGTGACATTCCAACAAGATCAGAAAAGCCATCATATCTTACAAGATTCGGATCATAAGTTATTTCAACAACATAATTACCAATAGGCAGTTGAGTTGTCGCCGAGGCTGTAACACTGAAACTTCCACCAGCTTCGATGTTTGAATGGCTTGAGCTTAAGACAACCCCGACACCTTCCGCAAATACACTTGTATTGCCAATAGTTAATGGTGCAAATACAGTTAATATTAGAATAATTGGAATCAGAACATTAGCTATAAGTTTTCTCAAGTAATTATTCCTCCGAGTTTATATATATCGGACATTTTAGCATGACTACTGCTTTTTTAGTTATTCCTGACTGATATTTGACACTTGCAATACATGATTGAATATTTTGTTCAAATCTGCCGAAGAAATCTTCGTGTTTTTATCTATATCAGCAGCAGATCCATAGACACCTTCAAGACTACTGGTTTGCAACACATGATTAAAAACCTGATTCAGATCCACAGAAGTAATACGGCCATCACCGTTCACATCACCATATATCACGATTTTATAATCCTTTGATATCAAGTTGTCATAACTTACACGTACAACACTGCCCGTACCAAGCAGATCGGTCTCTGTGGCAGGTGTACCATCATTCTTAAACACCTGAACCTGATAACCGGCTGTCACACCAAGATTTGCTACAAACTGCTGCACTTGATTTAACTGCTTCGCAGGATCAAGACCCGTCATCTGATCATTGCTGACCTTAACTATCTGCTGACTGAAGTTTAGTGCCGGCACTTCCTGCTGCGGCAGATTAACATCTGATGGTACAGAACCATCCTCTGCTTTTCTGATTATGCTTACAGTATACTCACGCCTGTCCCCGGCTTCAGAAATACCTGTTATCTTAAATATATTTGTACCAGGCATAATAGGGTATGCTCCGGCACCTTCGACCTTTGCTTTTGCATTTATAGTAGTCGCGCTAATATCTACTGTCGCAAATTCATTATTTAGAGTAATCGAATACTCAGTCTTCGCGGGATCAAAAGCCTGATTCATTGCAAGTCCTGAAACATCAAGGGTTTTTAGCCATGGATTACGATTTCTGGCATCAGTTGGTAAAGAAACAGGCTCCTCAGGAATACCAGCAATAACAGGTATGAGAAACTCAAAACTACCATTAAGCTGATTCATTGATTTGTAAGTATTATAATTTGTCTTGCCTTCAGAAAACGGCGCTAAAATATTACCCATGTACTGATGCCAGAAAACACCATATTTTTCATCGTTGATTAAATCAAACTTTTGGAAATACAAAGTATCCTGTTTATAATCAAAATATTCACATCCTATGAACAGCGCACCACCAACAATAGAACGCCAAGGTGAATTCCAGGGAATTAAGTATTTATTATCGGTCGCTGTCTGTTCTGCTTTTCTACCTGGACCATAAAGGGCGTATTCCAAACCATTTCTCACATTTATACCTGTTTGTGTGGCACCTATATTGTAATAGTTATATAGATTTCGCAAATCGAGTGTGCCATAGGGATCATTATATGTACCTGTTACTGATGGGCTTCGATTTCCGACTTCTTGCTTTGATCGTGATGCAAGATGGTAAGGACTAACATTAGAACGTTCGGCGGCTTCCATGAAGAAATCTATTTGAGTCCCGGTTTCAATTCCCCCAACAGGAGAATTTGAAGCATCATATCTTTGAAACTGATAAGACTCTCGTCCATCCATAAAAGTATTTGACAAAAGTTTTTTAACACCTTCACGTGTATGCAAACCTGGTATGTAAGCAATTTTTTCAAACATAAAAATGGAATACTCATTCAACCAATTCCTTGGGTCCATATAGTACGCTATAGTTTGTCTGCTTGCCATGACCCATTTGCTACCATCGTAAGTTTTCCACTCGTCATCTATATAGTTATAAGAACTGCTTCCATAAGATTTTAAGGCATTGTAACTATCTTTATTAAGCCCATAGTATGAAGAAAGATAATCAGTCCAATTCGATGGAATCAAACTTCTTCCCGCAACCTCTTGATTATTAAGTATTGTTTCCCAATCATATTTTGATTCAATAAAAACGGGGGTAAATTTCCAGTTAGGGTATTTAATCTTCATTTCTCTTAATGAAGACCAATAACTTGAAGGAAAACCAAGTTTTTGAAACTCAACAAAATATGGATCATCTACCGGAATATCTTCATCAATTTGGATTAAAGAAGCAACCATATATCCGGAAATCACGATTCCCTCAGGTTTCGTATATTCAATTTTATACCATTGGTCACCGTAAAGTGATGTCATTTGACCTGTTACCTTTGAAGTGACATAAACTCTAGTATTCTTTGCTAAGGTTTCAAGCTTTGTTGAATAAGAAGTTGCTTCTGCGCGCACATTAACTCCACTTCCAGTTACAGTTGCCCAACGATTAATCTCAGTTTCAGCACTTACACTGGATAAGTTCCCAAACAGAGGACCCACCTGTACAAGAGTTATTGCCAAGATCAAAAACAGCACAAGCATTCTGAATGCAGAAGCCTTCTTCGTCGATTTGGCAAACTTATGTAACATAGTTGATATAAATCTATTGATTCCGCGGCTCGGCTTGTTTGAACTATGATCCTTCAAGACCTTCGACATGAATGAATCAGGCCAAATCACCGAAACGTCTCCCAGTGTTCGCGAAGTAGAAATAGGCTTATCATCATAATTATATTCACCTGCAACTTCACTGGTCACAGTTATATTTTCTAAATCTTTTCGATTTTTTTCTACAGATTTAACATTCACCTGCATGGACCTCCTTCAGGCTTCTTCCAGCCAATGCATGAATAGTCGCGTACATTGTAGCACACAACTGTTTATTTCATGTTACATATCGATGATAATTGACTGCAGCTTGAATTCGAAAGCCGATATCGTTATTTGTCACAGCAAACTTGAATATTTCACACGGCAGATTAGTTAATCTGATCAAGGCCATTCAGGGACTTCCGGTTAAGGCCATTCAGGGACTTCCGGCGGCATATTCATAAATACAGGTATTTTAAAAACAAATGGTTCTGACAGAAGCTCAAGATTGTCGTATGCTCGATATGTTCTGCGCCCTTCAGCCCAAGCCATCTGAATATTCTGTGCGTACTGGCGCAGAAATAAATCCGGATCAGCAATAAGATCAAATTTCTGACCATATAATGTATCTTGTCCAATTGCTACATAACGATCAGCGATCCAGATAGCACCTCCGGTTATCGCTCTTTCTGGTGTATTCCACGGAATCAACCAGCGTTTTTCTTCATCGTCGAGCTCCTCAGTAGAAGGGTCTTTTCCCAGACTGGCGAAGCGTGCTCCATTGATCAGAGCTCCGTTCTCGACTTCAGGATTCGGTGTTGATCCAATATTATAAAAATTGTATATACCTTCATAATCAGGTAGTTCGCCATGAGCAAGAAGCGATTGTCCTTGAGGACCCATTTCTTGAATAATCTTGGCCGCGATAAAAAACGGGCTGATATCCGCGGCTTGACCAGCCTCATGAATAAGTGCTGCATAATCGATACCAAATTCATTTCCAGACGCCATAAACGTGTTTTCAAGCATAGCTTCTATTCCTGCGAGGGTATGAACCTCGGGTTCATACCGCAGAGATTCAAATTGAAATATATCAACAGTATTCAGAGCATGGCGCGGATCAGCAAAATACTCAATAACACCTATAGCAGCGGCTTTCCAGGAAGCACCGTCATATACAGGACTGTTCTCTTCTACCCAATGATAGGGGCTGTAGTTAGCGTCCACCAGATTTTTGTCATCACGATCCTGCGCGGTCATAAATTCGACCCAATCTATATTCGTGTTATTGACATCGAACTGCCAGGTTGGCTGCTGCAGGTGAACAGCCCACAGAGGAGTACGATAACTAAGCGGAAATGTTTCCAGTATTTGGTGATAGCCTTCACTGTCAGGTGTACGGAGTATTTTGAGCTCATAAACGTTAGTATCACCTTTGAAACCTGTAACGGAAATTCTCAAAGTGTTTATAGATGGTTTGATTTCAAGTGTATCCTGACCGGTCAGTTTTTGCGATGTACCATCCTCGTACAATAGATCGATCTCCAGATTAGAGGCACTTCCTTCGATGGTCCAAGTATCCATCTCGTAGGATGTAGTATCAGCTCCGGCATATAGACCATAGAGTTTATGGTCACTGCTGAACTCTGGTGCGTAGTCTATCTCAATGTTTGCTCTGCCTTTTAGATGAAGCATACCAAGACTGCTGTCAGCTGCCAGAAGCTGATAATTATCAGCTGGCTGCCATCTGCTTGTGCCAGTGTCATCCGGGATAAGCAGCTGATCATCCTCAATTGCCATGACAGCGGCGTAGCGATAAGGAGCCTGTACCGTCACAGCCACAGTCTCCGCCTGAACCAGTGAGTAATGGACAGGCAATTCATTTTTTTCAGTTGTCCTGAAAACTCTCACATAGTAGCTGGTCGCGTCGCTGATTCCGGCTTGACTATCAGGCAGAGATTGCGCACGCAATGACAGAGGCAGAAGATCCAAGTCATCACCTTGATAACGCAAGGCGGCATGAATACCCTCACGGCTGGTATTAACAGCTTTTTTCTCACCCATTACATTGTATAATTCCAGATTCAGATCGGCGTCCGCCTGATAGAGCATGAGCATAGCCAGATTGTCCGGAGAATTAATCAGATACCAGGCTTCTCTTGATTGGTCATATTCCTCGCTGTCAGGTAAACCGGCAGGAATCTCAAGCGCGGATATCATACCAATATCGAGAGAATTTATTTCCGGTACGATAAAAGAATCAAGACTGATCCAGGTTCCGCGTCCGTCGCTTGTCTGCACGAGATAATCAAGTTTATGGCCGCCTGAGTTCTCATAACGGGTATCCCAGTATACAGTAACAATATTGTTACCAACTTCGGTACTGTTTGAGTCAGCAGACTGAAGTCCAAGTAATTCATATGAATGATTCTGTTGCAGATGTCCATCTGAGAATAACTTTACTCTCGCGTTAGTGCCTGCCATTTTTATTTCTGCGGATATTGGCAGAAGACCGATTATGCGGTCATTATACTCAGGCAGATCAGAAACCATGGTCATGGATCTCAATCCAGTCGGCTCAGCCTCCAATGACAGTCTGTCAGGAATCCCCTCTTGCTCGCACAGATGATCGAGCCAGACAAGTCTACTGCCCGAAGATTGCAAAAGCAGCTCAGCCTCTTTCATTCCTTCTGTACCAATCTGCTCCCCGGATATAGCGAAGTAAGAATCGCTGATAAATTTTGTATCATCTGCCTGTGATGACAAGTATGCAGGAGACGTAAAAACCCGCAATAAGTAGTCACTAAGTCCATAGCTGCCAGACTCAATCTGGGCAGTCAGACTGTTAACATCCATATTATCTGTGTAAGACTCAAGACGATTAAGCACTTGTGTGATTTGGATACTTTTACCAGAGTCATACCAGCGTGAACCGGCTCTGCTATACCTATTCGTCGAGTCAGCATATATATAAGACGCCGCTGCCATGCCAATGCCGATAATTACAACAACAATAATTGTCATAATCAACTTCAATCTGATACGGGCATATCGCTTCATACGAAGGCGACTCTCCACCGGATCCGGTGAAGATGGTTGTTTTTCAGGCAATCTAAACTCATATTGAGGCGGTTGAACGCCGGTATTTTCCTGATAACTGTTTTCCTGATCAGGTAGTTTATTTTCTGGTATTTCGGGCACTTGCTTCACCTCGGGCTTACTTATTCATCACTTAACTGATCAAGCGTCAGTTTATATGAAGGCAGAAAATGATCAATGAAGTGCTTGACTTCAGGCATGTCCACTTCCTGGAGATAATTTCGCAAACTGTTTCTGGCCTGTACAAACTCTGGGTTGCCAGCTTTTTCCTCATCAAGACACTTAATATACGCACTAAGCTTATCGGCAGCTTTGACAAATTTAATTGCCTCGGCCAATTCAGGAGTCTCCTGCGAAGGCAACATCAGATCGCGATAATCCGTACGTAATTCCTCCGGAAGCATTGATAATAACTTCTCAGTCGCCACTTCCTCAACCATTTTATATGAATCACGAATCTGTGGATTAAAATATTTCACCGGAGTAGGTAAATCACCAGTTAGGATTTCACTTGCGTCGTGGAACATGCCCAGAAGCGCTGTCATTTCCGCTGAAGGACAGATACGTCCTTCGCTATAATAATGACGGCGAAACAGCACCAGAGCATGTGCTATCAGAGCAACTTGAAGTGAATGCTCCTGAATATTCTCTTGTTCTGTATTACGCATCAAGCCCCAGCGGTTGATATAGCGCATTCTGTGCAACATCGCGAAGAAGTGGAAACTATTATCTGCTGGTTCATTTGTATCTCTCATTTTAATTTCATCCTCATATATCCAACTATATATTCAACAAAAATACCAAATCCTCTATATCCAGTATATTGACTCAAATTTCCTTGTAGCGTAGCTGTCGGACATGCCGGCAATATAATCTGCTATCCTTCTGGCCGTCGGTTCATTCTCTGTTCCCGGATGACTGCGCAGATAATCAGCCAAACCGGATAGTGTGCCGTTCTTACTGCGAGCCAGTTTTTCGGGATCTATCGCTGCCTGATAGAGAGCTTCAAATAATCCCTCAATTACATTCTCGGCCATCCTCTCGTAACGGGCGATTTTTTCTGAACGGTATATACGATTGAAATTTTCCTTCAGCAGCTCCTCCATACTAAGTCCTTTTTCCGGGCTCAATATTATAGCATCCTGCTGATAACTATTGGCTATTATATCAGTAACAAGTGTGTTAATAATCTCACCATTTGTCTTACCAAGCGTTGTCCTGATTGCAGAAGGCAGATCATCAAACTCCATGATACCGGCTCTGGCGGCATCTTCAATATCACGTCCGACATAAGCGATTTTATCGGCCATGCGGACAACACAGCCTTCAAGGGTTGCCGGAGCGCCGTGACACATGGCAAGTGCTTCGAGCTCGTCAGAATTTTTGCTTCTATCTGGTCTCAAAGTAAACTCGTTATAACGTTCTCCGCAATGACTGGCAATGCCATCTCTGACCTCAAAAGTCAGATTAAGACCACGCCGACCGTTTTTTTCTGCCAGAAGATCAACTACTCGCAAGCTATGAAGCTCATGCTGGAAGTATAAATTCTCATCAACTTTTTTCAGACAGCGATTCAATACTTTTTCTCCGGTATGCCCAAAAGGAGCATGTCCGAGGTCATGTCCAAGAGCGATCGCCTGTATTAAATCAGAATTAAGCCCCAGTGCTCTGCCGATGGTATTGGCGATATAGTTCACGTAGATTACATGTTCCATACGAGTGCAGATGTGGTCATTTTGAGGATTAAAAAAAACTTGCGTCTTATGCCTTAAACGACGGAAATCAACCGAGAAGATAATTCTTCCGGCATCTCGTTCAAAATCAGTCCTGACAGTACATTTATCCTGTTCATATTCTCGCCCGCGACTGTCAACACTGCGCATGGCATAAGGACTGAGAAATTTCTCCTGATCTTCCTTGAGTAGTCTTGGCAGCATTATAAATCCTCCCGGCTACAGTCAGCGACAGCTTCTCAACGTGAAGACTGCCACGGTTTACGCACACTAATCGCAGCTGCAGGACATATTTCCTGACAGCAAAAACAACGTATGCATAAGTCATATCGGTACTTCGGCACATCTCGGTTCTCCTGATGAAGTGCCTTCGGTTCAAGTGGACAAGACGTTACACACTGGCCACAGCGAATACATGTTTTCGCATCTATGACAGGACGCTGTAAAATGAATCTTCTGGAAAAATTGCCGCTGATTCTTGTCGCTGTAGTCATCCATGATTTTTCCGTTTTCGCCTGGATGAAATCTTCAATTTCAAGCTCAGGAAGCAGTTGCGGCAGAGCACCTTCCTTGATAGCTCCTTCATTATCACTAATTGAATTGGCATCAATAACAATCAGATCGATTTTTTCCTGATCGACCTCACCAAAACCTGTTTGCTTAAATAATTGAAACAGAGGCATTTTATTCGTATTATGGCCGGTTATCGCTGCCATCACAGTATCTACAGCCACAGGATCTGTACCGACCAACACATATCCGGCAGACCTCGGTGTGCCGTTTCTTGGTCCATTACCTTCCATTATCGTGACAGCGTCCATGACATATAATCGAGGTTTAAGATAACGGTTTAACTCAACAAGCATCCTGGCAAAAGCCCGAACATCGGAATAAACAGCGTGAAATCGGGCTTTTTTCAAACCAGGTATGACTCCGTACTGATTTTTAACAGCACCCGTAATCCCGGTAAGCGCATGTGTTTTAAACTTACTGACACTGACAATGCCATCTGCGGCCAAAACACCATTGGCAATATTCAGATGCTTGATAAAACTATCAGCAGGAAACTGAACTTCAACTCCGTTATCAAAATCCGCTGAAATGAGTCCATAATCATTGGCCATTGCTTCAAGACCAGTTATTCTGGCTGCTTTTGCCATTGATTCATGAGCTGGTGAATCTCCATAACTCAATAACAGATGAGGATTGATATTCTGATCAGCAAGAACCTCAGCCAGAGCTCCGAAAACCACAGGATTTGTCGTTACCGCCAGATCAGGCGTAACTGCGGAGAGCATATTAGGCTTAAGTAATATTTTTTCAGATGAGCTGAACAGAGCAGCATAGTTTTGCTTCTGCCAGGCAAGCCTCAGACCATTCGCGATTTTTTGCTTATTGTATTCCTGAACCTTAATGAGACAGACAGTTGTCATATTTGCTCCTGTTGAGCCTAATATCCGCGGCTGTTTTGCTTTCGCATCGTAAAACCATCACAGCATACAGATTTTGCACTCATTTTTTGCCATATTTTGTGTTTATTATAACACAGCAGGTCTGAAATCAACTTGAAAACAGGCTATTTCTGTACTTATAATATTTATTATTTTCAAAACAAGTTATAACCAATCTGGCAAAATCTTATTTATTTATTTCCAATGCATTGTGCCAACTTCAATTCTCCTATAAAATTGTAATCGTTTGGTTAATTCTGAATTATGCTGATATCAGCTGATTTCAAACTAAGCTATTGAAGGAGATTGTAAATGGATATTCATACTCTGATTGATCTGTTCGGAGGTCTGGCGCTGTTCATTTTTGGTATGCATCAGATGGGCGAAGGTCTACAGAAAACCGCCGGGGACAGGATGCGTAACATTCTTGCTATGCTTACCGGCACACCACTCAAGGCAGTAATTGTTGGTGCTCTGGTCACTGTCATAGTGCAGAGCTCATCAGCGACTACAGTAATGGTCGTAGGCTTCGTAAGCGCAGGTCTGATGACACTTAAGCAATCTATCGGCGTAATCATGGGTGCCAATATCGGTACCACAATTACAGCTTGGATTGTCGCAACCAAGATTGATGAATATGCCTGGCTGTTTGTAGCCATCGGTTTCGTCATGATGTTCTTCATGAAAAAACCAAAAATCAAATATCTTGGTCAGATAATTTTTGCTTTTGGTTTG
>JAQVJP010000017.1 GCA_028695145.1 Eubacteriales bacterium
TTGGATTGTCGCAACCAAGATTGATGAATATGCCTGGCTGTTTGTAGCCATCGGTTTCGTCATGATGTTCTTCATGAAAAAACCAAAAATCAAATATCTTGGTCAGATAATTTTTGCTTTTGGTTTGTTGTTTGTTGGACTTAACAGCATGGGCGCGGCCATGAAGCCTCTTGCCAAGAGCGAAGCTTTTGCCGATTTATTGTTAAACATCAAGGATGTACCGGTTCTTGGTGTGGTAGTCGGTGCTATTTCAACAATGATTGTACAGAGTTCATCAGCCGCGATCGGTGTCTTGCAGACGCTTGGCAGTACACCTGTTGACGATCTTGGCACACCGCTGATCTCTCTATATCAGGCAATACCGATTCTTCTGGGCAGTAATATCGGTACAACTATAACCGCCATTCTCGCGACAATCGGTGGTTCAAGGGATGCCAAGAGGGCAGCCACAGCTCACGCTGTATTTAACGTTGTAGGTTCGGTAGCTTTTGTCTTCTTATTAAGGCCTTACACCCACTTTGTAAATTTCATCCTTGGTGTTCTTGGTGTTGAGCGCATTGCTGATGGCAACACAGGAATCGCCGGCATGGTCACACCTATCGCCAACTCGATGCGAGAGAGCATAGCTATTTCACACACAGTCTTCAACGTTGTTAATACTTTGCTCTGGCTGCCATTCATCTGGCTGATGGTCAAGCTGGTTACTAACATCGTCAGAGGAGAGGATCCTGTAGTTCAGAAGAAACTGGCCTTCATCGATTACAAGGTTGTCAATAGTCCGGCTATAGCTATCGATCTGGCAACACAGGAGCTGGCGCGCATGACTGAGATAGCTACTACCATGACTCAGGACGCACATCAGATTATCACCAAATATGACAAAGAACTTGAAGTCAAAATATTCGCCAATGAAGATACGCTTGATTATCTTGAAAACGAGATTGTACGTTATCTATCGCATATATTCCAGTCTTCAGTTATCACAGAATCCGACTCCGTGAGAATCGCCGGACTTATGCATGCCACTAATGATATTGAACGTATAGGCGATTATTGCAGCAATATCTGTGATACAGCTCAGGGTATGAATGAGAAAGGCCTCGGTTTCTCCGGGCAGGCAAACTCAGAGCTCGACGAGGCATTTGCTCTGGTTGAAAAAATTGTTACAGAAACGGTAAAAGCTCTGCGCGACACTGATCTGGTCATCGCCGGCAAGATAATGAGTCATGAAGACGAGATCGATACTATGGAAGATAAGCTTCGTGAGAGTCATATGGATCGTTTGAATAATGGTGAATGCGATCCGAAAACAACAGTTATTTTCCTCGAACTGCTGCATACCATGGAACGTATCGGTGATCACTGCCAGAATATCGCTGAAGTTGTCGTTAGCGGCGGTCAATATCGTGTTCATGGATATATCGATGATCATAAACATCACAACCGCTGATGCCCACAGAAGACACAAGGTCACGCACAGCTAACGTCATTGCATAATTCAAGCATACGCATGAAATAACAATAATAATCACTGCTTTTTAAAAGGCTTCCGTTCTAAAATGACGGAAGCCTTTTTCATACAGTATTAATTTATCTCTATTTCTTATACTTTGGTAAGTGGAGCCATTTTTGCCATCAGTCTCTTGATACCCTGTTTCTCAAACTCAATTACGAGAATCGCGTCATTGGCAACCGGTGTAATCTGTTCGATTCTGCCGACACCAAACTTCTGATGCTTAACCTTATCGCCGCGCTTCAATGTAGAGGGATCAATCCCTTGTTTCTTATCGGCGGTCGGTTTGGAATTTGTGTAAGATGCCACCGGAGACATCTGACCGGACTGACCAAAACGTCCACTGCCGGAATTATTGCCAGTTGCAGAACCTGATCCGGTATAATTGCCAAATCCATTTGTCGAGCTTCTGCCTCCTGCAGCAGGTGCAGGTCCCCCTGGGAACTGTACACGTGCTCTACCGGCTGGTTGATTGGAGTGGTTGGCATAAGCCTCATGAGAAGCGGCACGACTCTCTCTTGAGCCACCGATCTCTTCAAGATATTCCGCAGGTATTTCCATAACAAACTGCGAAACACGAAAAGCCTGTGTCTGTCCGAAAATCAATCTGGATCTTGCGGTTGAAATATATAGTTTTTGTCTTGCTCTGGTAATAGCGACATATGCCAGACGACGTTCTTCTTCAATCGCGGCCTCGCTCTCAAGCGACCTATATCCAGGGAATAAGCCTTCTTCAGCACCAATCAGGAAAACAGTATCAAACTCAAGACCCTTGGCACTATGAATAGTCATAAGGCGCACATAGTCCTGATCCTTGTCATCATCCATCTCAGCATAGAGCGTGGCACGCTCAAGATAAGATGTAAGAACAGAAGGCAGAGTCTCATCGGCGTTTTCCAGATCTTCAGCTGCCGCTATATCAGGATTCTCACGCACATTCTTCAACTGTTCAATATAACTTGAGTTAAACTCAACCGCATCTGACAATAACTCCTTCAAGTTCTCAATACGATCTACCGAATCACTGACAGAAGATTTTTCCTGCTGATCAATAATCTCCTGTATCAACCCTGTGTCATTTTCGACAGCTTCTATCAACTCGGCCAAAGTCAGTGAATCAGCAAGCATTTTCTTACGAAAATCAGCGATCATCTCAGAAAACAGCAGCAATCTGCCGCTCGCTCTCGCAAGTTCAGGGTAGCGGTCGGACTTGGCACAAACCTCAAGCGGTGCCATACCGGTCTGTGCGCTGATAGCGTCAACAGCAGCAACGGTGGCATCACCTATCCCTCTGCGTGGAGTATTAATGATCCTGGCAAAAGACAATCTATCTTCAGGTATAAGAATTAGTCTTAAATACGCCAGAACATCTCTGATTTCTTTACGATCGTAGAATCGAGTGCCACCAAATATGCGATAAGGTATACCCTGCTCTCTCAGCGCCGACTCAAGATTACGAGACAGAGCATTTAATCTGTACAAAATCGCGATCTGACCATAGGGCTGTTCATGCGTAGATTTTTCCGCGCACCTGACAATTTCTCTGGCAACAAACCTCGCCTCTTCACTATGATCACCACTGCGATAGAAAGTAATCAAGTCACCATCTGGTAACTCCGTTCGCAGCTGTTTTGATTTACGGCCACGATTATTTTTTATAACCGCGTTAGCAGCCTGCAGCACATTATTAGTTGAACGATAATTCTGTTCAAGCTTGATAACCGTACAGTTTTTGAAGTCCTTCTCAAAATCGAGAATATTCTGAATATTCGCTCCACGGAAACTATAGATTGACTGATCGTCATCACCGACTACACAGAGATTTTTATGTACTGCTGACAGCAGATGCACAAGTTTATACTGGGCGTGATTAGTATCCTGATACTCATCAACAAGTATATAATTAAAACGATTCTGATAATCAGCAAGAACATCCTCATTATTCTCCAGCAGTCTGACAGCTTCGAAGAGAATATCATCAAAATCCATACTATTATTTTGCTTAAGGATTTGCTGATATAACTTATAGACCTGCGCAACCTTCTCTTGTACAAAATCAGATCCGGCTTCTCTGGCAAACTGTTCGACACCGGTAAGTGCGTTCTTAGCTGTACTAATACGGCTGTGCACCATCCTCACGGGGAATTTCTTGTCATCAATAGATAATTCTTTGTAACACTGTTTTACAATCCGCTGTTGATCATCACTGTCAAGAATTGTGAAATGCGAAGTATAACCGAGTCGTTCAGCATAACGGCGCAGTATACGCAGCAGCATCGAGTGAAAAGTACCTATCCACATCGAAGAACTGACATGCCCTACCAGAGCCTCAATTCGGCTCTTCATCTCAGCAGCAGCCTTATTGGTAAAAGTAATTGCCAAAATCGATGACGGCCGCACATGTTTAACCTGTACCAGCCAGGCAATGCGATGAGTAATAACTCTGGTCTTGCCTGAACCCGCACCCGCAAGTATCAACAAAGGCCCATCCTGATGCTGTACAGCTTGTGATTGTTGTCTGTTCAGACCATCAAGCAAGCGTTCTGAAACGCTTGATTTCTCTTCTTTTGCGGCAAATTCACCACTGCCGGTGTCAGAACCGCTCTCGTTCATAATCAGTTGATCAAATAAATCCATTAGCATACTCTCCAAAACAATTGTTCTGCTATTATACAGGATATACCGGCAAAAGTGTAGTCGAACACGCTCAGAAAAGGGGTCGGCCATCAGCTGACCGACCCCCGCGCAAGGATCATAAATTCTCACGGATTATTAATTACAAATTTGAAACAACACCAACAAGAATTATGTTTATCTATGATTAATTGCGGTGTACCGACCTGATAGGATTAAATCAATACTCCGGTTCAATCAGGCCGTAATTTCCATCCTTGCGCTTGTACACCACACAAACCTTATCAGTATCCATATCGAGATAAAGAAGGAAACTGTGCCCAAGCATTTCCATTTGCAAAACAGCTTCATCAGCATCCATCGGAGACAGAGCAAACGATTTGCGTTTGATAATGGCACTCTCTTCAAGCTCTTGCTCTTCTGGAGTGATTGCTTCAGTCTTCAGGTATTCCTTCATATAAGCATAGTCATGAATTCTCTTCTCAATTTTTGTCTTATGTTTGCGGATCTGGCCTTCCATTACCTCAACTGCCTGATCCAGAGCAGTGAATACATCATCAGCAACAGACTCAGCTCTGTAAAAATGATTTTGGATTTTCAAGGTAACCTCTATGCATTTAAGCTCCGCTTCCGGTCTCACCTTGACATTGGCAGTTGCCTCATCACCAAAAAACCTATTGAATTTCCCGAGTTTTTCCTCTATTCTTCTCTGCAGCTGGTCTCCTACCTTGATTCCTTTTCCTTGAACGTTGATCTTCATGATGACTGCTCCCTTCTGAATCTTATTTTTGTCTCCCATCTTATGCTCCTCTCTACTCCATAAGACTTATCTATATTATAAACAATTATAGAAGAGTACACGTAACAGACAAGACTGTTAAAAACTTGTCAGTTTGATATAATGATAGTGTTGTGCTGGAGGTATGACATGACAAAATTTGATATTTCACTGGTAGTTCCGCTCTACAATGAAGAGGAAGTTATCGCCAGTACTCATGAACGACTTATGCGTATGATAGACAGCCAGGAGCTGTCTTTTGAACTTATATACGTTAATGACGGCAGCAGAGACAGAACCGCCGCGATTGTTCGAGAGTTCTGTGATCAAGATACTCGGGTAAAAATGTTAAGCTTCTCACGCAATTTCGGTCACCAAATTGCCATCACAGCCGGTATGGATCATTCATCCGGCGAAGCGGTTGTTATAATTGACGCCGATCTGCAGGATCCACCTGAGATTATACCTCAGATGATCGATTTATGGAAACAAGGCTATCAGGTAGTATATGGCAGAAGGGTACAGCGCAAGGGAGAGACTCGCTTCAAAAAATGGAGCGCACGCGTTTTCTACAGGCTGCTGCACAGCCTGACTGATGTTGATATCCCGGTAGATGTTGGAGACTTCAGACTTATCGATGCCTGTGTAAAAGACGCGCTGCTTAATATACCAGAACACAATCGTTATGTACGCGGCCTGATAAGCTGGCTCGGCTACAAACAGACCTTTGTCGATTATGTGCGCGAACCACGTTTTGCCGGAACTTCAAAATATCCTTTTGCAAAAATGCTTCGTTTAGCAGCTGACGGCATCGCTTCTTTTTCCTATAAGCCGCTGAAACTTGGCATAAGTCTTGGCATTATACTATCAATATTCAGCTTGTTGCTTGCTTTTGCCGTGTTTATATCCAGACTTTTTGACCTCGTCTGGATGGAGCCGGGTTATGCCTCTCTTATGTGTGTTATCCTCTTTTTCTTCGGGATTGTTTTAATCATGCTCGGAATAATTGGTGAATACATCGCAAGAATTTTTGAAGAGGTAAAAGGCAGACCTCTGTATATAATCTGTGACAAACAAGGAAATTTTGCTGAGAATAAGCGAGTGCGGGCTATCGAATAAGTTGAATTATTCAAGGTGGAAGCTCGCGGGCAGCAGCTGCTCCATAGTCAGTATTTCGTATTCACCATCCGGCCTTGCTGATAATAAACGAAAATCTTCAGCTGAGAATTCTGACATTACTTGCCTGCAGATGCCACACGGCCGACAGTAATCATCACTGTCACAAACCACTGCCAGAGTTTTTATCTGCTTTGCACCTTCAGAAATGGCCTTAAAAATCGCTGTTCGTTCAGCGCAGCAAGTTGCGCCATAGGATGAGTTTTCAATATTACAGCCCGTAAATAAATTGTTTCTATCATCAAGCAGAGCCGCGCCAACTCTAAATCTGGAATATGGAGCATACGCCTGTTCGCGTGCTGCTATAGCCTGTTTGACCAGTTCATTGTCCTGCATATCTACACAACCTCCATGAAATCACATTTTTTATGAATATAATAGTCATAAATTCTCCTGACGATATTGTAGCATATAGAATCATAATACAACTTGAACAAAAACAGCCTGCGATATAAATACCGCAGGCTGTTCAGCAATTCTATAACAAATTACTTATTCAGTAACTATATTAAAGTGTGCCGTCCTTCTTAGCCATGAACTTAACAAGGTCAACAACACGGTTGGAATAACCCCACTCGTTGTCATACCATGAAACGATCTTGAAGAAGCGCTTCTCACCAGGCAGATTGTTCTGAAGTGTAGCCAGTGAGTCATAGATTGATGAGCGCTTGTCATGAATGAAGTCAGAAGATACGAGCTCTTCATCAGTATAACCAAGGATATCCTTAAGATATGTCTTGGATGCTTCCTTCAGCTTAGCGTCGATCTCTTCGATAGAAGTATCTTTCTCAGTTGTAACTGTCAGGTCAACAACAGAAACTGTAGGAGTAGGAACACGGAATGACATACCTGTCATCTTGCCATTTACAACTGGCAGAACCTGGCCAACAGCCTTAGCAGCACCAGTAGTTGAAGGAATGATATTGATAGCTGCAGCACGGCCGCCTCTCCAGTCCTTCTTGGAAGGTCCGTCAACGGTCTTCTGTGTTGCTGTGTATGAATGAATTGTTGTCATCAGACCCTGCTGTATGCCAAATCCTTCCTTAAGAAGAACATGAACGACAGGAGCCAGACAGTTTGTTGTACATGAAGCGTTTGATACGATGCTATGTGCAGCTGAATCGTATTCATTCTCATTAACGCCCATAACGATTGTCTTAACGTCACCCTTACCAGGAGCTGAGATTATTACTTTCTTAGCGCCGGCTTCGAGGTGACCCTTGGCCTGCTCAGAATTAGTGAACAAACCGGTTGATTCTATAACATATTCTACACCGAGGTCGCCCCAAGGCAGATCAGCAGGATTTCTCTGAGCCATAACGCAGCGAACCTTGTTCTTGCCGTTAATAACCAGAACATCATTCTCTGCAGCGTCAGCGCTGCTCTTCTCGGTTGTCACTTCATGCTTGAACTTACCCTGAATAGAATCATACTTGATCTGGTAAGCGAAATAGTCGGCGTCGGTCGAAATATCAGCGACAGCAACTACGTCAATCTCTGTACCAAGTAAACCCTGGTCACAGATTGCCTGGAATACCATACGTCCGATACGGCCGAAACCATTGATACCAACTTTAATAGCCATGTGTTTCAATCCTCCTGATTTTATTACCCTGTTTCGGGTATTATTGCGTTTGCATCATTTCAATTTTATTCGAAATTCACATATTTTTCAACCTGTTGCATGTAACATGGAGATATAAATAGCCATACCATAAGCGCTGTTCACTTGTGCATAATGCACAAATCACAAACTTTATTTAAGTTACATCTCATAAGTAGCGGCTCGTAACCTGAAAAACACGTGTAACATTCGGCATTATGCGAAATTCTTCAAATGTGTATCATAAAACTTAGAAAAATATTAACGAGGTACAGATATGGACGACAAAATAATTAATTTAGATAACACAGTATTCCAAATATGCAGCGAATATCCTGAAGCCCAAGAAGTTATGGTACATCTTGGTTTCACCGATATCGTTAAACCTGGCATGCTGACAACGGCCGGCAGAATTATGACTCTGCGCAAGGGAGCTAAGATGAAACGAATTGAGCTCGCTGATATTCGCTCGGCCTTCGAAAAGGCAGGATTCACTTTTACCGGTATTTAATGTTTTTACCGGCATTTAAAAATTACACAAATTGAAATAATGTTTATAAAAAAGGATGCCCAAGTTCGGGCATCCTTCTCTTTTTATTATAATAACTGTTTTTATTAAGCCTTAAGACGTGCTTCAAGAGCCTCAAGCTGATTTGCCAGCTCTTTTGGCAATTTCTCACCGTAAGTAGCATAATGCTCTTTTACGGATTCTACTTCAGCAAGCCATTCTTCAGCATTAACTTCAAGCAGCTTGTTCATTACGTCAGTTGTGACATCGAGACCTTCTGTATCGATACCATCAACAGCAGGCATATAGCCGATAGCTGTCTTAACAGCATCAACCTTACCTTCGAGGCGCTCAACGATCCACTTAAGAACACGACTGTTCTCACCGAATCCAGGCCACATGAACTTACCATTCTCGTCTCTGCGGAACCAGTTAACGTAGAATACCTTCGGCAGCTTGTCTGGTGTTGACTTAGTGCCGATATCCAGCCAGTGCTGGAGATAATCACAGATATGATAGCCACAGAAAGGAAGCATGGCAAAAGGATCACGACGGACCTGGCCAACCTTACTTGTGATAGCAGCAGCTGTGATTTCTGAACCCATGATAGAACCAAGGAAAATACCATGATTCCAGTCGAAGCTCTCATGGATAAGAGGTACAGTAGTCTTACGACGACCACCAATCAAGATAGCGTCGATCGGAACACCGGCAGGGTCTTCCCAGTTAGGTGCGACTGAAGGACACTGTGAAGCAGGAGCGGTGAAACGAGCGTTCGGATGAGCGGCAGGAGCCTCTGCGGTTGCAGGATTCCAGTCATTGCCCTTCCAGTCGATCAGGTGCTCAGGTGCTTCTACACCCATACCTTCCCACCAGATATCATTATCATCAGTTTTCGCGACATTGGTAAAGATAGTATTCTTATCGATACTGCGCATAGCATTGTAGTTTGAGCTGTCTGATGTACCAGGAGCAACACCGAAGAAACCAGCTTCAGGGTTGATGGCATATAGACGTCCGTCCGAGCCAAACTTCATCCAGGCAATATCATCACCAACTGTCTCGACCTTCCAGCCGGGAATGGTTGGAACAAGCATAGCCAGATTGGTTTTGCCGCAGGCACTTGGGAAAGCACCGGCGATGTATTTTACATCACCTTCAGGACTTGTCAGCTTGAGGATCAGCATATGCTCAGCCAGCCAGCCTTCATCACGAGCCTGAACGGAAGCGATTCTCAAAGCGAAGCATTTTTTGCCAAGCAGAGCGTTTCCGCCGTAACCTGAACCGTAAGACCAGATAAGTCTCTCATCAGTGAAATGGCTGATATATTTCTGTTCAATCGGAGCGCAAGGCCACGGTACATCTTTTTGGCCTTCTTCAAGAGGAGCGCCAACAGAATGCAGACATGGAACAAACTCACCGTCTTCACCGAGAACATCAAGAACTGCAGAACCCATACGTGTCATTATGCGCATATTAACAACAACATATGCACTATCGGTAATTTCAATACCAATTTTGGAAATAGGAGAACCTATAGGACCCATTGAGAAAGGAATAACGTACATTGTACGACCTTTCATACAGCCGTTGTACAGACCCTTCATTGTTTCTTTCAACTCAATAGGATCAATCCAATTATTAGTTGGACCGGCATCTTCCTGTTTGGCAGAAGCAATATAGGTACGGTTTTCTACTCGGGCTACGTCTGAAGCATCACTGCGGAAAAGATAGCAACCTGGACGCTTATTTTCATCAAGTTTCTCTGCTGCACCGGCAGCAACCATTTCCTCAAGCAAACGATCATTCTCTTCCTGAGAACCGTCTACCCAGTAAATTTTGTCAGGCTGACACATTTTTGCAACTTCATCAACCCATGCTTGCAATTTCTTGTGTTTAATCATGTAAAGACTCCTTTCGGTTTTGGCCTTTCAAACCTGCGAAAACGCAGGATAAGAAGCATTATATACAGACAAACCGCTCGACATTCTTGTTGTCGAGCAGATGTCCAACCTGAATGCTATCATATTGCACTGGCAAATTCAACAGTTAAGGGACTTTCTCCTATTATTGCAAGAAGTTATGAGAATATATTCATAACACTGGAACGTTCCACCAACTTTATTCCCAATTCGAGTAATCTGCTGCATTCTTCCTTTGACTGCGCGGAAGCAAGCAATTCACGCACAGCAGCCACTCCAAGTTCCTGCTTAAAAACATGAATCGTGGACAGTGCAGGACTGACCGCCTGACAAATTGGTGTATTATCCATGGCAATAATCGATACATCAAATGGTACCTGTATTGATTTTTCCTGAAGCGCACGTACAGCACCAGCAGCGATCATGTCATTGGCCGCGAAAAAAGCTGTGGGCAGTGGTTTATTCTGCGCAAGCCAGCCAAGCATATCTCTATGACTGCCTTTTACTGTAGGTTCAACACTGACTACCCATTCCGGTCTGATCGGCAGACCTGCCTGAGACAGTGCTTCTCGATAGCCGAGCCAACGATAATGCATATTATTGAATTCAGTGCTGCTGTTTATAATACCAATCTGCTGATGACCGTTAGCAATCAAGTGTTTTACAGCAGTATATCCGGCTTCTGTATTGTTGATTGTCACGCTGCTCAGATTACTTCCGCGAAAATAACTATCAAGAAGTATCAAAGGTGCCTGGGCACTTACGAGCAGCTCAAGATCATCAGAGCTCATTTCCGTGGCCAAAATTATATTTGCGACCTGCTTGTCTTCAAGCAGTTGTTTCATACGCCTGCGGTCATCCTGTTCACGACCCATGATCTGAGCAAACAGCAATTCAAACCCCTGTCTGTTGCATTCATTTTCAATTCCGTTCAATAATTCGGCAAAAAACGGGGTATCCTGGACAACAAGACCATGACGCCTGAATTTAATCACTCTAATCGCTCTGATATCTCTAAGCGGGCGATTAAGCGTACTCTTTTGATTATGCTCAAAATAGCCAAGCTCTCTGGCTATAGTTAAAACCTGTCGACTTGTCTCCTCGTTGACACCACGCTTGTTATTTAGCGCATTGGAAACAGTAGCAAGTGACACTCCCGCCAGATCCGCTATTTTTTTAATTGTTGGTTTATTCTTCTTTTCCATGCCGGCTGCCCTTCTGTTTTATTGAATTAGAGCTCAAATCGAGAGCTTCTACCAGATTTCTATAGTCATTATAATAATCTTGAGTCTGTTTGTCAGGATTTTTCCTCAGATTAACTTCTATAAAAAAACCGGGAAAAGACTGTGGCCTCTTCCCGGCTTTTCTTATTGCCTATGTATCAGCTGTGGCGGTAAACGTCCCAGCCAAGATACTTGCCAATAGCTTCTTCAAGCACATCAGCGCAGCTGGATTGGCTAATCGCGATATGATGCTCGAAGCCCTGCTCACATATGTACTTCATAAGACCATTCATGTTATCAACCTTACAAACAGTTATGCCGCCAAAAGTATCGAGCGGATCATCGGTGAACTCGCCTTCACCAACATAACAACGAATTTTTCCTTCGCAGTCATCCGTAGAAATGCGCAGATAAGTCATAGGTCCCGGTGCGACTCGGCCCTTGCAGGCACCGAAGCAATTTTCAACACCGAGAGTTGTTGAGAGGACATCAAGATAACCGATTTCGGGGGTTTTCTCGAAGACACAGCTCGGGAAATTGGAACAATGGACATTGATGCACTTGTCTGGTTCGCTGCCATAATTGTTATTCCAGTCCTGCAGCATCGGAGGTACACCGCCTGCCAGCAGCAGAGCCTGCATGCTGAGCGCGCCCATAACATCCATCTCGCAAGCACTTGGTTTACCGCGCATTCCCATCATGCTCATAGGCAGACAAGTAGCTACACCATAATCAGTTTCAACTGCGTCCCAGCACTGAACAGCAGAAGACGTACATTCATTATCATCGACATATGATTCTATAGCTATGCTGAGACGAGCTTCATGATCGATCTGCTCAGGAGAAGCATCATTACTGACATTACCATATTCTTTAATCTCAGCAATCTTCGCGTCAATCAGTGATTGATCATTGATGCTGCGAGCATGATGCAGGATCATTGACATATCAACAACTGAGACGTTGATACCTGAACGCTGCAATAGTTTCTCACTGTAACGTACAGTATGGAAAGCGTCAGGTCTGGCACCAATCGCAGCTATGCGGGCATTTGTCAGACCTTTTACCACATCACAGACTGAAGCGAATTTCTTAACATCGGCTTCAAACTCTGGACTATTTACTTGACAGGTATGTTTCTCAGTCAGAGAGAATTTTATACCACATTGGCGGAAATTGTTACAAACCGATATTTTACCGCAAAAAGCATCACGGCGATTTGCCAGATCAAGTTTATCGAGTTGATCATTACTGGCTTGAATCAGTATCGGCACATTGAGCTTAGCTTGAGTGATAACCTCAGTTACACTTAGTTCGTCTCCGAAGTTCGGCATGCTGATAATGATTCCATCAATTTTCGCCGCGTTTTCACGAAACAGCCGCGCGCATTTACGAGCATCCTGAATAGTTTCAACACCGCCGCCCTTTGTTTCATTCTCCGTCAGCACAACACTGTCATGTCCCCATTGCGCGAGACAGTCTACCAACTCTTTACGACCGGCAGCAACTACATGATCCGGGAAAAATGACCTGTTACATACGATCAATCCAAAAGTAGCCATAATTTTACCTCTTTTCTCTAATGTTTTTCTTATCTTCTTAACTGAATACAGTTTAAACTATTTCATTTGAGCATCACTCTGCGAACAGCTTCTTTCCAGCCGTCAGTCAATTTTTCAGACTGCTCTCGTGTCAATGAAGGTCTATAAACTTTTCCCGATTGCTGCCAGGCAGCGATGCTCTCCTGATTTTTGAAGAAACCAAGTGTCAGTCCACACATATAGGCAGCACCCAATGCTGAAATCTCCTGAGCTATACTACATCTTACTGGGCAACCAAGGAGATCGGATTGAAACTGCATAAGCACAGTACTTCTGGTTGGTCCACCATCAACTCGCAGTTCAGCGATACTTACACCCATCGCTTCAACTACAGCGTGATTCTGATAAGCAATTGATTCAAGTGCCGCTCGGGAAATATGACGACGCGTGCAGCCTCTTGACATACCAACTATAGCGCCTCTGGCATCACTATCAAAATAAGGAGCTCCAAGTCCGGAAAAAGCCGGAACAAGGTAAACACCTTCAGTTGAGCTGATTCCTTCAGCAAGCTCGTCAATTTCCTGTGGACTCGATACGAGTTCGAGTTCATTGATCAACCAGTTAAGAGTATCGCCTGAACTGGTAACATTACCTTCAAGCACATAGTTGATCTCACCACGCCACCCCCAAGCAAGCGAAGCAGCAATACCTACAGGTGGTTTTGCATAAGAGCTACCGTTGTTAAGCATGATGCTCGAACCTGTACCGTAAGTTGCTTTTGCCATACCAGGCTTCAGACACCCCTGGCCGAAGAGAGCAGCATGCGAATCACCCATAACGCCAGCAATCGGCAGGCGACGGCCAAACAGTTTCTCTAACGTATTACCAAAAACCGCGTCAGAAAATTCAATCTGCGGCAGACAACTTAACGGAATATCAAACAACTCACAGATCTCCTGATCCCAGGTAAGTGTATGCAGATTAAACAACTGTGTTCGACTGGCGTTAGAGTAGTCTGTTTTAAAACTCTCACCACCGGTCAGGCGAAATACGAGATATGCGTCAACTGTCCCGATACAGGCATCTCCGGTTAAGGCTTTTTGCTTAAGACCGGGAACATGCTGAAGCAGCCAGGCGGCTTTTGCAGCCGGATAATAAGCTGACAACTGAAGACCTGTTCTTGCCCTGATCATTTCTCCGTGTTCACTTAGATTCTCGCAAATACCGGCACCGCGCTGGCATTGCCAGACCACAGCGGGCGCAAGAGGTTTTCCCGTAGCTCGATCCCAGGCAACAGTTGTTTCCCGCTGATTTGAAATCGCGATTCCATTTATTTCATCAAGTGAAACTCCTGCCTGCTCCGGTAATCTGGAGATTAGCTTCACAACATTCTGCCATATTTCCTCGGCATCGTGTTCAACCCATCCGGGCGCCGGATAGTATTGTTTATGGTTGATCGAGTCTTTTGCCGTGATAAATCCTTGTTCATCCGACAGGAGAGCTTTTGTACCGGCTGTACTCTGATCAATAGCCAAAATAAACGACATTATGCTTACCTCATCCCAGTTTTTTGAGCAGCAGCTCAGCCTGCTCGGCAATATTATCGGCCGTAATGCCATAATGACGGAAAACCTCAGGACTTGATCCTGTCACGATATTTTCATTAGGCAGAGCGATTTTCTTGATCATCTTCGGATTATGCTCAGAAAGAAGAGAAGCGACAAGACTACCCATTCCGCCGTTAACACTATGTTCTTCAACAGTTACAACCGCCTTACAGCCTGCAGCAACTCGCAAAATTGTCTCTTCATCAAGTGGCATCAGCGTATGCAAATCAACTACTGACGCGGAAATACCGGCTGCAGCTAATTTTTTTCCTGCGTGCCAGGCATGCCAGACTGTTTCGCCACAAGCAAATATAGCGACATCGCTTCCCTGCATCAGCTCGATCGCTTCGCCAATTTTGAAGTCAGGAGCAAGCTTACTCTCGCCTTCCGGGCCGTATAAATCCGGCACTGCTCCTCTGCCCATTCTCACATAAACAGGTCCTTCATGAACTGTAAGAGCTGCGGTCATCTGTTTTGTTTGCCAAGCGTCAGCAGGCAGTATAACAGTTAAGCCGGGAACAGCAGTCATCGTAGCGATATCCTGTAAACTATGATGACTTGTGCCGAGAGCACCATAACTGACACCGCCGGAAATACCAATAACCTTGACATTACTGTTTGAGTACGCGACATCTACCTTAACTTGTTCAGCACTACGCATGGAGTAGAAGCAGGCCGGGCCGGCAACAAATGGTTTAAGACCGGCATTAGCCAGGCCGGCAGCCATACCGACGCAATTCTGTTCAGCAATACCAACCTCGATAAACTGCTCTGGCAGCTCTGCGGCGAAATCACCAAGCATAACTGAACCTCGAGAGTCTGTACATAAAACAACGACATTTTTATCATTCTTGGCTTGAGCAAGTACTTCCTGTGAAAAAGCCTGTCTGCAAGGGATACTCATTTTCCCACCTCCGTTTTATCTAAATCGGCAAGAGCCTGAGCGAGTTGTTCATCACTTGGCACTCCATGATGCCACTTGGCAACATTTTCCATAAACGAAACGCCTTTGCCTTTTGTAGTGTTGGCAATGATCATATGTGGTTTGCCATTTGTCTGCGGGAAACTCTTCATCAAACTGATCAAGCCTTCAATATCATGACCATCAGCCTCAAAAACCTGCCAGCCAAAAGCTTCCCATTTGGCCTTGAGCTGTTCAAGCTTCATGACATCCTCTGTAGATCCACTGATCTGAAGACCATTACGATCAATTATCGCTGTGAGATTATCAAGCTCATAATTAGCAGCAGCCATAGCACCTTCCCAGACGCTGCCCTCAGCCAGCTCCCCGTCTCCCATAAGAACATAAGTCTTATAAGCACGGCCGCTTTTCTTAGCACCAAGCGCCATGCCAACGGCCGCCGGCAGACCATGGCCAAGCGCTCCGGAGCATATTTCGATTCCTGGGACTTTGTTTGTTGGATGCCCAATAAGACGCGAACCGTATTTGCTAAAAGTCATCAGTTCTGCCTTCGGGAAGAAGCCAAGATCCGCAAGAATACAAAGGTAGCCTTCCACAGAGTGACCTTTGCTCAATACAAATCTGTCCCGATCGGCCCATTTAGGTTCAGATGGTTTAATATTCATGATTCCATAATGCAGAGCAACAAGAATATCCGTACTTGAGAGAGCTCCACCGGTGTGCCCGGTTTTAGCCTCATAAATCATGTTCAGAAGTTCTTTGCGCCGTTCTGTAGCAATTCTTCTGTAATTTGTAGTAGACATTTCTTCCTCCTATAAAACTGCGCTTCGCAGTCAATCTTCTATAATCTGATCATAATTAAACGACGTTAAAATGTCAACTAAATTTATATAATGTTTTACCTAAAAGTTTTATATACAAGTTCAAGCAACAAAAAAGACTGTAGTCTATTATCAACTACAGTCTCTTGGCACATAACAAAACTATACGGTCTTTAGATTATTCAGTCAGGCTATAAACTCAGGCAAAAGCTTCTGCCAGGGCTTGTTTCATAACCTCGATAGAAGGTTCTGCACCAGTCCAGAGTTTATAAGCTATTGCTCCTTGATAGACCAGCATTGCAAGTCCATCATAGATAACAGCACCGCGCTTTTGAGCTTCCTTCAGAAATGGTGTTATGGCCGGATTAGGTATGATATCTTGAACAATCATACCCGGCTTAATATCATCAAGTCTGATATCCGGATAATTTTTATCAGGATATAAGCCTACGCTTGTAGCGTTTATAAGAATATCACAGGCAGGGATTCTGACACCATCAGCCCATGGAATAAAATCTGCCTGACAATCTGTTTTCTTATTTAGCAAATCACGAAGTGATTGACCCCTATCAGCATTTCTGTTAATAATCGATATCGATGAACACCCGGCAAGCGCACTCTCTACAGCTACTGCCCGGCCGGCTCCACCGGCCCCAAGTATCACAAGATGTTTACCCTTAAGATCAATTCCTCTCTGCTTCATTCCCTCAACAAAACCTTTGCCATCGGTATTGGTACCAATAAGCTTATCCTCATCACGATAGACAGTATTAACAGCACCTATCAATTCTGCGCTCTCAGTAATTTCATCAAGCAAAGGAATAATCGCAGTCTTATGCGGAATCGTCAGATTAATACCATCGAAATTCATTGCCCTCATACCTTGGACAGCTGCAGGCAAATCTTCAGGTTTTACCAACAATGTCAAATAGCGCCAGTCAAGTCCTGCAGCCTGAAAAGCAGCTTCCTGCATAACAATCGTCGGGTTTTCATCTACCGGATAACCGAACACTCCGGTCAATTTAGATCTGAAACTCTTAACCATCAAGCGTTACCTCCTGTTTTTGCCACATATTTATCTACATCAAGATTAATTCTGCCATCTTTGATTTCCAGAATTCGATCAGCTTTTTCCGCGATTCTCTGATCATGCGTGATAATAATAAAAGTTGATTTGATTTCCTGATTTATTTCCCGCAGCAAAGTGTAAATTGATTCTGTAGTTTGTGAATCAAGATTGCCAGTAGGTTCATCTCCGAGAATAATTTTAGGTTCGTTTATAAGGCTGCGCGCAATCGCGGTCCTCTGTTGTTGTCCACCGGAGAGATCAGTGGCCAGATTGCTCTTTACGCGTGATAAACCGACAAGGTCTATCAACTCAAGCGCCCGCTTCTTATCACGATCGTCAATTCTACCCTTGCGAATCAAAGCAGGCATCAGAACATTCTCCAGAACAGTAAATTCCGGCAGCAGATAGTGAAATTGAAAAATAAAACCGATTGTCTGATTCCTAAGCTCAGCCAGCTGATCTTTTGTCATGCTTGCGGTTTTTGTGCCATTTATGACTACTTCGCCGCTGGTCGGCCTGTCAAGCGTGCCCATAATATTCATTAGAGTAGACTTGCCGCTACCTGACTCACCAATAACTGCGTTAAATGAACCAGCTTCAAAGGCAAGATCAATATCAAAGAGAACCTGCGTCTTGATTTTCTCACCATAAACCTTATTAATACCTGATAATTTTAACAACTCAGCCATTTTTAATCACCTCAATCGGATTAAGCTTAGAAGATTTGCGTGCCGGTATGAACGCGGCAAGTGTCGCGGCAATGATCGCTATAAACATCGACACAAAGACAAATACCGGATCAAAATAAAAAGGTACCAGCGATGACCCATCAGGATTTTTTACAAACACGGAAAAAGACCAGTTCAGCAGAAGCCCGAGGCCGGTGCCTATTATTGAGCCAACAGTACCAAGAATCAATCCCTGTGCCAGAAAAATCCAGCTGGCCGCACGATCTTTTATACCCATCGCCTTAAGAATTCCGAGCTGTCGCGATTTCTGAACTACCGAAATAGCCAAAACTGAGCTTATACCGAGAAGAACAGCCAACAGCACAAAAACCTGTATCATATAGCTGGAGGCAGATTGACCTGACAGTCCACTCAGAAGCGACGCGTTTTGATCCTTCCAGTTTGTTATTTTCTGCTCTTCTGATAATAAACCAGACCAGCCAGCAGCTATTGTATCTGCCGAGAAGACGTCTTCTATCTGTATTTCAATACTGCTCAGCTGATTATCAGCAGAAAAGAGCTCCTGTACAGCTATAAGATCTGATATCGCCCATGATTCATTGATAGAAGATACTTGTAAATCAAATATTCCAGAAACTGTTAACTCGCTTGATTTACCTTCAGGATTAACAGCGGTTATCATATCGCCCGGTTCAATTCCGGTTTCCGCGGCAAGTGCTGAACCAAGTAAAATTTCTGAAGAATTTGCGGGCATATCTCCTTCGACAAGTGATTCACTGAAACGATAGATACTATCTGCCTGATCAAGCTCGAAACCACGAAATAGAAGAGGCCACGTCTCGTCTTCGTACACCATAAACCCGGAATTACTATACGATACAGCTAATTTATCAGCTTGTTCATCTGCAGTAAGCTGAATGATAAGATCATCATCGCGTTCAAAATAACGTGCGCTGCCGGCAGGCTCAACCGTAATGTGGGAAGATCGTCCAATAGTATTGTCAACAAGAGAGCGCTGTAGACCATCGATCAGCGAGCCAATGAATATCTGTACAGAAACGCCGATTGTTATTCCAAGCAAAATAAGTATAGTCTGTCCACGGCTTGACTTGAGAAACCGCCAGGCAATACGAAACGATAAACCGCTCATAATCAAGCCTCCTCGTCATTTTTTATCTGAAGCAAATCTGACAAAATTCCGTCAACGCCAAGAGAAGCGCAGCTGTCCGGAGTACCGCTGCAGGCGCTGCCGCCGGCAAGCAGCTCCACAGGATAATCCAACTCAGATCTTATTCTTGTAACAGTTCTCTTGGCGGCAAAAAGGTTAAAAGAATTTGTGATGCTTATGACAACAGTTTGTGGCCTAAGCTGTTTAAGCGCGTTGATCAAAGTCAGAATAGGTGTGCGGGCTCCAAGATAATAGGTTTTATATCCGGCAATAGTATAAAAATCGAGCACCATACGTGCTCCCATATCGTGCTGTTCTTCTTCAGGACAGAAAATCAAAACACTTCTCTGACTTCCGTTAGCAACTTCGGACGGTTTCTCATTTCTGGCTCGCAGAACATAGGGATAAGATGATTCAATTACAGCTCGTACTATTGCTGACTGCATATGCTCTCGCCAAATCATACTATCCTGCTCTTCTTCAGGAAAAACAAGTCGATTAAGGGCAGGTGTGAGTATTTCCAGATACAACTGTTCAATCCCTATTTCCTGTCTGTCAAGAGCAGTCAGGCACAACATAACAGCGGACTCTCTATCCAGATTATCGAGAGCCGCCGCAAATTCACTATACAGTTTTTGCATATGATATCCTCCTGATCAACTATTATCAGCTTAGTAGTTTGAGAACAGTCTCAGGCAATGGAGACTGCTGTGCTTTTAATATGTCGGCACTCTCCATATTCATATCTTGTTTAATTTCGTTAAGCAACTGCCTGACACGCTCAAAAGGCAAAGGTTCATTCGCGTCACGCACTTCATAGTGGATTCGTTCAGGAACTTCACCTGTGCTATCAACATAATAATGACTAATCTCATCACCAATTGGATGACTCTTGACCGGTAAGAAGCCTTCAGAAACTTGTTTACGCTCATCTGCTTCTTTCGCGCGCCTGCGGGTTGTAGAATTATTTATCTTGTCAGATAAGAAATTGTTGCTGTTTCCAGGAATAATTTTCATACCATTCACTCCTCACATACGGCCTTGCGAAATCTCGTTTCACTATCCTCATCCTCAATTACCTGTAAACATCTTTGTCTAACTTCAGCTGGTATAACAAGCACCGGATAGAAATCCTCAGGAGTCTGCCGCATTGGCACAGGCATTTGTTTACGATCAAGATCCGCCAATTCATAAACATAACCTCTGACTTTTAATTCATCAACTATTTTAATGATATCTTCCCGATTTTTCAGGCACTCCTGATACCTTTCCAGCTCAAATGGTATATCAGATTCATGGTTGGCAATTAGATAACACAACAGTTGATGATCTGAAATTGATTCATTCTCTTCAACATGCATAAAATCATATACAGAAGCTATAATGTCAGCCGTAAGTGAAGTAATCAGATCTTCCTTATTCAACCTGCTCCAGTTCCGGGTTTTATGCAAGCGGCCAACAGCACGCAGCACAAGCATTTTCTGTCGTGTCAGACAGCTATACAATCGCCACTCATAGGGATTGGTGTACTGATAACGTCTATATTCCGGCAGAAGCAGCGCGAGCCTGATATTAATCTCATCAAGATCAGGCTCGATCAATTCAAAACTCTCATCCGCAGGAGCCGAACCACGCGCCTTGATACAGCAAGGATAAATAACTGTTGGCTCCTTCGGCAGAACACGTTCAAAAACGACATCATGTTCCCAGTTTTCTTCAAAATCGTAAGTATAGACTCCACGTTCAAACTGGGAAAAAATATCAGTCAACCGTGTCATCTGTTCACTTCTGAGCTCAACATTGTTTTTTGTATCGCTCATCATCTCAAGCTCATTTTGTGATTCGATCCGCACCTTGCCGCCAAAAACAAAATTATGTGGGTTTTTATCATCCCATTCGAAGGTTGCTTGAATCACAGCATGAAGGCCGGCGAAGCTCCAATCATCCGGAACAAGGACACGCCTCCATACAGGAGCGGGAGTATGCCTGAGCTGAATCTTGAACTGCAGGACAGAGACCCCAGTGTTAACTCCGCCATCAAACTCTCTCGCCATATTGAGAATATTTTGTTTTCTGCTGGTTTCAATGGCATTTCTGATCATACGACCACCCCATTTCATATTCTCAGCACTTGTTAAAATAATATCTATAACAATATATTGACATAGAAAAACAGCCGACGCAAGATGATTCGGCTGTCAATCAGTTAAATGTCTCACAATTATTTATACCGGACGATTATTACGATCAACTCTTCCGGGAGATACACCATACTTACGGCGAAGACGCTCAAGCTTACGTCTTCTGCGCTGACGTCTCCAAATCTTGTAAATAACAGCCAGAACCAATATAAACATAATAATACCTGCGGCGATGAGAGCTTTTGCCAGAATATCCACCATAGCACTCTTGTCATCCACATTATTATCGGTATCTTGAGTATTGCTGCTATTGCCTGATTGCGGCTTGACGCTGGAACCACCAAGCTCTTCCTGTACAGTTATTTCCAGAGAGCTGACAGCAAGAGAACTATACATAATTGAGTTGTCTGACTCTTCATTAATAAAAAACGCGGCGCTGGCTGATTCTTCCTCAGTTATTTGTTCTGGAATATCGTATTCTATCGAGATGTCCTTCTCAGTTAGACTCTCATGCAAATAGAAACTAACATCCTCGGATGCGTAGCAAACAGTTTCAGTGTTAACGCCTTCAGTGTTTTGCCCGCTCACTTTCTTAACAATACTCGAGGCCGGAATGGTCACCTGACGGAAATGATCGTAACCATAATCAAACAGTGCCGTTGTGTCATTATACTTGTCATATTTACCATATGATTTCAGCACAACAGCTATCAGAACGCGACCATTTCGGTTAGCCGCAGTCACAAGTGTATGTCCAGCTTGATCAGTGTAACCAGTCTTACTGGCAATAATGCCATCATATTCTATGATGCCATTAACAAGACAGTTAGCACTGTTGAGACAACGTGTTTCAGGCTGTTTATTTGTCGGAGGAATCTCGTATCTGATTTCACTAAACAGCTGCAAGAAATCTGGAAGCTGGACAGCTTCGCGCATAATCAGCGCCATATCGTGAGCCGTTGTATAATGTTCATCATCCGGCAGACCATGAGCGTTAACAAAATGGCTGCCCTCAGCACCCAGCTGTGAAGCGCGTCTGTTCATCAGCTCAGCAAACCCATCCATGGAGCCACCAATCGCCTCAGCTATACCATTGGCAGCATCGTTGCCGGAAGCAATAGACAAACCATACAATGCCTGCTCCAGTGTAATCTGCTCATCAGTATCAAGAGCGATATGCGATGAACCACGCTCAATCGAAAACACGGCTTCTTCACTCATTGTCAAATGCTGATCAAGCCGTCCATTTTCAAGCGCCAGCAACGCGGTCATAATTTTCGTAATGCTTGCTGGATACATGCGTCTGTCCATACTCTTTTCGTACAAAATCTGACCGGTCGACGCATCCATCAGAATTGCCGCTTCCGACATTATCTGCGGTGGTTGGACAGCATTTTCATCAGCTTCTGTCTCATCAGCAGCCAACGGTGTCGGTGACAGTTCCGGAGCTTGTGCCGTAACAGAACCAATCAAAAAATAAATCATATATAAAACAATCAAAACACTGGCAAAAGTCTTCTTCATACGCATCCTGTTCAATCCTGCAGTTCATTCACTGTCAGGTGATTTACTCTTGAAGATTATAACGCAATATACGGGCAAAAAAAACCGCCCGCAGAGAATTATACTCCACGGGCAGCAGTCATTTTTTGTCATAATTAATCATTCGAGAATTATTAAGTAGTTAATAACTATCTGCAGTTTTTACTCGGCAAGACATACACCGGTGCCATTTCCACCACCGCGTCTCATACCTTGACCCATTTGTCCGGCACCTTTGCCGGCACCTTGACCATTCTGTGAACCTGAGCCATCCTGATTAAGTTTGAGTCTGAGACCATTTTCTCCCATCGCTTGCTGGCAAGCTTCCGGGTCACCTTCGCAAGCTGCTCTTCTCTCTTCAATTTGAGCCACTCTTGCGTCAGCTTCTTCCTGAGTCAAAGCACCCTGATCAACAGCTTCTGCCAGGCGTTCAGTCTGAACCTGCTGTCTTGCGCTGATAAATTCATCAAGCACATCAGCTTCTGCAGCCTGTACTCCATAACCATTACCAGATGTTCTGGCCTCCTGGATTTCTTCTTCAGTTTTCCCTGTAAGCTCAGCCAGAGCCGCTGCCGGTCCCTGCCATTCAGCCGCATAGGAAATTGCTGTCAGTGAGACAACTGCTGCTACCATAATCATTAATACTACCGCGATTTTTTTCTTCATTGTTCTCTTCCTTTCTTGTGCAAACCGTGTTGGCTTGCGTTTGTTGTTTCTGTTTATGTTTTCATGATAAAGCAATATTGTGTTGAATTTGTGATAGATGAATTTGAGATTGTGAAGGAGTATAATGATCGCATGATTAGAATTCTTCTTGTAGATGATGATAGTAAAATACGTGATATGGTCACCGAGTATTCACAGGCTGAGAGCTGGCTTTTTGATAAGGCGGCTAATGGCATTGAGGCGCTCAGATTAATGGAGAAGCACTCTTATAATCTGATTATACTCGATGTTATGATGCCTGGACTTGATGGTTGGGGCACGCTCAGGAGAGTTCGTCAAGACAGCGATATTCCCGTAATTATGTTGACCGCAAGAGATGAGGAGTACGATCGATTGCTTGGTTTTGAGCTTGGCGCGGATGACTATATAGGCAAGCCGTTCAGTCCGCGGGAATTGATCGCACGTATAAAAGCACTACTCAAGAGATCAGGTGCTTATGATACGGTCAGGGAAGTTATTGAAGCGCGGAGTTTATTTATTGATACTTCAGCCCGACAAGTCAAACTTGCTGATAACACGCTGACACTTACGCCGCGTGAATATGATCTGCTGGCTTTTATGGCAGCAAGGCCGGGACAGGCTTTTACCAGAGACCAGCTGTTAAACCATGTCTGGGGGATAGATTATGTCGGTGATGCCAGAACAGTTGATTCGCATATTAAGAGTTTAAGAGAAAAACTGGGGCCGGAACGAGAGCTAATCGCTACAGTTTGGGGCACAGGATATAGATTTGAAGGCGGTAAAAATAGATGACTCGCAGGCAGATAAGCGGACAGACAACAAATGGATTCAGACACATTGGCACAAGATTATTCGCTGCTTTTCTGACTATGGCGGCACTCACAATCGCGGTACTGTGGTTTGTCCAGGTTGTACTGCTTCGTGACAGCTATGTCGACAGCAAAATAGAAACCGTCGAGCAGGCTTTGTTATCAGGCATAGATACAACGGAGAAAATAACAGCTTTCGAAGAAAAAACATCTGCGGCTTTACTTATTTTTGATAACGAACGAAACCTGGAATACAGGTCTCAGGGCTTGCCCATGATGGGCATGATGCAGCGGGTTGTATCGGATATGCTGCCGCTTGAGAACAGGCGGTTGGAATATATTGAAACAGCACATACGGCCGTACGTTATGCGGTACTTGGTCAGCCGCAGGAAGATGGTTCAGCTGTTTTTGCTGTATTCTCATTGGCAGATACTGACGAAGCGGCCAGACTATTAAGACAACAACTCTGGCTGATGACTGCCCTGCTGCTTATATTAGCAGCAATTATATCGGCCTGGCTCTCAACACGTTTCTCTAAGCCGATACGCGCGGTTACTTCTGCGACTGGTGAACTCGCTGATGGCAATTATGATGTTAAACTATCTATTGAATCCGCTGATGAAATCGGCCGCATGACAGAGGCCTTAAACCACTTGGCAGATCGCCTTAAGAGTAATGACAGACTGCAGCGTGAACTGTTCGCCAATGTCTCACATGAGCTAAAAGCCCCGCTGACTATTATTAGAGGATACACTGAAACAGTTAGAGATGTTTCCTGGCAGGATGAGCGTCGGCGCAACAAGCACCTTGAGCTTATTATCAGCGAAACTGACAGACTCAAGCTTATAGTGCAGGATATTCTTGATTACTCACAATTGCAGGCTGGCACCATCAAACTTAAGCAGGACAAATTCGAACTGCGCCCGCTAATTGAAGCTATGGCAGATAAGCTGACACAGGCAGCACAGCAACGTGACCTAACAATCAGCATCGATGGGGACGATCAGACAATCGTATTTGACCGCAAGAGACTTGAACAAGTCTGTTTCAATTTAATGCTGAACGCTATTCAATACGCCGCGCCGGCGACAGAAATACGCGTCGCTCTAAACAAGCATTCCGGCACAGGCAGCCGGCGTCTTGTGAGACTGACAGTCAGTAACGAAGGCCATACCATACCTCCCGAAGAACTTACAAAAATCTGGGACCGATACCATCGCGCTGAATCAATCAGCGCTGACAACGTAGTGGGAACCGGACTCGGACTTGCTATCGTCAAGAGCATCCTCGAACAAAATAAGACGGCCTATGGTGTTGAGAGCCAGGCCGGTCTTACAACTTTCTGGCTGGATCTGCTTGTTATTTAGTAAGCTTATCCATCAAGACCAGTATTTCATTAATTTTCTCTTCCTCATTGCCACTGGCAAAAGCTTCCCGAACGCAGTTTTGCAGATGAGCTTTCACAACTTCCCGATCCGCTTTGCGCAGGATTGCCTGAACTGCAAGCAGCTGATGTGATACATCCATACAGTAGCGGTCATCTTCGACCATTTTAAGCAAGCCGTCTATCTGGCCACGTGCTGTTTTCAGAAGTGCAGTTATTTTCGCATGATCAGCTTTCATCCGAAGATACCTCTTTTCTCCTCAATCGAAATCGGCTCATATCCAGCCTCTCGTACCGCAGACAATAATCTTTCGTCAGTGATATCGGCCTCCTCAAGTTCAATTTTAGCAATCTTCTTCTTGAGGTCCACCTGAGCTATAACGCCTTCTATAGCGTTGAGAGACTTCTCGACTCTGGCCTGACAGTGGCCGCAGCTCATGCCTTCAATTTTCATAATTTTCTTAACTGTTTTTGCCATAGTTAATTCATCCTTTCTATAATTGCCATTTGTCATTTAGATTGTCGTTTGTCACATATTTAACTTTTAAATCTTCTTAACCTAAGAGCGTTCAGTACTACGCAGACCGAACTCATACTCATAGCAGCGGCAGCAAACATGGGGCTAAGCTGCCAGCCGGTAAACGGTATAAGCAGCCCAGCCGCCAATGGAATTCCGGCTGTATTGTAGAAAAAAGCCCAAAATAGATTCTGCTTAATATTCCTAATCGTACTGCGGCTCAGCTTAATAGCGGTAACAGCATCATTTAGATCACTGCGCATCAGAACCAGATCAGCTGATTCAATCGCGATGTCGGTACCAGCACCTATCGCCAGACCTGCATCTGCACGAACAAGTGCCGGTGCATCGTTGATACCATCGCCAACCATGATTACCTTTTTACCTTGTCTTTGCAGATTCTGAACAACTTCATCCTTGTCAGCCGGCATAACTTCAGCCTCTACCCTGTCGACTTTGGCCATTCTGCCAATGGCTTCTGCGGTTCTTCTATTATCCCCGGTCAACATAATGACTTCCATGCCAAGTTTCTTCATAGATTTAATAGCAGCCGCACTACCCGATTTGATGACGTCGGCAACAGCTATCAACCCCTGAACATCTTTCCCTCTGGCAAATATCAGAGGGGTTTTACCTTCATTTGCAAGTCGTTCAAGATCAGTCTGCCATTTGGAAATATCTATATTCTGTTCTTCCATCATTGCCTGATTTCCAGCGAACCATCTTTCATTATTAAGCATAGCACTCAATCCTCTGCCGGAAATCGCCTGATAGTCGGTAACATTTTCAAGTAAAGCACCACGTTTTTCAGATTCTTTGATAATCGCTCGAGCCAACGGATGTTCTGAAGGTCTTTCAAGTGCCGCGGCACAAGCAAGAAATTCATCTTCATCGATATTTTGATCTGCGATAATATCTGTCACGACTGGTTTACCTTCTGTTATAGTTCCTGTTTTATCAAGTACTATTGAATTAGCCTGGTGGAGTATTTCAAGAACCTCAGCTGATTTAAACAACATACCGTTTTTGGCACCGATACCTGTTCCTACCATGATGGCAACAGGTGTGGCCAGACCAAGTGCGCACGGACAGGAGATAACAAGTACAGCAATCGCGATAGATAGAGCAAACTCAAAACTCTGCCCCATGAGCAGCCAGGTAACAAAAGCGATTAACGCTATACCGATGACCGTAGGAACGAAAACCCCACTAATCTTATCGGCTAATCTGGAAATTGGAGCCTTGGATGAAGAGGCCTCCTCAACCAATTGAATAATTCTGGCAAGAGCAGTGTCTTCGCCAACACGAGTAGCTTCAAACCTGATGTATCCGCTCTGGTTAATAGATGCAGCCGCCACACTATCACCCTTATTTTTTTCCACCGGCATACTCTCACCGGTAAGTGCTGACATATCAACAGCAGTTTTACCCTCAATAATTACACCATCAACAGGTACCGCGCCACCTGGTTTGACAACAACGATATCTCCTTGTTTAACCTGATCTACAGGAATCTCTATCTCCCTATTATCTCTGATAACCGTGGCCATTTTTGGCGCAAGATCAATAAGCCGCGAGATTGCCTCAGAAGTCTTCCCCTTGGATCTTGATTCAAGATATTTACCAAGCGTAATTAGTGTTAGAATCGTTGCCGCTGATTCGAAGTACAAGTCCATTGAATACTTCATAACAAGTTCCGGTAAATCATGTCCTAAACCGTAGCCAATGCGATAGATAGCAAAAACACCATAGACAATCGCGGCACCGGAGCCGATCGCGATAAGGCTGTCCATATTAGGATGTTTTTTCCAAAGAGCCTTAAGTCCATTACGGAAAAAACTAAAATTCACCATGGCTACCGGCAGAGTCAGTAATAGTTGAGTCATGGCAAAGGTAATCTCATTACCGCTGCCATGCAACCAGCCAGGAAGCGGTAATCCGGCCATATGCCCCATTGAAATGTACATCAGAGGTACAAGAAACAAAAAAGATACAATCAACCGCAACTTCATTTGCTTTTCCGCTTCAGCAATGTGACTGGTTCCTAATCGGTCTTTTGTTGCGGCGTTTTCAACTGTAGCACCTGCCGCGGAGGCCGAATATCCCGCGTCACTTACTGCTTTCTCAATCAATTCCGGTGTCAGAACCTCCTCATCAAAATCAACTTGCATATTATTAGCAAGAAGATTAACCGAAACACGGGTCACTCCCTGAAGCTTCGACACTTCTCTTTCAACAGCAGCTGAGCATGCGGAACAAGTCATTCCCTGTACATCATATTTCTTTTTCATTATTCTCACCTCTAAGTCTTTACCTCCACCCCAGGGGGGGTATCTGGTAAATAAAGTATAAGGACTGTTTCCTTGTTTTGTCAAACACTGGAACAGTCCTCACTCTCAGTTGTTAAACTAATGTACCTATAGTGACGAAAACATTCCAAATAGCTTATCGCTTACTTCAACTGTTCAATCCTATCCTGAATAGTTTTGTTATAGTTAACAACTCTTCTTTCATATTCTGAGCTCATATAAGTTGAGGTCAGCAAGAAGTCAGCTGTAGCACGATTATTAGCGATTGGAATATCATAAACTACAGCAATTCTCAGAAGGGCTTTGACATCAGGGTCATGTGGTTGAGCCTCAAGCGGATCCCAAAAGAAGACCACAAAATCTACAGCACCTTCAACTATTCGTGAACCAATCTGCTGGTCTCCACCAAGAGGGCCGCTGTTATATGCTTTTACCGGTAGTGTTGTCTGTTCAGCTATCAATCGGGCGGTTGTGCCGGTACCGCACAGAAAATGACTCTTGAGGATGTCAATATTATCCTGCACCCATTCCACCAATTCCTGCTTCTTGCTGTCGTGAGCGATCAATGCAATCTTCTTCTGCCTGCCAATGGTAAAAGTAATATACTCGTCTTGTATTATCATATTTCCTCCTGTAATCATTATTTTCTTTTCTTTAATTTCAAATAAACTTGTGGCCTTAGTATACTATTCATCTGTAAGCTTGTCAGTAGGATGACAGCCGCTAAGAGTGAATTTGGATTTATGATAACCCAAATTGATGGTTCAATAAACCAACATTACATATTTTTTACCAAACAACGTCTCATAATATTCAATATTATGTTATATTATTGTTATTATCTTATATCATGGAGGTAGAATATGAATTTGTCTGCTGAAAATCTCATAAACAAAACGAAGGCACAAATCTCGGTTCTCGGAGATTCTGTACTCAAAGGAATTATTCTCAATCAACGCGGACGTTATGAAATATTACCATCAAACTGTGCTGCTGAAATGAATAAAAAAAGTAATATAATAATTAATAACAAGTCCCGTTTCGGCTGTACTATTACAAAAGGCTGGCAAATGCTGCAAAAGACACTGGACAGTGGTATAACATATGATTATATCGTTCTCGAGTTCGGTGGTAATGACTGTGATTTTAAATGGAACGAAGTAAGTGATAATCCTTCAGTTGAACATAAACCGAGAACTTCTCTCACTGAATTTATTGCTACCTATCGCTTGATGATCGAAACACTTATCAAGCATAAAATTAAGCCTGTTCTTGTTTCTCTGCCACCGGTAAACGGTCAGAAATACTTGGATTATCTTGTAAGCCAAGGTCTTAGCCGAGAAAATCTCCTTCACTTCCTGCATGAGCCTGAGACTATTTATCGTTATCACGAAGCTTATTCACTGGCCGTTACACGTCTGGCAGGCGAATATAATTGTGCTTACGCGCCAGTACGTGAAGAGTTTTTAGACAAGTGGAATCAGCCTGATTTTCTCTGTGCTGATGGTATACATCCAAATGAATCAGGACATCGATTGATGCAAAACGTTTTCGAAAACATGAGCATGAATCGTAACCAGCAGCACCTATAAAATCGTCACGGTTTGGCAGTTTAAGCTGGCAGATTTTTATTCGATATATAACATGTTAGGTACTTGTGACAAAAATGACTGACAAGTGGAGATATTGAATAAATAATGCCAAATAGTAATAAAGATTTTCGCAAAATAATATTGGTCAGATTGGTGGCTTTTGCCATTGCCGCGGTTATTTTCATGTTGCTGTATGTTGGACTTATTATGTCCGGCTCAGCCGCGGAAAACAATACAGTGCAGCTGGTAAATATTCTTGGGCGCCAGCGTATGCTGACTCAGCAGATGGCCAAGGACTCCAACAGGGTCTTCGCGCTTGTACAGGCGCAATACAGCGGAACAACCGAGAGTCCACAGGAAATAATTGAGCAGGCAAAATCGGACAGCCGTAAGAGTCTGCAAATTGCGATTACTGAGTTTGATCAGGTTATAACAGGCGCGGTAACTGGTTTTTTCAAGCTGGAAAATTCTGAAATTAAGCTTGACGCTGAAGACGAGAGCCTCAAGTTGATAGTTGATAGTATAAGCCAGAAGTGGCAGGCTTACAAAAACGCCGTACAAACTATCATTGATTTAGATACATACGATAGCAAACTCGCAGAAGCTATAATTTATATAAATGCCAATAATATCGAATTGATGCAACAAAGCGACGATTTTACCAATCAGATTATCAGCAAACAATCACAAATAGCAACCAACAACAACAGGTTAGCTTATATTGTACTTGGTATTTCCCTTCTGATTCTTCTCGGTGGTATGTTTTGGTTATACCAATTTATAATTTATCCTCTCGATGAACTCTATCATCAGCTATCACTAAATGGTCTGGGAGGGGTCAGCAGCAGGCGGCATCGCATCCCGCTTGGACGAACATCACGTGAAATGATCAGTGAAGTAAGTTCTGCTTTTGATCGGCTGCGCAGCTTAATAAAACTGATCGAGAACGTCAACAAAAATGTTTCATTTGAAGAAGTTCTGCAGTTTATTTATATGACTTTTTCAGCATATGTTCCATACTCATATATAGGAATCGCTCTGCTCAAGGAAAATGATACAGTACTGGAAGCAAGTTATGGTATTTGTGGTAATGATCTTACAACTCTGAGAGAAAACCTTGAAGGTACAAGAATAGAGATTAACAAAACAAGTCTTGAAAACATAATAGCGAACAATGAGGTCAGACTTATAAATGACTATAGTTCGTATATGCGTGGCAAAAAAATCAGGCCTTATTCGCAATTTCTGCTTGACGCAGGCATAAAATCTTCAATAACACTGCCGCTGAGCAGTAATGAACGCAAGCTCGGAATAATATTTTTCTCAAGCACTCAGAAGGATGCTTATGACGAAAATCATCTGGCCTTCTTGCAGACTCTTACCAACAGTATAGGTATAAGTTTCGAGAAGAGTATTTTTATTGATCAACTTCTGTATAGTTCAATTTTGGCTATGGCCAGGTTGACAGAGGCAAGGGATGAAGATACCGGCGATCATCTTGAACGCATTAAGCATTATTCACGAACAATCGCCATCTGGCTGCGGGAAGCAGGATTTTATCGAGACATTTTAACAACCGCATATATAGATGATCTTGCAAGATTCAGCCCGCTTCATGACATTGGTAAGGTCGGAGTCCGTGATGGTATTTTACTTAAACCCGGCAAGCTTACAGATGAAGAATTTACTGAGATGAAAAAACATACTGACTATGGAGCAAGTGTTCTCGATATTGCCGAACAACAAATGCGGCAGACTGGACGAAGCATGTTTGGCATAGGCATTGAAATAGTTAGTTCTCATCATGAAAAATGGGATGGCAGCGGCTATCCGCGTGGTTTGTCAGGATATGATATACCTTTATCTGCAAGAATTGTAGCTATAGCTGATGTTTTTGACGCTCTAACAAGTAAGAGACCATACAAGGAAGCGTATGCTTTTAGCACGGCTGTACAAATAATGCAAAATGGGTGCGGTAGCCATTTTGACCCGCAAATTCTGGATATCTTCTTATCGGATTTAGTTAGATTGGAAGAGGCTTATAAGGCAATTCAAGAAAAATCACAAAACCTTACATTTGAGAGAAACGAGCTGTCAGCTGAATTTGACAACTGATTTACTTGATATTTATTGCTATGATGTCTACAATTGGATATGCTGATTTGCATAAGAAAGCTTCTATAAATTGATACATATTAACGGTTCTTTAGTTTATGGAAGACATGACTTCGCAGGTGAACATAATGAAAAAGCTTCTTCAGTTGTTTCTTCATCGAGCAGTATTGGTCAGCCTGCTGATCGTACTCCAAATTGTAGTACTCATCTTAGTTCTGTCATATTTTAATACTTATTTTGTCGGGTTCTACTGGTTTTCACTGATCATCAGTGTCCTTGCCGGATTGTTCATAATGAACAGCAAGAGCAATCCCGCTTATAAGCTCGCCTGGATGGTACCACTTCTATTGTTCCCGGTTTTTGGCGGACTGTTTTACATTGTTTTCGGTAACAATAAACTGAGCAAAAGAGA
>JAQVJP010000113.1 GCA_028695145.1 Eubacteriales bacterium
CTTCGTCGCTCAGGCTTGCGCCAGATGGCTCAGGCCTTTTCAGCATGCATTATTATCAAGGTTCAATGTCTCTAGCGTCTACGCTACTTTTTTATCATTTTGCTCTTGACTTCATATAGTCAGTCTAAACCTTACGGCTTAGAAGGGGATTGCGCACGATTGAAATGTTCAATTAGTATTATTTCATATTTAATCTCTTAGCAACGAGGTGCTGATTAGATGACAAAGACTGATAATAGCAGAAAAATTGACTCAATATCTATTTCGGAAGCACAGCTGTATGTTAGACCACAGGCAGCTGATCGCAAGCTTATAGCTGCCCAGACTTTGTCACAGACAGTTTATCTCTATGGAGTATCCGGCTGCGGTAAAACTTCATTGCTTTATGATTATTTGGGTAGAAAACGCTATCTTTATTTTTCGGCTGAGAAACTGTGTGAAGCTGATCTTGATATTCCTTATACAAGCAAGCAGACTATAGTTATTATTGATGATCTGCACATGCTCAGGACCGATGAGCTGCGTGAGGGTTTACAGAGCAAGATTGAGAAACTGGCTTACAGGGATGATGTCTGGTTGATTCTTGCTGGTAGAAGCAGACTGCCATCATGGCTTGTGCCACTTTATTATCGTCGTGTTTTTACCGTAATTGAAGAAAATGATATGTTGTTGTCGCCTGTCGAAATGGCATCTTACATGAGTTTGTGGGGTTTGGCATTGTGCGGAGACGATCTGAATAAGATTATGAAATTTTCATTTGGAATTGGCATCGTTGCCAGATTAATAGCCATGCATCTGGCTGCGGGTGGAACTCTTGATGATACGAGTGTAGAGAAGCTGAAAAATGAGTTCTGGGATTATCTTGATTTTCATGTATTTGATCAGTGGGATACAGAGCTTCAAGAGTTTCTGATGCAGCTGTGCATAGTCGATGTTTTTGATAAACGTTTGGCTGAAATGATTACCGGTAGGTCAGACGTAGAGAAAATGATCAGTCAGGCCGAATTACTGGGGAATTTTATTGTTATGAAAGACGTTGCTGTTAATTCAGTTTCTTATGAGATTAGAACAGGTATGCGGCGCTGTATGGTACGCAGACTAATGCGAACATATTCAAAAGAGAAGTGGACTCGTCTATATTACAATGCTGGTCTGTATTACGAGTTGTCAAATGACACACCAGGTGCTCTGAAAATGTACGAAGCCTGCAATGATATGGAACGTATCGCGGGTCTTCTGGTATCTAACGCCAGAAAAAATCCGGCAAGTGGTCATTACTATGAGCTGCGTAAATATTACCTGTCTTTGCCCGAGGATAAAATCAGAGAGAGTATTGAATTGATGGCTGGCATGAGTATGCTCCAATCGATGCTGCTAAACACTGACGAGAGTGAACGCTGGTACAATGAACTGAAAAAAGCGGAGAATGATTTGTCTGGAAGTGCCAGGAAAACAGCTCGAAGCTGGGTTACATACCTTGATATCGGTATTCCGCACAGAGGCAGTATGGCTCTGCTTGATGTATTAAAAAACGCCGGTACCTTGCTTATGAATAGAAATATAGTTTTACCTGAGTTTTCTGTAACGAGTAATATGCCATCACAGATGAATGGTGGGAAGGACTTCTGCGAATGGAGCAAAAGAGACCGTGAACTTGCGGCGAGTATAGGGAAATTACTTGAGTTTACACTGGGTAAATATGGCAAAGGCCTTGTGAGTTTAGCTCTGGCTGAGAGTTTTCTTGAAAAAGGCGAAAACAGCTATGAAATCGCCAATCTTGCCAATAAGGGAATGCTTCAGGCACAGTCTGGCGGGAAAATTGAGCAGTGTTTTGTTGCTGCTGCTATTCTTGCCTGGCTTCATGTCATCAATGATCATTATCCCGATGCTAATGAACTTCTGTGCAGCTTCCGCAAGAGGGCGGAGCAGGAAAACGCAGTCAGAATTATACAGAATCTCACAGCGCTGCAGATTAGGATCGGTCTCTATCAAGGGCGTGTGGCTGAAGCCCTTGACTGGCTTGACCAATTGGCTCCGGATGAGGAGATTGAATTCTCTGTCATGGAGAGGTACCGCTATTTGACAAAAGCCCGAGTCTACATTCTTGCTGGTAAATATGAGCGTGCAGTTAACTTACTGCAGCGACTGCGATATTACGCAAAAATCATGCACAGAACATACATTAGCATAGAAGCAGGTATTTTATTATCAATTGCTCAATACCGATCAGGTGATGATAAATGGGATGAGACTCTGAAGAGAAGCTTATCTGAGGCTGAATCATATCATTTTGTTCGCATGATATCTCGAGAAGGAGCGGCAATTAACCGAATGCTGAGAGAAACATCCTGGAAGCCTAAGCAAGAAAAATACTATCAAGCCATATTATCTGAGACCGGGAAAATGGCTCTGGCATATCCAGCTTATCTGAAGGCCTCCTCCGAAGAGTCGGCCTTCAGTGAAAACGCGATCAGGATACTGAAACTACAAGGAGAGGGTATGTCTACCGTGGAAATAGCCAGCGTCCTTGAGCTGAAAATTGAAACTGTAAAATACCATAATAAGCAAAATTATAAAAAACTTGGCGTTAATAGTAAAACTGCAGCAGTGACTGAGGCAAGACGATTGAAGCTGATTTGATCATATTGTTGTATAATAGATTTGAAAAGATTGGATTGCCATAAAATTCCTATATTTATGGAGGAAAAGTTTATGTTTTGCGATAAATGTGGTTCGAAACTGATTGAGGGTGATTCATTTTGCCCTGCATGTGGTAGTCATGTTGGTAATGCTTCTGCTGAGCCTACAGTTAATCCGTCAGTCCCAGTGCAGCCATCGCCGGTGCAGCAAGCCGGCTCACGGCCTGATTTTCAGCCTAACTTCCAACCTAACGCACAGCCGCAACAACCTCAACCAATATATAACCCTGCGGTACCTGCTGCCGAAATCCAGGCACAAAAACCTGCTAATAAAAAGACTGGTATGATTATTGGCATTGCAGGCGGCGGCGTTGTTGTTCTTGCTCTGGTGATTTTCTTGATTTTGCATTTTTGGGGTGGCGGTGATGATGAGAATCCTAAGATTACAAGACCGAGTAGGGCAGTCCAAACAACCACGAGTGGGGATGCTGCAACATCCGAAAGCGATCAGGCTTCTGTAACAGATGATTCTGTTACAGATACAGTGCCTGTTGCCACAACATCCGAAATAGAAGTAACAACTGAACCGACTACTGCTGTGACTACTTCCGCGAATGATTATGATTTGCAGAGTCTCTTGCCGGGACAATGGGTTGGACTGCCAAACGAAGAGTATTATACCTATGTTTATTCTTTTGCCGGTGACGGTATGGTCGCGCATGGATTCGCGTCATCAGAAGCTGAAACAACCCTTGATAATTGGAGTGTTGAGGGAGTCTGGATCACCGATATGTACACCTGGAACACCTGGAGTCTTGAGGGTGGTGATTTGGTGATTTATGATGATTATGGCGATACACGCATGACCATAACAGTTCAGGACGAAAACACAATCGTGTTGTCGTATGCTGGTACAACTGATCAGTTTCCTATGTACAGAATGGGTAGTGAACCTCAGCTTGTTGACTATCTTCTCGGCACATGGGTGCCGGATGAACCTGATGAAAATGGAGTCTACGCGGCTCTTGGTTTCTATATTGATGGCTATGCCACGGTGACAGGGTCGCAGAAGCTTGATGAAGCCGCGACGGTTTACGATTGGGGTTTCGAGGACATGTGGGAGATCATCGGTACGAATGAAGGTACCTGGTTTGTTGATGGTGACGCTATTGCTATAAATATGCAGGGCGTAGATGATTATTACGCGATTGAGAAGCTTGGGCCAAACAATTGCATCATCTATTATGGTGAGTCATGGCAAACTTCTTATACTCGTGTGATGTACGCATATTAAAGTTGAATGTGCAAAAGTGAGACAGATGAGGTGAAAAATGGTTGGCATAGCTTCTTTTGCCGGTATGGTGACAACACTTCTCATAACTATCCTTGTACCAATTATATTGGCTATCGTTTTATACCGACACAAAAAATACAGTGTTATTTCAATTCTCGTTGGTGCGCTGGTGTTTTTTGTCAGCCAGGTGATTCTCAGAATGCCTCTGCTCAGTGGACTCGCTTTGACTGATTTTCACGCCAAGTATAGCAGCAACGCTTTGTATTTGTTGCTGGTGTATGCCTTGAGCGCAGGTGTTTTTGAAGAGAGCGGACGTTATCTTGGCTTCCGTTTTTTGCGCAAGAATCACCTCAACTGGGAGAACGCGATTGCTTTTGGCATAGGCCACGGCGGTATCGAGGCGCTTCTTCTGGCTGGGAGCAACGCTGTTAATAATATCGTTATAGGATTCATGATTAACAACGGCTCATACGAGGAGATGATGGCTCCGGCTCTGGGGGCGCAAGCAGCAGAAATACAAGATGCGCTTATTAATACTCCCGCGTCCCACTTCTTCCTTGCGGGCTTCGAACGTCTATCTGCGATGTCTGTGCATATTGGAATTTCGGTGCTTGTTTGCCTGGCGGTTCTTGTTAAAAAACCAATCCTGTTGCTGTTGGCGATCCTGTTCCATGGACTGGTCAATGCTCCTGCTGCTCTTATGAACAGCCTCGGACTAAATATCTATCTTGTAGAGGGTCTGATATTAATCATGGCCATCGCGGCAGCGATATTTGCCATAAAATCCCGGCAAAAGTTCGCCTCTTATGCGTAGACGGTGCTTTTGGTTGGGTTAGATTAGTTTTGATTATTTGTGTTGAGCGTATATTGTTTTTGATTAATCGCTATTATGATAATATCATATGGAATATGTGGTCAAGTATAATAATATTATCGAATGGAGAACTTTATGGGATTTTCTTATTTTGAACAACTTATTGCTGATGAAATATCTGTTTCTGAATTCACAGATTATGCCAAAATGGTTTTTAATGATTCGAATGATTACAGTGAGTTAGGCCTAAATGAGCAGGAAATAGAACTCTTCAAAAAGCTCGGGGCAGACGCAATCGATGATATCATCTCTGCCAGAAAACGAAAAATTGAGATAATTTCAAAATGGAAGACATTTTTTCGAGAGACCATTGCTGAAAATCACAGAATAAACACTTTAAAACTGTCAAATATAAATGAGTTTAATTTAAATCCATTTTTGGATAACTATAAAGCGAATTTTCTGAACGGAGATAGTTCGCCTATAAGTAAAGCAACTGCTCTTGTATATGCTAGAGTTTTGGGATCATCCATCAATACTACGTTTGGAACTAACTTGCAAAAGTTCTGCAGTGACATATTATCTGCATATGCTTCTACTACATCAGGCATTGATATTGAGTTTAATGATTTTGTTGACGGTAGGAGAAAATATTGCCAGATTAAAGCCGGACCTAATACGATAAATAAGGACGATGTAAAAACTATTTCCGATCATTTTGTGGCGGTGAAAAATCTCGCCAGAACAAATAATTCTAATATTGGTTTCAATGACTTGGTAGTTGGTGTATTCTACGGCGAAAAACATGAGTTAAGCAGCCATTATAAAAAACTGAGTAATGATTATTCAGTTTTTGTTGGACAAGAGTTCTGGTATAGATTAACTGGAGATGAGAAGTTCTATTTTGAGTTAACAGAAGCGATAGATGAAGTAGCGGCTGAGTATGATGGCCGTGAACTTCTTAATTCGGTAATTACCAAATTGGCAATTGAAATTGAGAAAAGAGAGGCTGAGATCAAATAGTTGGTATCTCAGCCTCGTTTAATCAATCATCTATTCGGTTTAGCAAATCAATAATTGATAACCCTATTGCTCTTGCAAACTCTACAGGTACTGCATTTCCAATTTGCTTATATTGTTGCGACATTGATCCAGAAAATTTCCAAGTATCAGGAAAACTTTGGATTCTTGCATATTCTCTTACTGTAAATGGCCTGGTTTCTTCGGGGTGACATCTTTCTGTTTGTTTTTGGGCAGGGCTACAAGTTAAGGTCAAGCATGGTTCATCCCAAGATATTCTGCGAGCCATACCTGTTCTTCCTCCACCAGAATAGTAGCTCTTACCCATGTACTCCATAGCCACAGCTTTTGGAAGGTCACGCCAGTAGCCCCCCGCCGGAACTAACTCCAGAACTTTTCTTTTTTTATCGGGATATTTCTCGCCAATTGAAGTCGGAACATCTTTTAAAACATCACGTAATACCGGCTTATAATCGTATGGTTTTGGCAATCTATATTCTATTTTCAAGTCATCCCTTACACCTACTATAACAACTCGTTCTCTCTTTTGAGCAACACCATAGTCGTTTGCCTTTAACAAATTCCAAGTAACAATGTATCCCATCTTTTCGAAAATATCGATCATGGTTTGTAAAGTCTTACCACTATCATGAGTCGTCAAACCTTTTACGTTTTCTGCAAGAAAAACTTTTGGCTTAAGCTCTTCAACTATACTAGCAAAATGGTAGAACATGGTTCCTCGAACATCATCCAAACCAAGTTTGTGACCTGCATAACTGAATGCCTGGCATGGATAGCCTCCAGAAATAAAATCGACAGTATCAGATCCTTTTATATATGTCTTTATGCTATTCTTTGAAACATGAACAATATCTTCTTCAATGACATTCCAGTTTGGTCTGTTTGCTCTTAGAGTGGCAGCAGCATGCCGATCATACTCAACTAAACCTTTTGCATCAAAACCAGCCATTTCAAGACCAAGCGCAAGTCCGCCTGCACCAGCAAACAATTCCACAGAAGAGTATTTTTTCCTTGGAACTACTATATCCGTATCTACAAACTTTTCACTTACTGGCTCTGTCTGGTTCTTAGTAGTTTTGATTTGTTGTTTAGCAGGTACTAAAATATCGAGTGGCTCAATTTCAAGAACGTCGCAGAGTTTTTGGTAATTACTCTTAATAGGATTACTTCTACTTGATAAAATCACAGAAAGTTGATTTTTACTAACTCCAATCTTTTTGGCTAATTCAGTTTGAGTGCTAATTTGCTTCTCTTTCATAACAGTATGAACTAAATCTTTGTCAATTACGTATTTCATTAGAAACCTCCGCTGAAGTTATGAAAATATATTAACACTGCAAGAGGGGTTAGTCAACAAAGGGAACTAATGTTCAAATGTGTCGAGTCTACCGTTCCATAACCAAGAGGATGCCGCGGAAATGGGCGAGCTTCCACAGGAGCGAAGCGACGAGGACCGTCGAGTCTACCGTTCCATAACCAAGAGGATGCCGCGGAAATGGGCGAGCTTCCACAGGAGCGAAGCGACGAGGACCGCCGAGTCTACCGTTCCATAACCAAGAGGATGCCGCGGAAATGGGCGAGCTTCCACAGGAGCGAAGCGACGAGGACCGCCGAGCCCATTCCGCGGCATCCTCCCTGCAAGTTCCCAATTCTACAATTGCAAAACGACGCGTATAGCTATATAATACCAACGTTAATGCTGGACTGAATTTTCGGAGGTTAGTGTGAAAACAAAACGACGAAAACGAAGCATAACAAAGTAAGCCCACTGAAAGCATGGACCTTGAGAAGTACATATGGATGGTAATGACTAAGTCGTCGTACAGGGAACGGGTGCTTCCAACCCC
>JAQVJP010000114.1 GCA_028695145.1 Eubacteriales bacterium
ACAGTAGCCAATACTGCCACAATCAATAAAACCGCAACCACAGCCGCAATAATTATTAATGTCTGTCTGTTTTTTCTCTGATCAGGTTTCTGAACAGGACTATACTGCTGCTGCACTTGCTGATATGACTGTTGTGGTTGGTAGAAGTTTTGAGGTGTATTTATCTGCTGAGCTTGATGATTAGTTGGCAGAGGCTGTTTCTGCCCGATTTCTACATTTTTGGCACCGCAAGCAGGGCAAAAAGCCGCATCATCCGCCATCTGACTTCCACATTTGGCACAAAACATTTTCCCATCCTCCATCAACCCTGATTTGACTATAATAATAGATTTAACTCACTGACCGGCTTACTTCTTCTGACGCCTGCTTGCTGCAGTAGTTTTTTTACTTGTAAACGTATTTAATAATTTGTCGGCCTCAGCTCTGCCAAGCAGCTCTTCAAGCCAGATATCAGTTTCCTGTTCATCAAGAGGTCTGATTTGAGGTTCTTTATAAACGGAACAATCTCCACCTATGCCATATAAAAAAAACTCTTTGTCCTTCTTATGAAACATTATTTCTTCATAACCATAGCTGTCGCCAAAATAACCGACAACTTTGCGTGCGACTTCCGGATATTTTTCTGTGTCATAAACTTTTCTGCCAATTTTTACTCTCATACTAATTCTCCAGTTCATTATCATTTTTCTGTTCAAATATATCTGTTTTAGATAGAGGCTTATGTATTATACCATCGCTCTCACTAATTTGATTGTTCTGATCTTCTTTCGCTCTTTGCTGTCGTTGCCAAACAGCCATTATACCTTGAGCCAGCCATTTGAGACAAGCAATGCGTACTGCAAGAATCACAAGCAGTGGCAAGCTATCTTTTACCATAGTGTTCAAGAGATTAATAATCGGGAAAATGAGATCTATAGTTAAAACGACAACAGCCAGAGAAGGCAGCCATATACGTTGAAACCCCATAAAAACTCCGGCCACTATCAGGAATACACCCAGGGTAATTCCAGCCGCGATTACAAACCAATCCGGGCTGAGGCTATCGACAAAGGTTACACCAAACAGCAATCCAAGATTATCTCTGTAAAAAAAGACAAAACGCTCAACAATAGTAAAAACACCAAGCAAGATAAAAACAATTATTGAATAAATAATTCTATATCTGCGTTCATTTTCCACAACTGGATCAAACTTGACTCCTTTGATTTCCTCCATAACCCCTCCGACAATCTTATCTGGCCTTATATATTAAATTCATTATAGCAGAAAAAATCCATGGCTGAGTATCAACCAGCCATGGATAGTAATATTGGGACTTCGTATCTGAAACGATGTCAGTCTTGAAACAATGTTGTGGACATATATCTCTCACCGTTATCGGGCAGTATTACAACAATACGCTTATTAGCATTTTCAGGTTTTTGCGCTAACTGTGACGCCGCGAACGCAGCAGCACCTGAAGATATTCCTACAAGAAGACCTTCTGTTCTTGCCAACTCTCTGGCCGTAGCAAAAGCCTGATCGTTAGATACCTGGATGACTTCATCGACAAATTGGGCATTATAGTTTTGAGGTATGAATCCCGCACCAATGCCCTGAATCTTGTGCGGCCCCTTCTCACCACCTGATAAAACAGCTGACTCAGCAGGTTCCACTGCTACTATTCTCACATCCGGATTTCGCTTTTTTAATACTTCTCCAACTCCGCTGACAGTACCTCCTGTACCCACACCGGCAACAAAAATATCGACAGCGCCATCTGTATCACGCCATATTTCTTCAGCCGTTGTTGAACGATGAACAGCAGGATTTGCTGGGTTATTGAACTGCTGTGGAATAAACGAATTACTATACTCAGCTGCTATCTCTTCAGCCTTGGATATTGCTCCATTCATGCCTTGTGCACCAGGCGTAAGCACAAGTTCAGCACCATAGGCCTTAAGCAGACTTCTACGTTCAACACTCATGGTGTCCGGCATAACAAGTATGAGTTTATAACCACGTGCCGCGGCCGCAAAAGCCAAAGCTATTCCTGTATTACCGCTGGTAGGTTCAATTATGACTGTATCTTTGTCAATTTTTCCCTCTTCCTCTGCGGCTTCGAGCATAGCATGTCCAATTCTGCATTTAACACTACCTGAGGGATTGAAATATTCAACTTTGGCAATAACTTGTGCCTGATGATTATGGTTTTTACCAAAATTAGACAATTCAACAAGCGGCGTATTACCTATAAGATCTGTCATGCTCTTCGCGATTTTTGCCATGTTCTTTTCCTCCTGTTATGCCTGAATTACATACAAACCATACTGTTCAGAATCAAACAATACTATATGTTTCAGCTTAAAATTTAATTCCTTGTAATTTGATAGGATTTTATGTATTTATTCTATTTCTATTAATCGCACTTGTCAATCGTTGGTTTCGTATCACATGCTACACTTGTGTTTATCTTTTTTGTATTCTGCTATTTAACCCAAGTTCCCCTAAGAACTTGTTAAGACAGTTCAGCAAATATCCGCTTAGTTAATATGCTACAATATGAACAGCTCAAGTCCATATGGACAGTGGCTGAAATTTCTTTGGAATGAAGGTAAATACATGCCATTAATAACTGTTGATCATCTAAGAAAATCATATGCTGACAGAACACTATTCAGCAATTTAAATTTCTCAATAGATAACGGAGAGAGAATTGGTGTTGTTGGCATCAATGGAACTGGAAAATCAACACTGCTGAAAATTATCGCTGGTTTTGAGAGTGCTGACCAAGGAGAGTTTATCCGGCAAAAAGACTTACGAATCGAGTACCTGCCTCAGGTACCAGAATTTGAACAAGGACAGAGTGTACTTGAAGCGGTTTTTTGCCAGCCTGCAGCAGCCGTGCAAACGGTAAAAGAATATGAATCCTCTCAGCTAATAGCCTCTTCGTCACCGGATGACCCGTCTGCACAAAACAAACTTATGAAGGCTATCGCAGCTATGGATTCAGCTGGCGCCTGGGAATTGGAACAAAACGCACGCATAATTTTAACCAAATTAGGAATTGATGATTTTAGCCAAGATGCTTCTACCATGTCCGGAGGCCAGCAGAAACGAGTCGCCCTGGCAGCGGCACTTCTTGAACCTGCAGATCTGCTTATACTTGATGAACCAACCAATCATCTTGATCATATAGCGCTTGATTGGCTGCAAACCTATCTCAAACAGTATCGAGGTGCTGTTATCATGGTCACTCATGACCGCTATTTCCTCGACCAGGTAGCAAATATTATGTTTGAACTTGAAAATGGCAGTCTTTATAGATACGAAGCAAATTACAGTGCTTACCTTGAACGCAGCGCCGAAAGAGCTGAGATGGCAAGGTCTATGGAACAAAAACGACAAAATCTCTTAAGACAAGAGCTCGCTTGGGTCAGACGCGGAGCAAAAGCAAGATCAACTAAGCAAAAAGCCAGACTCGACAGATTTGAACAACTGAAAAATCAGGATTCTCCGCTGCAAGCCGAAAAAACAGAACTAATAAATGTAAAAACAAGAATCGGACGTGAAACAATCATTGCGGATAACATTGGCAAAAGCTACAACAGCAAATGGTTATTCAGAAATTTTTCCTACATAATCAGAAGAGATGAACGACTTGGTATAGTAGGTCCAAATGGTTGCGGCAAGACTACTCTTCTGAAAATACTTGCCGGGACAGTTCTGCCTGATGAAGGCAGTGTAACGCAGGGAAGCACAGTAAATGTCGTTGTCTTCAGCCAAAATGCTGAAGAGATACCTCAAGACATTCGTGTTATAGAAAGTGTCAGAGATGTAGCTGAGGTTATTCAAACAAATGAGGGTTCAATATCCGCAAGTCAGCTGCTTGAGCGCTTTTTGTTTCCACCAGCAGTACAGTGGCAGCCAGTCAGCAAGTTATCGGGCGGAGAGCGCAGAAGACTACAACTTCTCAAAGTTCTTATGCGTGCACCAAACGTACTGATACTTGACGAACCGACCAATGACCTCGATACACAAACGCTGGTAGTTCTTGAGGATTATCTCGATGATTTTCAGGGTGCGGTTATAACAGTTTCACATGACAGATACTTCCTCGATCGTACAGCTGACCGTTTGATGGTCTTCAGCTCAGATGGCAACATTAAACAGCTTGAAGGTTCGTACAGCGAAAACGCTGATAAAATCACCTCATTGCTGGGAAATAATAGTCAGATGAATGCTGAAGACAATAAGAAACGTACACCATCATCGGAAAACAATTCCAGGAAGAGAGAAAAAAGCAGATTCTCTTACAAGGAACAACGCGAATGGGATACAATTGAGACAGATATTGAATCGCTTGATTTACGCTTGACTGAACTAAGCAAGCAATATCAAACCTTCGCGACAGATTTTGTCAAATTACAGGAAATTCAGTCAGAAATTGACAAAGTGACACAGGAACATGAAGATCTGCTTGAACGTTGGATGATCCTTAGTGAAATGCAGGAAGGTTTCGAGAACTGACAACAAGGATTGTGAACCTGATTGAGAGATAAAATGAGCAACAGCAACCATGGTTGTATATTTTCACTGTGAACACATTTTGTTTTGACAAGAGTGTATTGTCATATTTTTCACTTAATCTATATAATTAAATTGATAATAGAGTACAATAATATATAAGAGACATAAGCTTGAAACAAAATCATGGAGGTGCGAACAATGACAAAAACCAAACACGATTTTGATCCAACAACCATTACCGCTGCGCAAATAGCCGGGGTAATCGATCATTCTATGCTCAAGCCTGAAGCTACTCTTGAACAGGTTAAAATGGCATGTGAGACCGCAAAACAATGGCATACGGCATCAGTCTGTGTCAGACCGTCAGACGTATCTCTCGCCGCCGGCATTCTTAATGGAAGCAAGACCGTGGTTTCGACTGTGATCGGTTTTCCGCATGGTACAACCAGTACCTCAGGGAAACTTGAAGAAATTCGACAAGCAGGTCAGGATGGATGCCGTGAAGTTGACATGGTACTAAACCCAGCACGGCTGCTTTCCGGTGATATGGCCTACGTAAAAGCAGAAATCGCCTCCTGCGTACAACAAGCTCATCAGATCGGTATGAAAATTAAGATTATTCTTGAAACAGCCTATCTGACTCCAAGGCAAATAATTGAAGCCTGCCACATTAGTCAGGAAGCAGGAGCTGATTATGTCAAAACCTCAACCGGCTTCGCTGCATCAGGTGCCAGGGTTGAAGATGTTGTATTGATGCGCGGCACTTGCAAACCAAGTGTAGGAGTAAAAGCCTCTGGCGGCATTAGAAATCTTGATCGCACCTTGGAAATGATTGCGGCAGGAGCAACACGAATTGGCACATCAGCAACTATTAGAATCATTGAGGAAGCACGTGCCTTGGAACGCGACGGTAAACTTGATCAACTCTGGCAGAGCTGTATTGACAGAATAACGAGAACAAATGTCGTAAACACTGAGCAAATCGGAGGAGATCCGGGAATGAAACACGAAACCTTCTATTGTCCTTTGCTCAGCAAGGATATACTTGATGAACTATGTCTGAACATAACATATGCTACTGAAGGCAGAATAAGCCGTGAGCAAATTTCTGAAGTAACAAACTGGAACACTGCTGAACGAATCTGTGCAGACTGTGTAAATGCTTACTGGAATAAAAACAATATGCCTGCACCAAAAATACCGGCAAAAGAAGATAACTAAGTTAGACAAAAACCCACAAGATCGAGAACCAGACAGATTTTTCAGCGAATATGTCTGGTTCTTTTTATTCTCGATTTTCTGATGATTTTACGTTGTCTTATCGTTACAACTAACAGGGAAAATGAGATAAGTGACAATGCAAGAACAATCCAGATCCAAAACTTAACTGTCGACTGCAAATCATTTTCCCCATCATCGGAAACTGATTGATTATTTGTATTGTTATCCTTAACAATAGTTTCGCTGACATTTGTCTGATCTGATAATTCCTCACTGGTTTCAACAACTTCTGTAGTCTGTTCAGTAATACTCTCGCCGATATTATCGCCCGCGTTATTGTTATCTCCGACATTTCCTGCTTGCTCGGCAAGATAATCTTCAAGTTTAACTGCTGGCGCGCCTATTTTTTTCGCTGCTTCTTCAAGAAGTGTACGACTATAAATCCATGTACTTCCCTGCTTCTCCTCATATGGAATTCCCAGAAGCACACTTATTAATTCACGATTATCATGTGTTTTCCCGGCCGATACAAGACAAAAACCGGCAGCGCTTGTTGTACCGGTTTTAATACCTATTATTTCCTGAATATATGGAGAATATAGATATGACTGATCAAAATGCATAAGTCTATTGGTATTGAGAATAGTATTCCAGCCGTTAAACCAGTGCTTATTACTCGCAGGAAGTGAATATGTTTCAGCAGACACCAGTTCTCTGAAATCAGGTAATTGCATAGCCGCACGAGCAATAACTGCCAAATCAGCAGCCGTGGTGTAGTGGTTTTCGTCATGTAAACCGTGAGGATTCATGAAACTTGTATTCTCTGCACCAAGGGCAAAAGCTTCAACCGTCATTCGGCGGGCAAACTCTTCAATACTACCAGAAACAGCTTCTGCCAGAACATTAGCCGCGTCATTACCAGAGGCCAACATCAAACCAGCCATGGCATCATGCATGCGAATTGTCTCATCCTTCTGCAAGTAAATTTTGGAAGAATCCCAAGACAGATCTACCGCGGTTTCTGATGCGGTAAGAACTCTATCAGGGTCATAAGATGAATCAGACAATACGGTCAAAGCGGTCATAATTTTCGTTGTACTTGCCGGAAAATTTCTATCGTACTCGTTATGAGCAAGTAAAATAGTACCATCTGATGCATCAACAACTATCCAGGCTTTTGCCGGTATCTCTTCAATCGTTGGCCATCTGCCATTTGCTGTAGCATCATCAAATGAATTAGGCCAGCTCTGCCCGCTTGCTGTCACATTGGCGCTTACTGGTATTGTCATGCTTAAAATGAGCAAAACAATAGCAAAAGAATAAAACCATTTACAATAATTAGAAAACAAATATTTTGAACGCACGCTTATACTCCGGGAGCGTCTTTCTTAAGCAGAAGACGCTGTTGTTTAAAAATAAATTTATAAAGTTTGTCATCATCACGTTGGCTTAATTGAGTTGTGGCAAGCCCCGTAAGATATTTATCAAGACCGTTAATCTGAGCAGGAACAACACGAACTACTCTGGCAAGACCACGGAGAGGTCTACCCTCATCAAGAACAAGATGAAACTCAATAATATCTCCACAACTAAGCATATCATTGAGAACTACACCGAAACCAGATCCACTGACATTTTTGGTGAAGGCTGTACGAAACGGAACACCTGATTCGAGTTCATCCTCAGTATTATACTGCCTATAGGCAAAAGGCAGACATATTGGCAGGCGATAGTGAGTACGTCTTTGCCTCGCGGTCAACTCACCGGTAAGTCTTATACGCAGAGCCTTAACTCGCTCCTGTGAAATTGTTTTAAC
>JAQVJP010000018.1 GCA_028695145.1 Eubacteriales bacterium
CTCAGAGCTACTTTCAAAATGTCTTCAAGAAATTTGAGGGCTGTACGCCGCGTGAATATCGGCAACGAACGCAGAAATCATGAAGTGATATTACATGCCTTCGACGAGGAGTTTATGAATTAGAACCAACAATTGATTCTACTAAACGAGATTTTCTCTCAGCCAATTCCTGTATATCAACATATCATTGTCAGTATGAAAATAATGTTCTGAGTTGTTAGACACTATCAACTCGCATGAGTGTTTTTCAGAGAAGTGTTTTACTGTTTCATATTCACATATATTATCGTGTCGTCCATATAGAATTGAAGTAGGCACATCCCATTTTGTTATCGGGTTATTGATGACATATTGATAATAATCCCAGTAGAGTGTTTGCCCGATCGGTGTAGGAATTGAACCTTGAGTCTGTAAATCATCCGGACTAATAGAAAACCATTCCATCATATTGTGGATTAATCTCTCCATGTTTAATACCGGTGAAAGAAACATACTTTGCTTAATTGGCTTGTTTGCGTATGCTGATAAACTGAAGTAAGCACCCATGCTGTTTGCGCATAAACGAATATTGTCTGCATTATCCTGTGCATAAGAGTAAATTATATTCAAATCATGTTTACATTCTTCAATTTTACATAATGTTGGTTCATCTTTTCTGTCGCCATGCTCCGGAAGATCAAAACTCAGCACTTGAATCCCAAATTTTGATGCTTCTTCTGATAGAATTCTAATAGGTACATCATCTTTTGATGACATACTTCCATGTACTGCGATAATCAAATCATTACTGTTCTCACCCCAGATGACTGCTGGTATTCCTTCGATAGATAAATATTGCATAATAACTCCTTGTCACAAATTACTTATAGCCTGGTCGGATAATTGAAAAATAAGTTTGGCCATATCCTGCGTCGAAATATTAAAATCTGATTCTATCCATTTTTTAATAACACTAAGATTACCCATCAAGAGATACTCGTACACATATGATAAGCGTGGCTCATCGCATTGAATTTGTAAATTTTTTGCCAGACTATTCATCGTTAAGCTGACAAAAGCTGTTTGAAATCTAACGCTATCCTGACAGCAGAGAAGTGTGCGAAACATTTCCACGTTATCCACAATGTATTTCAACATCGATTCGAGGTAAGGTAGAGTTCCATAGTCGGAATCCAGTTTCTCGAGATGCTCGCGTACATGTGATAGCAATTCTTCTTCGATATCCTCAAGTAGAGATAACTGATCACTGTAGTAGAGGTAAAATGTCGAACGATTAACATCGGCGTTATCGCACAACTCTCTAATAGTAATTTTATTCAGTGGCTTGTTGCGCATCAGCTCGATCAGGCTTGCTTTTAACAGTGTTTTCGTCATCTTTATCCTGCGGTTTTCATTAATGCTCATCATATATCTCCGATCTGATAGAAATGGTTTGTTCTGCTGTTAAAACAACAATACTGGCAGAAGTGTCTATCTCAGAGCGTATTATAAACAACTGATGGTTGTAAAAAAGACACTGTGTCAGTATTGTAGAACTATGACGAGAAAACGTCAATATTTCGGAAATATGTCAAGATGATTGATGAAAGGATTCAGAATATGAAAATATTTATGATCGGTGGAACCGGTTTGCTTGGTAGCGAGGCAGCCGCAGAGTTGATTCGCAGAGGACATCAGGTACGGACGATCGCACTACCACCAATTCCACAAGACGCTGTTTTGCCAAATGAGATGGAGGTTGAGCTTGGAAATTTTATGGACATGAGTGATGAGCAGTTAAAACATCATTTTGATGGTTGTGAAGGCTTCGTTTTTGCTGCCGGTGTCGACGAGCGTGTAGAAGGAGCGCCACCAATCTACGATTTGTTCAAGAAATTTAATATCACTGCACTTGAGCGTCTTCTGAGGATAGCAAAATCATGTGGAGTTCGACATACAGTAATTTGCGGATCATACTTCTCATATTTCGCTAAAACAAGACCTGAACTGGAGCTTACAAAATGGCATCCGTATATTCGCAGCCGAATTGATCAGGAAAACATGGCTATGAGTCATGCTGATGATGATTTTAATGTTGCCGTATTGGAGCTGCCTTATATTTTTGGTACACAGCCTGGACGCAAACCGGTTTGGGTGTTTCTGGTAGAAATGATTCGCAAAATGCGAGGAGTAACCATGTTTCCTGCCGGTGGCACAACTATGGTAACGGTCAGGCAGGTAGGGCAGGCTATTGCCGGCGCACTTGAGAAGACAAAAGGTGGCAGATGTTGGCCAATAGGTTATTACAATATGACCTGGAAAGAGTTTCTTGCGGTAGTTCATAGACATATGGGAATTGACGGGCGTAGAGTACTGACTATTCCTAAATGGATGTTTGCCATGAGTGGAAAAAGCATAATGAAAAGGCATGAACGTGAAGGAACAGAAGGTGGACTGCATATGGTCAAATTCGCTGATTTACAATGTTCAAATCAATTTATCGATAAGAAAATCGGTTGTGATCTTCTTGATGTCCAGCCAGATAATATCGATACTGCTATCGGCGATTCAATAAGGCTGTGTCTTGATGTACTCGATGGCAAATCACAAGTCATCGAAATGAAAGGTGAATAATAAAAGGTGTCGCACATGATTGATAATGATAACATCAATACAACCGCAAAAAAACAGAGAATATTTCTAACAGGAGCAACTGGTACCATGGGATTCCTTGGTATGGTCGAATTATTAAAAGATGCTTCTGAAATTGAACTTGTAGTGCTTGTTCGGCCATCAGATAAGAACAAAAAAATGCTTGAACCATATACAACAAACGGTTGTCTCGAAATTGTTTGGGGCGATCTTGTTGACTATAAAACAACTCGTCGTTGTGTTCAGGACGCTGATATAGTACTTCATGTCGGCGCTTTTGTTTCGCCGCAGGCTGACTATTACCCGGATCAGGCTATGAGAATAAACTTCGGTTCAACGGTCAATATTATCTCAGCTATTCGCGAACTTGGTCAGGAACAGACAACAAAATTTGTTTATATCGGTACGGTGGCTGAGACCGGTGATCGCATGCCGCCTATTCATTGGGGCAGGGTGGGCGATCCGATCAAACCAAGTGTATACGATTATTATGCAGTCTCCAAAATCGCGGCGGAACGCTATGCTATTGAGTCAGAATTACCTTATTGGGTTAGTCTCCGGCAGACTGGCATCATCGGTCCGGCAATGGCTCGTATTGAAGACGCTATCATGTTCCATAATTGTCTGGACAATGTGCTTGAGTATGTATCTGATCGTGATTCGGCAATACTGCTACGTAATCTTTGTGCTCGTGAGCGTCGTGGTGAGCTCGGAAGTGAGTTCTGGGGACATATTTTCAATATCGGCGGTGGTGAGAGCTGTCGTGTCAGTGCATATGAGATGTATTGCAGTATGTTCGGTGCTATAGGGCTTAAAAATCTTGAGCATATTGCTGACACAAAATGGTATGCTACTCGTAATTTCCACGGACAATATTATCTCGATTCCGATAAACTTAATGACATTCTTGATTTCCGCCACGACAGTATGCAATATTTCTATGATTCCTATCTTAAAAATCTTGGTAGACTGGCACCTGCTGCACGTTTCCTGACAAAATTCCCAGGTGGTCAGAAGTTTATGGGCAATATAATCAAGAAACGTTTCCTAAAACTCGCGAAAACCGAGCATGGAACCGTCAACTTCATTGAAAACAATATGGAAGAACATATTGCCGCATATTGGGGATCCCGCGAAGCCTGGCAAAAGATCGAAGCTTTTGACCAGTTTGAAAAGAATCATTTTAAAGACTGGAATCAAGTAGTTCATATTGATCGCGGCTATGACGAGAGCAAACCGGAAGAACAACTAAATCTTGATGATATCAGCAACGCAGCCAATTTCAGAGGTGGTAAATGCCTTTCAGAAAAAATGATCACCGGCAATTGGACTCAGAAACTTAAGTTCCAATGCGCTTTTGGTCATGACTTCGAAGCCAGCCCGCGACTCGTTCTTGAAGGAGGTCACTGGTGCCCCATTTGCGAACGTGAGAGCTGGAATTACTACGAACGAGCCAAACGTGATCCATTCTTCGCACAAGTATGGAACCCGCTCCACGATAAAAACGAAAAACCATACAAATATCCCAAAATAGTGTCTGAGCTTGATGTAAAAATCGAGAGGTGAAGGGATAGCTCATTGTTTATTGTTTCGGCGGTATTCTCCAGGCGTTATGCCGGTATACCGCCGAAATATATTTTGGAAGTAGTTTTGACTTGAAAATGATAAACGATCTGAAACATCGGTTAAAGAGAGATCGCTATACTGAAGAAGTTTTTTTGCTTCTTCAATTTTCCTTTTTGTAATATATTCTGTGACCGTCATTTTAATCTCTTTTGAAAAAATTCTGGAATAATAAGTTTTAGTCATATTTACATACGACGCAAGCTCTTGCAATGATAATTTCTTACAGATGTTATTTTGTATATAAATCAATGATTGGCGTATTGCGGGTAAAACATTAGATGGAATCCTTGCGTCTCTTACTTGGATGGCATACTCAAGAGAAATATCGTACGTTAGACTTAGAATCTCATCAATTGAGTTTAGTTTATCAAGATATGCGATGTACAAATCAAGAGTATGTTGAACATGGTGAAATTCTAACCCTGCTTTGGCTGCTGCTCTTGAGGCTACTGCCATGAAGGAAATGGTTGTGTAACGCGCGTTTTTCATGCTATCCTTCAAAATTCCGGTATGTATTGTAAATACCTGTTGTCTGACAAAATTACGAAGTCCTTCAGGATCGCCTGCTTCGATCAACGACATAATGGTATTCTCATTTTTCTTCGCTTCATTTAATTTTAAGTTCTCTTGATCATTATTAACGGAGAATTCTCTGTCAGTGGATATAGTCTTGAAATTTGCTTTTATATTAAATGAGGTGAAGTTATCTTTGCCGAAGCCGTAGTGAATGATTTCAGTTGGGTGTGTTGATTCTTTATTACTGAATAATTTGAAAACATCTGCTGCGCATTGGTAAGCTACTGGCTCAGATAAACAAGGTAATGTACTGAAAAAATTAAAAAAATCTGAGTGCATTTTTGAAGGGATTCTGAGGAAGTCGGTATAATAGTAAAGGTTCTCGCTGTTGTTAATATCAAATCTCACTCTAAGATAGGGACCAAAAACACAAAACGCATCGAGTTTCTCCAAGTATACAGTAATAATACCCATTGTAAGATTTTGAAAATAGAGAACCTTGTCTTTCTTAATAAGTGAATTATCTGACAAAAAGTTATGGATAATTCTTCTGGCGAAATGAGAGTTTGAGTATTCAGCTGATATTACTCCCTCGCTGATGTAATAGGAGGATAACTTATAGTTTGTCCAAATTATTTGTAATAAGCACTCAATGTTATCTTCCATGTATCCTCCCTAACTCTGAAGCAATTTAATCTTCAAAAAAGCATTAGAAATATTAGTGCAAATAATTATAACACAGTGCAAATAATTGCAACAATACCATTGGTTTTAAAGCTAAACTTGTATTAATCTTAATACTAATACTAAGGAGAGCAATTATATGAAAATCACAAATGTTTCCTGTGAGACTATGCAAGCTCCTCTGGCTGTAACCGTTATGAACCCAACTTTTTCCTGGCAGATAGAATCCGAAAAACAAAACATACACCAGAAGAGCTGGCAGATATTAGTTACTGACGATATTGGTCATGTAATGTGGGACAGTGGGATACGTGTAAGTTCAGAGACTACGGGGATAGTTTATGAAGGTACTGGGTTGAAATCATGTTCAAGATATTTTTTCACGATAAAATCTATCTCGCAAAACGGAGATACAGCCATAAGTGAAAACAATGTTTTTGAAACAGCCTTTTTTAGTTCGTCTGAGTGGCAAGCTAAATGGATTGAACCAGACCCTCTACCACAGCTTGAACCAAATCCCCTAATACAAGCTCAGCAAGAATGGCAGTCTACAATGTCTGCTATTATGCGTGGTGAGCAGGTAGAAATGCGCATGGAAGGAGATATTCTTGAATCGCTGCCGCTTGAGCCGTACGATCCGGCAGTGAGAATGAGACGAGAATTCTCTTGTGATCAAACCATACGCAAAGCCAGACTATTTGTCACCTCACATGGGATTTATGATGTAAAAATAAATGGCAGAGCGGTTTCTGACACATTGTTAAATCCTGGCTTCACAACATATGAGAAACGCCTGAAGTACCAGGTTTATGACGTGGATCAACTGATTGGCCAAGATAATGTCATAGCGGTAACGATAGCAGATGGTTGGTATAAAGGTAAAATCGCTTTGGGAAGAGGCTGCGAATATGGCGAAATTCCCGGCCTATTACTACAATTGGAAATTACGTACGAAAACGGTGATAAGTTTGTTATCTGTAGTGATGAGCTATGGAAATGGACGTATGACGGGCCTATCAGATACGCAGATCTATTTCTTGGGGAATTTTACGACGCGCGATTGGATAATGGCGACCCATCTACCTCAAGTTATGATGCATCTGCTTGGAAGCCTGTAAATGTAAAAAAAGATCCGGACGATACAATAGAAGCTCAAAATCATCCTTCTGTAAGAGTTTTCACGGAAATTCCTGCTCAAAAAGTTTGGCAGGCGCCCAATGGTGACACTTTGGTTGATTTTGGACAGAATCTTGCGGGAGTAATTCGGGTAAACATTCGTGAAGTAGAAGGAGAAGTCATTACCTTCGAACATGGTGAAACCTTGGATAAGGATGGTAATTATTTCTATATCTTCGCTGGAACCAATAAGGAGCAGAAAGATACCTATATATGTGGTTCTGAAGTTGAGGAAGTATTTCAGCCCAGATTTACATATCATGGCTTCCGTTATGTTCGCGTCAGAGGAGGCAGCAATTGGAGACCTGAACAATTTGTCGCGCTTGCGATAAGCACCGATAACCCAATTACGGGAACTTTTGCCAGTTCTGATGTTAGCTTAAACCAGCTGCAAAGTAATATTTATTGGAGTCAGAGATCAAATAATATTACTATACCAACTGATTGTCCAACACGTGAAAAGGCTGGCTGGACTGGCGATGTTGTCGTTTATGGCGCGACGGCGCTTTTTAACCAGGATATGATCGCTTTTTATAAGGATTGGTTGAAGAGTATTCGTGCTGAACAGATGGATAATGGACACATACTTGGGACTGTACCACAGATAAAAAACTATGTTCAGCAGGCCTACGCTGGCTCGCTTGGTTGGGGTGATGTTATACTAACTCTCCCGTGGCAACTATATTGCTTATGTGGAGATAAAAAAGTTCTTGAAGAAAACTACGATGCTATGGGTAAATGGTTATCCGCGATGGTGAAGGCTGCTGATGAGCTTCCTAACAAGAACAACCAGATAAATCCACAGAGTGTTCTAAATGAAAATATGACAGACCGGCAACTTGACAATCAGCACTATTTAATAAACACAGGGTTTCACTTCGGAGACTGGATAATTCCCAGTGTTGTTAATGAGCAAGGGTTCAGTGATGGGCCGGCATCTGCTTTCCTTACTATGAACTATGCCGATACAAGTCTACTTGCATATATATCTGATCTATACGCCGGTATATCTCGCTTGCTTGGGTATAGTGATAACGCGAGCAAATATGAATCATTCTCTCGCAGGGTACGCGAAGCCTTCGAAGAAGAATATGTGACTGAAGATAACCGGCTGGGCCAAGAAATGCAGGGAAACTATATTCTTGCTTTGAAACATAATATGGTATCATCAAGAACAGCCGAGGTGTTCGCGGAACGACTCAATCAACTTATCGAAAAAAATCGGTTCTGTCTGGATACCGGTTTCATGTCAACTCCGCACTTGCTTGACGTTCTATGTGACTATGGTTATCAGGAAACTGCATGGAAAGTCTTATTTCAGAAGGAATGTCCTTCGTGGTTGTACGAAATTGATAAGGGAGCAACTACAATCTGGGAGAATTGGGACGCTATTCGTCCGGATGGAGCTTTAAATAACTGCTCCTTTAACCATTATGCTTTTGGATGTGTAGGTGACTTCATTTATCGCAGAGTGCTTGGTATACAAAATGATGGTATCGGGTATAATAAAATTCTCTTTGCGCCGGAATATGATTGCCCGCTTAAATCGGCACAAGGAACATATCAGAGTATAAATGGCAAAATTGAGTTCGAGTGGTGCAAAAACGATGGTAATATTCGCTTTGCAGGCAGGATTCCGGCTAATACATCCGCAGAGCTTCTGCTTCCGGACGGAAGCAGAGAGTCTCTGGGGAATGGCAAATTCGAAATTTCAATAAAATATAATAAATGATTCTTCGCCCTGTAGCGATAAAGGCCTGTGATCACATGATCACAGGCCTTTGTGGTTTAAGGAGTTGTTTCGTAAATATAATTCGCGCTGATACTAAACGATTAGACAAGCTCGGGTTCTGGTCCGCCGCCGGGAAGATCAGCCAGCGGGCTCTCGTCCGCTGCTTCAGTTGTTACTGGCTCGGAGACACGAGGAGCGATTATGCTGACAATCGCTTCATCTGCCTCGGTTACAAGTGTGCAGCCTTGTGGCAGCTCGATGTCACTAACAGTAAGTACATCACCTATCGTCATTTTGCTTATATCAGCGTGCAGACTGGCAGGTATATCATCAGGTTTACTTGAGATCGCGATCTCATGCAGTGTCTGTGAGACTATGCCGTCATCGGCCTCGCGATTATCCTGGCCGGTTACGATAACGGGGACGTGCACCTCAATTTCCTCGCCAATTGAAATTTGGCCGAATTCAATATGTGTGTAAACCCCTTCACGCAGGATGTCATATTGAATGTTTTCGATTCGGGAAAGATATTGTCCTTGTCCGTCTACATCAATGCTCAGCATGACATTGCTGCCCGCCGGTGTGCTGAGAGCTTTTTTAAAATCAAGCGCGTCAACAGCAAGATTCATAGACTCGTCACCTCGATTGTGCAAGACTGCGGGAACTCTTCCTGTGTTTCGCAATTGTTTGAGATAGCTCTTCGAGCTGAGCGGTCTTACCTCTGATTTTAGAATAACTTTTTCCATATTTGCCTTCCTTTCTGATGCCAACAAGCATCTTTCAGTTAGTTTCAAAGTTAATCGTATGTAACATTATACCTCTGTTCCAGCTCCGGGTCAAAGAAGCGTATCTTAATGCTCTGCAGATTTGATGATTAATTAATGAGAAGCGATTTACCTATCTACTTGATTATTTTGCTTGTGTATTTCCTGATTTTGCATTTCCAATAATGCCTCGTTGAATGCGTGGGCTGTTCGTGAATCGTTAATCCAGAGCACCAGATAGACTGTCATATCTATTATAAATATTGTGAAGGCAAGCGAGATCGCTATTGAGAAATTAGTAATCAATTCTGCCGTGAACAGAAGTGCCAAAATCAGAACTTCAAGCAGTACCAAATGCATTATATTTCGAAAAATCGCTTGTTTGACAGTCAGTTCTCTCTTCGAATACTTGACTAGAAGTGGCAGAGAAGCAGCTCCGCCAAATAATAACGGTGAAATAAATGCTTCATAACCGAAGAGTGCGTCTGATTCATATGATAATCCTATGAAAGCCATAGCTGACAACAGAACGTGTTCGTGTTCCGGCCAATCAACAGCAGATAAGTACACTTAAAACCATGTTGGGGAATATATTAAAAAACCGTGCTGTTATTTCGATTATCGCTGCTTCTATTGTGATGCTGCTATCACAGCTGACGATGCAGCAGATGGCAAACTATGTTTATCCCAATTTCTACAATAACGCCCAGGCACAATCTGCTGCAGGCTTGACTATGATGATTGGTATGATTCTGGCCGCGCCGCTGGCCAAACCACTCAGTAAAAAATTCGGCAAAGCCGAGGTTAGTGTTGTCGCTAATATTATGTCCGGAATTGTCTGTGTTGTGCTATTTATTCTGCGGCCGCAAAATGTTTGGGTTTATGTGGCTTTCCAGACATTATGTTTCCTCGGTCTTGGTATTTTTGCCATGGTCAGCTGGGCCTTGATTACTGATGTAATCGATTATTCTGAGATAAGAAATGGAATCCGCGAAGATGGTTCTATCTACGCTGTGTATTCTTTTGCCAGGAAACTGGGACAGGCAGCTTCTGCTGGTATCTCGGGCGCATTGCTAAGTCTGATTGGCTACAGTCAGGCTACTGCCTTCGATAACAAAGTCGTTAATGGCATTTTTGATATATCAACACTTGTTCCCGCCGCCGGTTTTTTAATTCTGGCAGCAATCCTCTGGTTCTGGTATCCACTGCACAAGCGGCAGGTCGATCAGAATGTGGCACAGCTTAAGGCTAAGCATCAGCGTGAAGAATAGGTTAAAAAAGAAAGGATCGTACAGTATGCGTGAAATTGTTAATTTGAATTATAAGTGGGCTTATACAAAAATGGTTGAGGAAGTACCTGAGACCATGCCGGTTAAATGGGATTTTGTGAATCTGCCACATTCCTGGAATAATATCGATGGACAGGATGGTGGTAATGATTATTATCGTGGCACTTGTCTTTATGTAAAAGAGTTGGATAAGGCAGATCTGCCAATTGCTGATCAGTATTATCTGGAGTTTAGGGGTGCAAACTCTTCTGCAGAAGTATATGTAAACGGAAGTCGGCTCGCACAACATGACGGCGGTTATTCAACCTGGCGTGTAAATGTAAGTGAAGCACTGCAGGATGGCAAAAACTTGATTGCCGTTGCAGTCGACAACTCTGAGAATGATCGAGTCTATCCCCAAATGGCTGATTTTACCTTCTATGGTGGTTTGTATCGTGATGTTAACCTCATAGCTGTCAATAATTCCCATTTTGATCTCGATTATTATGGTTCTCAAGGGTTGAGAGTAACTCCGCAGATCAAATTGGCAGATAATGAAGATGACACTAAAAATAAAAACGCGAGTGCTGCTGTTGAAATTGAGGTTTTTCTTAACGACATTAAACCCGGACAAGAACTCGTCTATTCGGTAATTGATGGCGGAGGCGTCGTTGTTGCCGAGTATAAAACGCCGGCTGACGAAACCGCTGTGACTCTCAAGGTTCAATCCGCTCATCTCTGGCATGGTCGGCAGGATCCATATCTCTACACTGCTGAGGTCATGCTTGTGTCCGGTGAGGAGATTATCGATAATGTAAGCACTCGCTTCGGGTTAAGGACTTTTGCCATCGATCCGGATCAAGGTTTTATTCTGAACGGCAGAAGCTATCCGCTGAGAGGTGTTTCCCGTCATCAGGATCGCTGGGGTTTCGGGAACGCGTTATTGCCAGAACATCATGAAGAGGACATGGATTTGATCTGTGAGATGGGCGCGACCACTATTCGTCTTGCCCATTACCAGCATGACCAATATTTCTATGATCTCTGCGACGAGCGGGGCATGGTAGTATGGGCAGAGATCCCTTATATCTCTAAACATATGCCGAACGCAAGAGATAACACAATTTCGCAGATGCGTGAACTGGTGGCTCAGAATTATAACCATCCAAGTATTGTCGTCTGGGGGCTGTCTAACGAGATCAGTATGTCTTCTACTAACAATGATGATATGATCGAGAATCATAAAACCCTCAATGATCTGGTGCACGAGATGGACACGACAAGACTTACAACTATCGCCTGCGTGTCGATGTGCGATATCAACGATCCATATGTGCAGATTCCTGATGTAGTTTCCTACAATCATTATTTCGGGTGGTACGGTGGAGACACATCCATGAACGGACCCTGGTTTGATAACTTCCATGCAGTTCATCCCAACATTCCTATTGGCTGTAGTGAATACGGCTGCGAAGCTCTGAACTGGCATACATCAAATCCTGAGCAGGGTGATTATACCGAGGAATATCAGGCGTACTACCATGAAGAATTGATTAAACAATTCTGGGATCGACCATATCTTTGGGCGACACATGTTTGGAATATGTTTGACTTCGGTGCGGACGCCCGTAACGAAGGCGGTGAAAACGGACAGAATCACAAGGGTCTCGTGACATTTGATCGTAAATATAAAAAAGATTCATTTTACGCGTACAAGGCGTGGCTCTCGGATGATGCTTTTGTCCACATCTGTGGCAAACGCTATGTAGACCGCGTCGAGGACACCACGAAAATAACCGTCTACTCAAATCAACCTGAAGTCGAATTATTTGTCAACGGCAGAAGTATTGGCAAACAGGATGGCAGCAAAAAATTCTTCTATTTTGAAGTGCCAAATTCAGGCAAGTCGGAAATAACAGCTGTTGCTGGAGACTGCCGTGATATGAGTACAATCAATAAAGTTGATAAGTTCAATGAAGCATACAAGCTCCGGGAGAAGGGCGCGATTCTCAATTGGTTCGATATTACCGAGCCGGAAGGATATTTCTCTCTGAACGACAAGATGAGCGATATTATGCTTAGCCCGGCCGGTGCTGCCATCATGCAGGGTTTGATGAGTAAAATGACCGAGTCAATGGGTCAGGATAAAATGGCCGGATTCGAAATGAACGAGAACATGATGAAAATGCTTGGCGGTTTCACTTTGATTCGTCTCACAGGGCTGCTCGGGATGACCGGTGTGAAGTTCACCCGCGAGCAGCTGCTTGAACTAAATAGCCAACTCAATCAGATCAAGAAATAATTGAAGTGGCAAGTTTATCGGCTTCAGCGCGAAGGTTATCGTCAGAAACGGGGTTCCAATTGCATTTGATTTCTTCTTCAACGAGATCAAAACCGGCACGTTCGAGCATTTCCCGCAGTACGCGATTACCTTCGCCGCTCCAGCCATAGCAGCCAAATACGCCGGCTTTTTTGCCTTTGAACTTCATTTCGCGCACGAAGTGGAGGAAGCCACCGACAGATGAGAGTATATCGTTGCTCACTGTCGGTGAGCCGACGACAATTGCTTTTGAACGGAATATTTCCGTAACTACATCATTTTTATCACTAATAGCTAAGTTGCAGACTTTTACCCGCGTTTCCGGGCTGAGCTTATTAAGAGCGCCGGCAATGTTATGAGCGAGAGTTTGTGTACCGTTCCACATGGTATCATAAATTACTGTGACCTGGTCTGTTTGATAATTATCTGACCATTCCTGATATTTCTCAACGATCTGCATGGGATTGTCACGCCAGATGGCTCCGTGACTTGGAGCGATCATGTCAATTGGCAAACCGAGAGAAATTACTTCTTTTAGCTTGTTTTTTACCAGTGGCGAGAAGGGAGTCAGGATATTGGCGTAGTATTTAATGGCTTCGGCCATGAGCATACATTGATCTGCTTTATCGTTGAATAACTCTTCGACAGCGAAGTGCTGGCCAAACGCATCGTTCGAGAAGAGTATATTGTCTCCGGTCATATAGGTTGCCATACTATCCGGCCAATGGAGCATGCGCATTTCAACAAAAATCAGCTGCTTACCGTTGCCGATGTCGAGTGTATCACCGGTTTTAACAACATTGAAGTTCCAGTCCGGCCTATGATACTGCCCTGTCAGTGATTTAACGGCGTTTGCTGTGCAGTAAATCGGTGTGCCGGGAATCTCATCGAGCAGCTGCGGCAACGCGCCGCTATGGTCAACTTCACCGTGATTTACGATGATGTAGTCAATGGTTTTGAGATCTATTTCCTGCTTAAGATTATTGACGAAATCATTTGAATGTGGTTTCCAGACAGTGTCAATCAGGATAGTTTTTTCTTCCTGGATCAAATATGCGTTCTGGCTCGAACCGTTATGGATCGAGTAATCGTCACCGTGAAAAGAGTCGAGCTCCCAGTCAATATGGCCGACCCAGCTGACATTGTTTTTTACATTTCTAAGCATTTGTCTTGTCCTCCGTTGATACTATTTTACTTGAATTATTATTATTTCTTCCTTAATCTCAAATCCTATCAAATTTGTATGCATTAATCTATGACATATGGTACAAGATTGTAGACCTCGTACTGCTTTTTTGGGTATAATCAGAAGCATTAAGTGTAAGCGGCTTGTGCGGAATTGCTGTAATGCTTTGAATTTCAAAGAAAAATTGATTCCGTGCGACTTAGATGGGCGGGTTGAGCGGGTTTTGACCTGCCGGACAACAATTGAAGGAGAGCAGTATGAAAAACGGACCTCTGTATGAAGTACGGAAAATCAAGGATCTGAAGGATATGCTCAGTCAGAGCGCTGAACTATACGCAAATGACACCGCATTTCTGGTAAAAGATCCCAGAGCCTTGGGCGATGCTGCCGCTGTGGCCGAAGCCGAAGGCGCTATTAACGCTAACAATAAAGATGGCAACAATGCGACACCGGCAAAAGATAAGAGCCTGCCATATCTTCCTGTGACTTATAAGAAGTACAGTGAAGATGTTGACGCTTTTGGTACATATCTCATGAATCAAGGTTTGCAATCGGCACGTGTTGCTATCTTGGCTGAGACACGCTATGAATGGTATATCAGTTATATGTCGACTGTTAATGGTGCCGGTATAGTTGTACCACTGGATAAGGAGCTGCCTGTTGCCGAGATTTCAAGTCTGCTCAATCGCGCGCATGCCGACGTACTTATTTACGCCGGATCCAAGCGCAAAGAAGTTGACGCGATCAGAGATCAGCTGCCTGAGATGAAAATTATTATTTCTATGGATGAGCCGGTTGAGGGATCTGGTGATCTCTATTTCTGGAATTGTCTGACTGAGGGTTATAAACTGCTCGGACAAGGTGATAAGACTTTTGTTGATGCTGTTATTGATGCGGAAACTCTGGGTATTTTGCTCTTCACTTCAGGAACTACGGCGATATCTAAGGCCGTTATGCTCTCACATAGGAACATCTGCATTAATCTTCAGGCTATGTGCAGCATGCTGTATATTGGTCCGGATGATGTTTTCCTCTCGGTGCTGCCACTGCATCACACATATGAATGTACCTGTGGCTTCCTCTGCCCGATTTATCGTGGGTGTACAGTGGCGGTTTGCGAAGGCTTGCGACATATTACCAAGAATATGCAGGAATCAAAAGTTACAATCATGCTTGTGGTCCCTCTGATGATGGAGCTGTTTTATAAGCGCATCATGAAGGCGGCGACTTCTACTCCTGAAATGGCTAAAAAGTTCAGAATGGGACTTAAAATCAGCGGTTTGCTGCGAAAAATAGGTGTTGACAAGAGGCGCAAACTCTTCGCGAGAGTACATGACAACTTCGGCGGGCACCTGCGTCTTCTAATCGCTGGTGGTGCCGCTATAGATCCCTCTGTACTGAGCGGTATGCAAGATCTCGGCATCCACTGTGTTCAGGGTTATGGACTAACAGAATGTGCGCCTATACTTGCGTTAAACCGAGATGCCTATTATAAGAATGAGTCCGCTGGTCTTCCTTTGCCCGGCGTTGATGTGAAGATTATTGATAAAGACGAGAATGGTATCGGTGAGATAATCGGCAAAGGTCCGAACGTTATGCTTGGTTACTATGAAGATGAAGAGGCAACAGCAGAAGCGATCGACAAGGATGGTTATTTCCATACCGGTGACCTCGGCTATCTTGACAAGGATAATTTTGTTATTATCACCGGACGCAAAAAGAACGTTATTGTTACCAATAATGGTAAAAATATTTATCCCGAAGAAATTGAATTTTTGCTGCTGCAGCATGATCTGATAGCTGAGTGCCTTGTATCAAGTGCTTCCGATAGTGATGGCAAAGAAACTATGATTCAAGCAGAGATTTTCCCCAGTGAAGAGAAGGTTAATGAACTCTTCGGAGCTATTTCTCTTGACGATGACCGAGTGCGAGCAGAAATAGAAAAGATTATCCGTGAAGTCAACCATTCGTTGGCAACTTACAAATATGTTAAACGCTTCGAACTAAGGACAACCGAGTTTGAGAAAACCACCTCGAAGAAAATCAAACGCAAATATTGATTAGTAGATAATCAATTTTTAAAAATTTATAAAACTTACTACTGTGACTTGTATCACAGTACGACCTCCGTTTGGCTGATATACTAACCTAAACTCAGCTAACCGGAGGTTTTTTATTAATGGTTGATTATAAGAAAAAAGTAAAATTCATAGGTATTGGTCTGGCGGTAGTTCTGCTGATCGGAACAGCTGCAGCTCTTGTGGCTGCCTGGGGACCAGACTGGTTTAATAAAGAAGAGGAACCTGCCGAAGTTATCAATGCCGAAGCCCAACTTCTTGTATCTTCCGGAGAGTCAGTCAACTCTCAAGGAATAGAGAGTCTGGAGGCATTTATTCAAGACGCTGATAAACCAATATTTATTGATTTTTGGGCAGCATGGTGTGGACCATGTAAAGAGGCAGCACCGTTTGTCGAACAACTGGCGACTGAATACGAAGGTGAAGCCTATATAGTTAAGCTTAACATAGATGAGCAGCCGGCACTGGCTCAAGCCTTCCAGATACAATCCATTCCAACCTTCATGGTAATCAAAGATGGCCAGATTGTTGATGGCGCTATGGGTTATGCCGAACAGCTGCAGGATCCATTACGCGAGATGATTGATAATTATCTGTCTGCATAAAAAAAATAGTAGATAATCGCAAGTGTGTCTATGTACGGACTAAGTGCGCTTATAAGAGTAGCTTCTTCAGGTTTTTTACTTTGAGGAAGCTGCTTTTTTTGTGTTAATATATTGGCAGATTATTGTAAGTCTGTTTGATTGATATGGCGGAGGATTGTTGTATGCAAAATGATGATGGCGGTGCAAGGTGGATAGTTGATTCAGGCCGTTTGCCGTATGTGGCGAGTTATCTGCGTTGGATAATTCTGATTCTGGCGATTTTGTTTATAGCCTTGGGGATTTTCCGTGAAGAGGTAGCGCTTGTTTTCCGCAAGGCGACCAATATTTGTTTTGAATGTATCGGCATTGGCTGAAGTTTGTGTGGAGGATTTGAGTATGTTACAAAAGCTGAAACGTAAACTGGTGCAGACTGGTGCGATGATTGCCGGTAATGGCTATCTGGTGGGTTTTCTTAAGGGGAAAATTTATCAGGGTCCAACTAAAAATGTTTGTTTGCCTGGCTTGAATTGTTATTCGTGTCCGGGAGCTCTTGGCGCTTGCCCTTTGGGTTCGTTGCAGAGTTCTATTGCTGATCCATATCAACGAATTTCTTTTTATGTTCTTGGCTTCTTGATTTTACTGGGTGGTATTTTCGGCAGGTTTATTTGTGGCTGGCTCTGTCCTTTTGGTTTGATACAGGAGTGGCTGCATAAGCTGCCTGGCAGAAAATTCAAAGTTGAGAAATACAAGAAGGTACATGCTGTTTTACGTAGAATGCCATTGGTTTTTCTTGGTGTGTTTGTTATTTTGTTGCCTTTTCTGGGATCTGTTGGTGGTGGCTATGGTTCCCCATGGTTTTGTAAAGCTGTGTGCCCTTCTGGTACCCTTATGGCCGGATGGCCTCTGTTAGCTGTTAATGTTGATTTACGTGCGTTGGCCGGCTGGTTATTTGGCTGGAAGAGTCTTGTGTTAATTATTATTATCGCCGCTTCAATTGTCACGATGAGGCCCTTCTGCCGTTATGTTTGTCCGCTCGGAGCTATTTATGGTTTTTTCAATAAGATAAGTCTTTACCGTGTTCAGGTAGAACAAGACAAATGCATAAGTTGTGGTCGTTGTACCAGGCAATGTCCGATGGCTGTACCAGTTCCATTTTCTGCTAACGGTTCTGATTGCATCCGTTGTGGTGAGTGCGCCACGGTTTGCCCGACTGGGGCGATTCATGTAGGGTTTGATCGGAAAATAAGTATTAAGAAGTCGGAGAAAATAAATAGTAATGAGATTTCCTAATGTTATTCGTCTGCTTAAACCATATCGGACTCATTTGATTGTTGGTCCGAGTTTCAAGTTAACAGAAGCTGTGCTGGAGTTGCTTGTACCTATTCTGATTGCGTTTATCGTTGATAAAGGTATAGTTGAAAAAAACACCCAGGTTATCTGGCAGTATGGTTTGCTCGCTTTTGTTTTAGCCTGTGCCGGTTTGCTGTGTGCTCTTATCTGCCAGTATACAGCGTCGCGTGCTTCGCAGGGATATGGTACTGATTTGCGAAATTTACTGGCGGATCGTATCATGCGTTTGTCAGTTGACGATGCTCAGCAGATTGGTTCTTCTTCTTTGGCTAATAGATTGATTACAGATACCATGACCTTGCAGCAGGCAGTTGCTATGTTGATAAGACTTGTAGTGCGGGCGCCTTTTCTCAGTGTTGGCGCGCTTGTGATGGCTCTGCTGATTGATTGGCGGCTGGCATCTGTTTTTGTGCTGGTTATTCCATTATTTATTGTAGTTTTGTATTTTATCATGTCACGATCTGTGCCTCTTCATCGTAAAACGCTGCAGCAGCAGGATGATATGAGTGCTATCATGCAGGAGAATCTTCAGGGGATGCGTATTATCAGAGCCTATAATCGGCAGGAGCTGCGCGCGGCACGGTTTAATTCCGCCAGCAGTAGGTTGCGCGATCTGGCTGAGCAGGCAGGTCGGCTCAGCGGCTGGCTCAATCCGCTGACTATGCTGCTTCTAAATATCGCGGTTGCCGCGGTTCTTCTATTGGGTGGCTGGCGTATTGATCATGGCCGCTTGAGTCAAGGTCAGCTTATCGCTCTGATCAATTATCTGACACAGATTCTGCAGGCTCTGATTGTTGTTGCTAATCTTGTGATGCTCTATGCAAGAGCCTGGAATTCGGCCGGCAGGACAGAGGAAATCCTTGGCATGACTGTTGCCGCGTCCGAAGTTGAGGGTGATTTTACCACGTCAGAAAATACTACCGAGAATTCACAACAAAATTCAGTTGCTTTTGCCGGTGTTGATTTTTCTTATCCTCGAAGTACGGGTGGTTTTATTGAGCAGTTAAGTTTCAAGCTTGAGCCGGGCAGTGTTAATGGACTGATCGGGCCGGCGGGTAGTGGCAAGAGTACAATCGCCAGACTGCTGGTCAGACTGTATGAGCCTGTTTTGGGTCGGATTATGCTTGGTGACCGTGCTGTTGATGAGTTTTCCGCAGCAGAGTTAAGCAGTCTTATTGGTTATGTGCCGCAGAATCCTTCGCTGATGACGGGAACTATTGAAGAGAATCTGCGTATGGGCAGAGATGCGTTTAGCGAGGACGATCTCTGGCATGCTCTCAGACTGGCTCAGGCGGATGGTTTCGTACGTGAGCTTAATGATGGTTTAAACAGCCAGGTAACAAGGGGCGGCAGAAATTTTTCCGGTGGCCAAAGGCAGCGTCTGGCGATTGCTCGTGCGATTCTTGGCCGTCCTCGTGTTATTATTCTTGATGATAGTACGAGTGCGCTTGATTATGCTACAGATTTGGCTTTGCGGCGTGCGCTTATGTTAGATGAGTTTCTGAAAAGTAGTACCTGGATAATTATTTCTCAGCGAATCGCCAACATTCGTGATGCTGATAATATTCTGCTGTTGGATGATGGTGCGCTGCTTGCTTCAGGTACGCATGAAGAGTTGATGTCAGGTTCTGATATGTATCGTGAGCTCTTTCACTCGCAGCTTGATACCAGACAGCATGAAGAGGAAGCGGATAATGATTGAGAAGAATTCAACAGTCTGGCAATTATGGCAGAGAATAAGCAGATACCGGGCGAGGCTGGTCGCGATTATTTTGCTTGCTCTGATTGGTAACGGTTTACTGCTTCTGACTCCTTGGCTTACTGGTTTAGCCATTGATACGATGATAGGTGAGGGTGAGGTTATTTGGTCTGAGTTGCGGCTTGTCATTGTTTTTTTGGTAATTTCTGTAGTTCTTGGCAGTTTGTGTCAAAAAATTCTGTTTAATACAACTGTGAATGTTTCCGCAGGTGTCGCTGCTAATCTTCGGCGGGAGATTTCGCTGCATGCTGACAAGCTGCCGCTTAGTGAGATTGATTCACGTGATTCGGGAAATATCGCCAGCATGCTTACTCATGATCTGAACGCGCTTTCTGATGGTCTTGTTACCGGATTGTCACAAGCTTTTGGTGGTCTGGTGACTCTGATTGGAACTCTGTTTATGATGCTGCGTTTGCATGCAGGTGTAACGTTAATTATTATTGTGCTGACACCAGTTTCTTTTTTTGTCAGCAGCCGTATTACTAATGCCGCAAGGAAACAGTATCAGCGTGAGTCGAAAAAGATTGCCGGTCTTAGACAGCTTGCCGAGGAGGCTGCTGAGCAGATGTCACTTCTGCAGAGTATGGCGGCGAGAGAAATATACGCGCGGAGGCTGCAGGAGCTTAATCGTGATTTATATGATGCCGGACGCAGAGCTCAGTTTTATTCTTCCCTCAGTAATCCGGTGAGCAGATTGATTAATTCAAGTGCTTATATTCTTGTGGCTGTTGCTGCCAGTATCATTGCTGTCGCCGGGCGTTTGAGCACTGGTAATGTTGCGACTTTGCTTGGTTACAGTATGCAGTTTTCACGCCCGATAAATGAGATCACATCCGTGGCTGCTCAACTTCAGTCCGCTATGGCCGGTGCTGAGAGAATATTTTCTTTGCTTGCTTCAGAAACTGAAGCTGATGATCGAGTCAGCAGTAAGAAATTCACGGCACAGGACGGTCAGATCGATATGAGCGATGTCGAGTTCTCCTATTATCCTGGTCAGAATCTGATTACTGATTTGGATCTTCATGTGCCGGCCGGCAGTCAGGTAGCTGTAGTTGGACCGACAGGTGCCGGCAAGACGACTCTGATTAATCTGCTTCTGCGCTTCTATGACATTCAGTCCGGTGATATCAGTATCGATCAACAATCTATATTTTCGATGACCAGATATGACCTGAGGGCATCTTTTGGCATGGTACTTCAGGACAGCTGGCTGTTTGGCGGAACTATTCGTGAGAACATCGCTTTTGCCAGGTTCAATGCTTCGGATGAAGATATTATAGCTGCTTCAATTGACGCGGGTGCCCACAGCTTCATCCGTAGGTTGCCTGATGGTTATGATACCGTTATCAGAGCCGGCAGTGATCAATTGTCTGCCGGACAAAAACAGTTGATCAGTATTGCCCGAACCATGCTGGCCGACGCGCCGATACTGATTTTGGACGAAGCAACTTCAAATGTGGATACTTATACCGAGAAGAAGATTCAGCGTGCTTTTGCCAGGATGATGGCAGGCAGAACCAGTTTTGTTATTGCGCATCGTCTGTCGACAATTCTTGATTCAGACCTCATACTGGTAATGGATAGAGGCAGCATTATCGAGCAAGGAACGCATGATGATCTGATGGCAGCCGGTGGTTTCTATGCTGATCTGTTCATGGCACAGTATGCCGGAAGGGAGCTCTGATCATGCCGAATCGTACATGGTATCCGCTGGATAATTCAGCGAAAATATTCCCGGCGATTAAAAATGGCAAGGTTTCGGCTGTTTTTCGTCTGTCAGTGGAATTGACTGAAGATGTGGATGTTGGGGTGCTGCATCAGGCGCTGCTGGATATTCTGCCGCGTTTCCCGAGTTTCGCGCTGAGAATGCGTCCGGGAGTTTTCTGGTATTATCTTGAGCCAAATAAATCTCAGCCGGTGATTTATGAGGACACAGCCTTCCCTTGCAGGAAATTATATCGCAAGGATAATCAAGGTTATCTCTTCCGCGTGCTCTATTATCATACAAAAATTTCGGTGGAGTTTTTTCACTCTCTTACAGACGGTACCGGAGCGATGGTTTTTGTTAAAACACTGGCCGCCCGCTATCTTGAGCGTAAATACTCGGTAAGGATACCTGCTGAGCAGGGTGTGGCCGATTGGCTGCAGCTGCCTGAGCCGGAGGAGGCGGAGGACAGTTATAAAAAATATGCCAGAGCGACCAGACGTCGTGATCCGCATATGCCGCCGGCCTGGCATATGCGCGGGCAGCTTGAGCCTTATGGGCGTATTCATGTGATCAATGCTGAGCTGTCGGTTAATGAACTCAAAAGGACAGCTGCCGCGCATGGCGCGACAATAAACGATTATCTTGTTGCTTCATATATCTATGCCTTCTGCCAGCTGCAGCAGGCGGAGGAGCGCAGACACAGCAGACCGGTTGTTATCGCGGTACCGGTAAATATGCGACGTTTTTATCCGAGCCGTACGCTGCGCAATTTCTTCCTGAGGGTTTATCCGGCGGTTCATCAGGATTATGGCGAGTATAGTTTTGAAGAGATTCTAAGTGAAGTTCATCATTACATGAAGTTGAGGACGAAGGAGAAATATCTCAATGTTCAGATGGCTTCCAATGTCAGAAATGAGCAGAGCATAGTTACGCGGTTGATTCCGCTTCCACTGAAAAATCAGATTTTGCGGATTGCTTATTTCTTCCGTGGTGACAGCCGGATAACCAGTACGATGACCAATGTTGGACCGGTGACCGTACCCGCTGAGATGGCTCAATACGTTCGTGGTTTTGAGGTGCTGATGGGGCCTTCGCTTGATAACTGGATCAACGCCGCCATCTTAAGCTATGGCGATAAGCTAAAAGTAAGCTTCTCAAGGCGTATTCGTGAACCCCATGTGGAGAGGTTGTTTTTGCAGCATCTTGTGAAGCAGGGGATACATGTGCGTGTTTCCAGCAATCAGATTTATCAAGAGAATGAATGAAAATATGTGGATTATATTGGATATCGTCAGGCCTTCTGATGATATATAATTGTTGCGTGAAGACATTTGATTTTTTTTGAAAAATATATAGACAAGGAGAGTTTATTATGCAGATTTCGGTAGGTGAATTTGGTAAAACAGCCGATGGCAGGCAGGTGCAGGCCTGGCGTCTTGAAGGTGACGGTGGAGCCGTATGTACACTGCTTGATTACGGTGGAACGGTACAGCAGCTGCTGATTCCGGACGCTGCGGGACAGATGGCTGATGTAGTTCTTGGCTATGACAGCATGGAAGGTTATGAGAGTGCTGATAATGGCTATCATGGCGCTCTGATTGGCCGCCATGGCAATAGAATTGAGAATGCTGTCTTCGAGCTGGGCGGCAAAGAATATAAGCTTGCAGCTAATGACGGACGCAATCACCTTCATGGTGGTACAGTTGGCTTTGATAAGAAAATCTGGACCGCGAGACCACTGGAAACAGAGGAAGGACCGTCGGTAGCTTTTTCTCTAATAAGTCCTGATATGGAAGAGGGGTATCCCGGTAATCTTCAGGTTACTGTAACTTATACATTGACCTCTGATAATGAACTGAAACTTGAGTATGAAGCTGTCAGTGATCAAGAGACGGTTATTAATCTGACTAATCACAGTTACTTCAACCTATCCGGCCATCAGGCCGGTTCAATTGTCGATCATCTTATTATGATTGAGGCTGATGAGTTTACAACCATCAATGAAGAATGCATCCCGAATGGAACTTTTACCAGTGTCGCGGGAACTCCACTTGATTTGAGACAACCGACCAGAATTGGTGATGGCATCAATTCAGATTTCGCCGCGATTAAGGCAGGACAGGGCTATGATCACAATTTTGTGATTCGTGATGTTGATGGGACGCTGAAACGCTGCGCTCAGGTGATTGATCCGGCCAGCGGCAGAACGATGACTGTCAGCACGACTCTGCCTGGTATTCAGTTCTACAGCGGTAATTTCGTAAAAGAGCATGTAGCTAAGGATGGAGCGGTTTATCGTTCGCGTGGCGGATTATGCCTTGAGACTCAGTTTTTCCCGAACTCACTTAAACATAAAAATTTCCCCAGTCCTATTTTCAAGGCCGGGGAAAAATTCCATCATATTACAGTTTATGCTTTTGGCATGAGTAAATAACTCCTGAAAATCGCATGACAGCAGTCATACTTAATTAATACTGCCAATTCCAGGCGATCTGATAGATTTGCAGGAAGTCCGCCTCGTTTAGAGGACTGAAGGCTCCGGCGAATCCATCAGGTCGTTTTTTTGCCAGCTTCGCAAGTTTCGGCAGCTCTTCATATGGTATACCCATATCACTAAGATTGGCCGGCAAACCCCAGCTGCGGTAGATAGCGGACAGGCTTCTTATGCCTTGCCGAGCTGTCGATAGAGAATCGGCAAAATCAAGCTGTATACCGAGAACTCGCTCGGCGAATTGGCTGATACGGGCGATGATCGCGCTGTCCTTAGCAGACTTCTTCCCACCGTTGACTTCGCGTTCAAGTATGAAACTGAGCCAGGCCGGATATAGTGCTGCCAGACCGGCACCGTGGGCTGTGTCATAATGTCCGCTCAGTTCGTGCTCGAGCGCGTGCACGCTCCAGTCTTCTTGTCTGCCCATACCGAGCCAGCCAATATGCGCGACTGTTGAGCTCCAGAAGAGGTTAGCCTGAACGTCGTATTGGCTCGGATTATTTAACGCTGAAGGTGTCTCGTCGATTACTGTTTTGACGGCGGCTTCGCATAGTCTGTCAGTTAGTCCGACTCCTGTGGTTGGACTGAAATATCGCTCAAGAATATGCGATATAATGTCCGAGGATCCGCAGGCAATCTGCCATGGTGACAATGTGTATGTCAGTTCGGGATTGATAAGTGAGAAGTCAGGTCTGTTCAGATCACTTCGCAGACCGCGTTTGATATCAAGTTGGTCATTCTTAATGACACTGCTGTTAGAAGCTTCGGAGCCGGTTGCCGGAAGGGTGATAATTGTACCAAGTCCAAGACGCCCGGTCGGTGTCGCGCCTCGACCGTACATGTCCCAGAAATCCCCCTCGTAGCAACTGCCGATGGCGATGGCTTTTGCCGAATCAAGTACACTGCCGCCACCTGCCGCCAGCACGAAGTCGATCTGCTCTTGTCTGCAGAGCTCGATACCACGATATACCAGTTCGGCACGTGGATTTGGCACTACTCCGCCAAGTTCAATAAAAAATAGATTTTCATTTTCGAGTGACTGACGAATCCTATCGATAAGTCCGCTGCGTACAGCGGAACCGGAACCATAATGCAGCAGGACACGGCTGCCTCCATGCTTTTTTATCTGGTCAGCGGCCTGCAGCTCGGCTTGTGGTGCCATTATTAGTCTTGTCGGCGTATATGATTCAAATGGCAGCATATATGATCATCCTTCCTCTGATGCCGGCCTGCGCTTCTGTCGGGTAGTGCTTGTGCCGGTTTCTGAACATTTATATTGCTATTTCTTCGGTTTGAAGCTGTCCTTGAGTGATACAGAACGGTTGAACACGAGATGCCCCGGTTTGCTGTCGGTGTTATCGAGGCAGAAATAGCCCTGACGCATGAACTGGAAGCTTGCCGGCGGTTTAAGTTCTGAAAGCGAACATTCTATTTTACAGCCTTCAAGTATTTTCAAAGATTCAGGATTCAGGCATTCGAGATAGTCGCGTTCAGCACTGTCAGGATCGGCCACTGAGAACAGATTGTCATAGAGTCTGATTTCAGCGTTTAGAGCTGTTAAGGCATCGGCCCAGTGAATAGTTCCCTTGACCTTGCGTCCATCAGGTGTGTTGCCGCCTCTGGTCAGCGGATCATAATCAGCATGTACCTCAACAACATTACCTTCTTCATCCTTGATACAGCCGGTGCATTTAACAATGTAGGCGGTTTTCAGCCTGACCTCATTGCCCGGGAAAAGTCTGAAATAGCCTTTTGTCGGCTGTTCCATGAAGTCCTCTTCTTCAATCCAGAGCTCACGGGAGAAGGAGACGCTTCTGCTGCCTGCTTCCGGGTGAGCCGGATGGTTTTCAACTTCAAACCATTCTGTTTTATCCGCAGGATAATTGTCGATAATTAGTTTGATCGGGCGTAGCACTGCCATTACGCGATTAGCGGTTTCGTTGAGATCCTCACGCAGGCAATGCTCGAGAAATGCATAGTCAACTGTACTGTTGACCTTGGATACGCCGATGCGTTCGCAGAAATTTCTGATGCTGGCTGGTGTGTAGCCACGTCTTCTCAGACCGCAGAGTGTTGGTAATCTCGGATCGTCCCAGCCGCTTACGACGTTGTTCTCAACAAGATAACGCAATTTGCGTTTACTCATTACCGTATGATTGATGCCAAGTCTGGCAAACTCTATCTGTCTGGGATTGCTTGGAGCGCTGATATTTGCAATTACCCAATCGTATAGCGGACGATGATCCTCGAACTCCAGCGAACATAACGAATGAGTTATGTTCTCAATGGCGTCTTCGATCGGGTGTGCGAAATCGTACATCGGATAGATACACCATTGATCACCTGTTCTGTGGTGATGTGCGCGGTTGATGCGATAGAGCACCGGATCGCGCATATTCATATTGCCTGAGCTCATATCAATTTTGGCACGTAAGGTTTTACTTCCATCCGGAAATTCACCGGAGCGCATGCGCTTAAAAATATCAAGACTCTCTTCAGCAGGGCGATCACGCCAGGGGCTTGGTTTGCCAGCTTCAGTCAATGTGCCGCGGTATTCACGCATTTCTTCAGGTGTTTGCTCACAAACATAGGCCAGTCCCTTCGAAATCAGTTCACAGGCATAGTCGAACATTTTCGGGAAATAGTCGGAAGCGTAGTGAAATCTCTCGTCCCAGTCATAACCAAGCCAATGAATATCCTCTTTGATAGCGTCAACATATTCGACGTCTTCTTTTGTTGGATTAGTATCGTCCATACGCAGGTTGCAGACGCCATTGTATTTCTCGGCGGTACCGAAATCAATTACTATGGCTTTTGCGTGACCGATATGCAAGTAGCCATTGGGCTCTGGTGGAAATCTTGTATGTACCTGCTTGCCGGCAAAACGTCCGCCTTCAGCAATGTCCTGCTCAATCATTTCATGGATAAAATGTTTGGAAAGCTCTTCTGTCTTATTTTCAATTTCACTCATATACTGCTGTTCCTTTCTACTTAGCTAAGGCTGCTGTTATACATTTAGCTTATTGATGCCAGCTGTGATTCTGGCCAGCGCTTCTTCACGTCCCAGGATAGTCAATATCTCAATTGCGCCTCCGGGGGTTACGGTTTGACCGGATACAGCGATTCTTACCGGCCACATAACTTGCCCGTTTTTAACCTCAAGTCTGGTAGCCAGACTAATCAGGCAATCATGTATGCTGTCGCGATCCCAGACGGTGAGCGCCGCAAGTTCTTCATAAGCTTGAGGCAGTAGCTCCGCTGAAGTCTCAGGTGTGGATTTACTCTTCTTGTTGCGGAAGAGTTCTACATCGTATTCTTGTCGCGTGGCCAGAAATCTGACCATTTCAGGGACTTCTGTGAGTTTGGTGACACGTGGCTGCAGAATTTCCGCAAGCATTTCAACTTCCTGAGGCAGCTCACCAAAAACAGTTTCAAGTTGAGGTTTGATCAGATCAATGAACTCTGCTCGTCCCATGGCGCGTATGTATTCGGCGTTGAACCAGGTTAGCTTGTCATAGTCAAAAACAGCCGGTGATTTACTGATGCCTTCAATACTGAATACCTGCTCAAGCTCATTTAAGCTAAATATTTCGCGGTTGTCATTTACCGGGCACCAGCCGAGCAGCGCTATATAATTAATAATTGCCTGCGGCAGATAACCGTCATTGACCAGACCTTCGAAGCTGGTAGAGCCATGACGCTTGGAGAGCTTCTTGCCATCCATGCCATTTATCAGCGGCAGATGTACATATGTTGGAACTGCCCAGCCAAAAGCATCGTAAAGCAGATTATATTTGGGCGTAGATGAGAGATATTCAGAACCGCGAACAACATGTGTGATCGACATGGCATGATCATCTATGACATTGGCAAAATTGTAAGTCGGATAACCATCTGATTTAAGCAGAACCTGATCTTCAAGTTCACTGTTTTCAACTGTTATACTGCCATACACGGCATCGGCAAAAGTCGTCGAACCGGTGAGAGGCATTTTCTGTCTGATGACATATGGCAAACCTGCCGCCAGATTCTGTTTGATCTCTTCCTCAGATAAGTCGCGGCAATGTCTGTCATAGCCACCGGAAAAAGTCCCGGGCTCAGCGTTTTCTTTTAGACTGTCAAGGCGCTCACGTGTACAGAAACAGTAATAAGCTTGTCCTTGGCTTACGAGCTCTTCAGCGTACGGCCTGTACATACTAAGACGCTCGCTCTGCACATAGGGAGCATAAGGTCCGCCGATATCCGGTCCCTCATCATGCCGCATACCAACTTCGCGAAGTGTTTTATAAATGATATCAACTGCGCCGTCAACTAGGCGTCCCTGGTCGGTATCCTCGATACGTAGAACGAAGCTGCCGCCTGAGGCCTTGGCAATAAGGTATTCATACAGTGCGGTACGCAGATTGCCGACATGCATGAAGCCGGTCGGGCTGGGCGCAAAACGGGTGCGCACCTCGTTAGGTTTGCTCATTTAAGAAATCCCCCTTCAATCGCAAAAAGACAACCATGAACTGTAAAAAGTTCATAATCGTTCATAATCATGCTTTATATTATAAATGCATTATATGATAACATAAATGACATGGTAATTAAACGAGCTTGTGAAGCGAAGCTGACCGCGGATACGGGGGATACAGGAAGATAATGTTTGGATACATCAGGCCGTTCAAGTCTGAGCTGTTGGTGAGACAGTGGACTTATTATCAATCGGCATATTGCGGTCTGTGCAAACAGATCGGCAGAGATTATGGCGCGCTGCCGCGTTTGGCTTTGACTTATGATCTTACCTTCCTGGCGATACTGCTGCAGTGCTTCGCTGAGGATGAAGCAGATGAACAGCAGGATATTTGCCTGCTCAATCCTGTTAAGCGTAAAACAATCATGCAGCATAATCGGGCGCTGGAGTTCAGTGCTGCTGTGACTGTTCTTCTGGCCTGGCATAAGGGAGCGGATGACAAAAATGACGGGCATGCCGTTCGTGGCGGAGCAGTCACCATCGCCTTGAGCTCTGCCCGGAAGAAGGCGGAAATTCGATTTCCAATGCTTGCTCAGGCAATAGCCGATAGTCTGCGGAAACTAAATGAGGTTGAACAAGGGGAACCTGATCCTGAAGCCGCTTCCGCCTGCTTCGGAGAATTATTGGCAGCCGTTTTCAGAGAGGGTATTAAACATCAATTTTTGGATCGTGATGTTACTGTCGATAACGGCACTAATAACACTGATGGCGCTGATGAACAGACTGTATCTGTGGAAAGGCGGATGATAGAAGAAACTTTTGCCTGTCTCGGAGAAGAACTTGGGCGATGGATTTACCTGTTGGATGCGATTGACGATTACCGTACCGACATGGATAATAAAAACTGGAATCCATATTCTCTTCTTAATGAGAATATGGCCAAGACGGAAGCTGATAAGGCTCTGTCCAATCTTGAGGCTGATATGGATAAAACCGCGATGCTGCTCGATTTTGTTAGAGATTCGGCTCTGATCGCGAATGTTATAAGAATGGGACTGCCGCATGTCAGACTTAGAATACTCAGTGGGGCGTCTCTTGAGAAATTATAATTTGAGAAATATTAAGTAGAATCAATTAAGCAAGGCAGGTATGTTAAATGTCGAAAAATCCTTATGATGTTTTAGGTGTTCGCCAGGGAGCAAGCCAGGATGAGATTAAAAAAGCTTATCGCAAGCTGGTTAAACAGTATCATCCTGATAATTATCGCGATCATCCGCTGGAATCTCTGGCACAGGAGAAAATGCAGGAAATTAATACTGCCTATGATCAGTTGACCAATTCGGATAACGTTTATAGACAGGATGCAGGGAAAAGCGGTGGCTGGCAGCAGAATGCCGGCGCTCGTGGTCCTTATAATAACGGTGCGCCCTACGGTAATTACCAACAGGGGCAACAACCGGGGTATAACCCATATGGTCAACGTTGGCAGAATCAGGGACCATATCGCCAGTCCGACACTGACAGTCTCTGCACATCGCTGGGTTGTCTCTGCTGTGCTGATTCTTGTTGTGAATGCCTGGGAGGCGATCTCTGTACATGTTGCTGAGAACCACACGCCTTGCCACAGGCGGCTTGATGGCTGCACTGATTATGGTGTTTTTGCTGGTGTCTTCTATCAGTCCGACAGGGGATCTGACAATTATGTCACTGGCTTCGGTCTGTATAGCAGTGACCGTGATGAGGACAGATTTAAAAACAGCGGTTTATGTTTATCTTGTGTCGGCACTGCTCGCGATAATTTGGCCCGGTCTGATTTTCAGCTTGCCTTTTATTTTTGTTTTTGGCCCGTGGCCACTGGCAAAAGCTCTTCTGGAGCGCCGATTGTTTTTAGTTGAGAAGATTGGGTTTCGCCAACAGCTGCCTGTTAAATTGGTAAGTCAACTGATTATGACTGTTATGGCCGGGCTGGCGGCAATTGTTTATTTATTTATACTAAATGTTAACCCGTTAAACCTGACCGCGTATCCCTGGCTCAAAAACTTGCCGCAGGTTTGGGTGATTATAGTACTGTTCGCTGCCGCGCAAATTGTATTGTGGTTTTACGACTGGGCCCTGACCTTGCTTATTACCTGGTACACCAGAAGGCTACACACCAGAGTATAGTGAGCATGTCCTCAAGTTTTACGGGTTTTCCTATCAAGGATGACTAATATGATTAGGTGAATAGTTTCTCTAACTGCTTTAAACAGCTGCCATAGCAGAACAATGGCAAAAGCTCCAAGTGCGGCAATGATCACATAAGTCAGGTTTTGATTTTGCTGCAGTTGATCAAGTGCCCTATCAAGAATCGTAATAGTCGACAGAATTTGCCGGTCCGGAGATACCTCTACCGGTATTTTTGTGCCGTCAAGCAGTTCAAAAACAACCTGGCCAACCAACATTGAGCGTTGGATCGGGCGGCTGTGTGGACCATATGTCTTATAAGATACGATACTCTTGAGGAACTCATTATCTTTTGGATGAATATAAAATGTTGTTTTGCTATAAACCAGTCCAAAAGTTTCGCCATCTACAGTTTGCTCAAAATCTTCAGCGTAGAGGTCACCGGCTTTTGCCAGTGTTGATATTTCATAGAAGTCTTCTATGCCATTATATATGTTTATAGTATCCGTGTAGATATTATCAGTATTTGAGCCTATGGCGATAGTTATCAAGTTTATCTCGTTTTTGCTTCCACGGGTTATGACCGCCCCGCCGGATAAAAAAGCTCCGGTCACAGCGTTCTCAGAAAATGTCCACAGCGGCTCTATTTCGTTGCGCATTGGCACCAGCTTCTCACCGTTAATGATTATCTGATCATTAGACCTTGAAAACAAATCGGTAAAAGTCTCATTTTGCAGAGCGGCGTTCATCAGCTTAGCCAGATCAACGGCCGTGGTATATTGCAGTGGCCGGTTCGTCGGCGGGATTGCCGTGTCTGCTTCGAAATCTTCATAAACAGGCTTGCCGGTACTGTTGAGATAATTGGTTTGTGTCATACCAAAACTCTGGGCTCGGCTGTTCATAAGCTCAACGAAGCGTGCCTCCTCATTTGCTATTTGTTCTGCTATAGCTACCGCTGCCGAATCAGAATTATAATAGAGCATGCGTAGAAGAAGGTATTCGAGCAGATACTTGTCACCTGTTTGTAACTCTACATAGTCAGGTGAATCATCGGCATCAGGCATATCGGCGGCCACAGAGCTGATAGTTACCATGGTGTCAAGAGGCAGACGTTCACAGGCGATCAGCATAGTCATAAGTTTGGAAGCCGCCGGAACCGACATGATTGAATTGCTGGCGTATTCATATAGTACCTGTTGACGGCCTATTTCTACTGCTATTACGGACTTCGCGTCGTGTTCAATCTCAAGGCCGTCATAAATATTATTTTTTTCGTCTTCGGAGTTGTTTGCACCTGTTACGGGAATCTCTGATTCGACTGTTGCGAAAACGCTGACCGCAGGCCACATAAACTGACTGAATAAAATAACAGTCAGAAAAAGAGAAGCTATTATAATAATATTTTTGCCGCATGCCCTGATCAAATCGCTATTCCTCCGTCCGGAGTGAAATATTTTGATTTACCAACTTTTTGTATCTTCATCTTATCATATACCTACGGGCATAGACATAATTGAATGCTTGTGAAAATTTACAGATTTTTTTCCGTCTGGCGTCTGTATTTGGTTGGTGTGACACCTTTTTCTTTTTTGAATGATTTTGAGAAGAGCAGAGCGTCATTATAGCCCACTGAGTTTGCTATTTCACCGATGGATAGTGAAGTGTGTAGCAGCTCTGACGCCTTGCTCATCCGAAATCTTGTCAGATATTCTTTTGGCGTTGTCTGCATGAATCTCTGAAATAT
>JAQVJP010000019.1 GCA_028695145.1 Eubacteriales bacterium
ATCAGATTCATTTTCATTATCTGGTTTGAGACGTAAATCATCGACGCTCTCAATTCCGAGAATTTTTTTGAACTCTGACATATCTTTAAATGGATTCAAAGCAGTAAATAAAACTACAAGTATTAAAACTGCTATTATTACGAATAAAAATTTACGTAAGAATCTCTGTTGACGTTCGGCATGTCTCTTTCTGTTAACTTTAGCTACAGTCGTATAACCTTTTAACCTATAGACTCTCTCTCGTCCAGTTCTACGAATCTTCATGTCAGATTTTTCTTTATGATCAGCCAGATAACTCTTAGCTTTGTAAACTCCAGATCTTGTAAGTCTGCTAATAGCATTTAGAGTTGTACGTCCATAATGCGAGATTTTTTCCATAAACGAATTTGACGAACTTAAGTTCGTTTTCGCTCTGTTGGAAGATGAATTAGGTCTTCTGATAGATCTCTTTGGATTATTGATCATATAAATCCTTTCAAGTTAAAATGTCTAACGAGATTATAGCTTATTTTACTGATAATTTCATCAAACACCAATATAATTGCATAGAAATCATATGAATCCGAACAAAAGTTTGACACAGAAGTATGCTTTTGCTATGATTGTTTCATAATAGCTGTTAACATATTCATCAGCTATATGTATTGAAAATATGGAGGAGCAGAAATGTCTACCTATCATTTTACAAGAGCTAACGTAGATGAAACTGTAGAAAAAGTTTATAGATACATAGTTGATTATATCTCTGATAACGGCTTCCCGCCAGCTATCAGAGATATTTGTTCAGGTGTTGGTATAAAATCAACTTCAACAATACATAGTCATTTAAAACGGTTACAGCAAGCTGGCAGAATTGAATATTCATCTGGCAAAAGACGTGCAATTACTATACCTGAAACTGAACAGGCAAGGTCAAGACAAATGCCGCTTGTTGGTCAAGTAACCGCAGGTCTTCCTATTCTTGCACACGAGAATATTGAAAGAACATTGCCATTTCCTGCTGATTATTTTTCTGACAGCGATGATGTTTTTGCCTTAAAAGTTCGTGGAGATAGTATGATTGAGGCTGCTATCCTTGATGGTGATATTGTTATTGTCCGCAAACAAAATACCGCAGCAAACGGAGATATCGTTGTTGCTCTTGTTGAAGATGAGGCAACTGTTAAAACTCTGATGAATAGAGACGGCAAAATATTCCTTATGCCGCAAAATCCAGCATATAATCCAATTCCTTTTGATAGAGCTGACTGTAGTATTTTAGGAAAAGTCTGTGGCGTATTCAGAGTATCCATCTGATTCTATATTCAGTTCAGGAGTATCAGCTATCACAAAATTCCTATTATGATCATTAAATATGTGGTTTACCTCCGTCTGAGGATTTACCGCAACGGCAGCACTCTTATATATAAGATGCTGTCTTTTATTTTCTTCAAGAATAATTGCATGATTATCAAACCCTATAATAATTCCATATTTCATTTTATTATCGAGAGTTTGAACTTCAACCCTGATTCTTTCACGCCGGCAGTAGTTAAGAAAAACATCCTGTAATCTAATTTCACGATTATGCCTGTTGAAACTGTTTCCTGATTTGTACATAAGAATTACCTCCAAAAAAAATGATAGTTCAAGTTTAATGCAGATAAATCACTGAAGAAACAGCATATACTGTAAGAAAACTGCTTTTTCCAGTATTATTTTTAACAAACGCTAATTATATTAATAATCTCTTGAAGATTATTATTGTTATCATTATTATTCAGCCAATAAACATCTTTCATTTTTCTAAACCAAGTTAACTGTCGTTTGGCATATCTGCGTGTTGCCTGCTGAATATCGTTTACCAAATGATCATAATCAACATTACCATGTAGATAATGTTTGATCTGTTTATAGCCAATTGCCTGCATCGAAGTAGCCTGCTCCGATATCCCTGCTTCAATAATCTTACTGGTTTCTTCTATCCATCCATCCTCTAACATCATAACTGTACGCTTATTAATTCGCTCGTAGAGCAAATTACGATCTGGCGACAGACAAAACGTCAAAAACTGAAAATCCGGGCCTTTTTGGCGAGATAGAAGGTTTATTTCAGTTGGAGTTTTACCAGTTGATCTGATTATTTCATGAGCTCTTATTATGCGTTTTCTATCAGATATCGATAATTTGGCAGCTGCTGCGGGATCCATATCTTTCAGTTCTTCAAACATATTTGATAAACCTTCTATATCCGCACGTCTGTTGAGAGAGTCTCTTAAATCTATATCTACAGGAGTATCAACATATTCGATGCCTTCTATCAACGCACTAAGATATTGACCGGTACCACCACACACAATAGCTGTTTTGCCGCGGCTATGAATATCCTTTATGGCTTCAGTTGCATCATTCTTGAATTGAGCTGCACTATAATACTCTTCTGGCTGACAAATATTAATTAAATGATGTCTTATTTCTTTTAGTTCAGTTTGAGATATTTTTGCAGTACCGATATTAAGTTCTTTATAAATCTGCATTGAATCAGCCGATACTATCTCAGCCCCCTTGGTATCAATTTGTATATCATCCGATCTATTATTCATCAGACGTGCCAAACTGATAGCTGTTGACGATTTACCACTTGCTGTAGGTCCACAAATCACTATCACAGTTTTAAAATCCATTTGAAGTCTCTCTTCTTATACTATTCTCTTAAACTTTTTTTCAAGTTCATACTTACTCATTCTAACTATTATTGGTCGACCATGCGGGCAATGATATGGATTTTCCAGTTGTTGTAAATCTTGAAGCAGCTTAATCATTTCGCTCTCATGCAGCAAATCATGAGCTTTTACCGCCGCCTTGCAGGCAATATTTTCATAAACGTGTTTAACTGCTTCAGGACCGCTGATATTACCTTCGATTAGTGTATCTGCAGCTGTCCGGAAGGCCGCACCAGCATTTATAAGGTTGCCGGCTTCTCCAGGAACGCTACGTAGAAGTAAGGTTTCAGGGCCAAAATCATCAAATTCAAATCCCAGCTGTAGAAGATCTCCTTCTACGTCAAGAATTTTTTGTTTCTCTGATCGGCTTACCTGAACAGGCTCCGGAACCAAAAGAGGCTGCCTGTTTATATCATCAGTTCTCATGGAATTTCTGTTTACTAAACGCTCATATATTATTCTCTCATGCGCTGCATGTTGATCTACCATATAGAGTTCTTGATTGCATTCAAGGATTAAATATGTTTGAAACGCCTGCCCAATAATTCTTGCATGCATCAATTCATTAATTTTACTGTTATTTCCTTCTATTTCAGTTTTATTATGACTAACTTCATAATTGTCATTTGACTTTTCATTTGACATATTGCCATTTGCTTCATTAACAAACATAGGATCACTATCAGGCATAGGATCACTTTGTGATTCAGTTAAAGAAAGGTTGTCATCAGAAAACTCAATATTCTCATTTGTTTGAACATTGTCTGATGACTGATAAATAAGTTCTTTCGCTTGTTCAGCTTCCTGAAAATGCTGATTATCAACAGCTACGGTAAAAGGCAGTTCCGTTTGCGTAAGCTGTGGAGCTATTTTGTCGACTGAAGTATTTTCAATCATTTCATTTTCGGATGATTCAGAATCATCATCATTCCCAGGTATACCACTATAATCGATCAGTGCTTGCCTCACCGCGTGATAAATACAATGAAATATTTTACGTTCATCCCAGAATCTTACTTCCATCTTCTGCGGATGAACATTTACATCAACAAGAGCTGCAGGCAAATTAATATTAATCACAAGTGTCGGATATTTATTTTTCATAAACCATGTATTACATGCTTCATCAAGAGCTGCTGTAATCATTTTTGATTTAATAAGACGTCCATTAACAAAAGTATTCTGTCTATTGCGATTATGACGTGTTATTTCAGGCGAAGCGATGTATCCGTCTATCGCTACAGGCTCCTCTGCAAAAAATATCGGTAAACTTGCTCGTGCGGTGTTTTTACCATAGACAGCAAATATGCTACTTAACAAATCATTGTTACCTGGTGTATGGAGAATTTCCTGACCCTGGTTGAATAGTCTAAACGAAACATCTGGTCTTGCCAATGCCATTCTCTCAATAAGATCAGTAATATATGATGCTTCAGTTTGATCTCTTTTAAGAAATTTATATCTTGCAGGTGTATTAAAAAACAGGTTTTCTACAGAAATGGTAGTACCTACAGAACAGCCACTGACGCTTTCAAATACTATATCTCCTGCCTCAACTCTAAGTTCAATGCCCTCGTCAGCTTCTGGCTGACGCGTAAATAACGATACTTGTGATACAGCGGCAATACTTGCCAACGCTTCACCGCGAAATCCCATTGTCACGAGTTGTTCAAGATCATCAATTATATTCAGTTTGCTGGTAGCATGCCTTAAAAACGCAAGTCGAGCATCATCAGAGTCAAGTCCTGTGCCATTATCTGAAACTCGAATCAGCTTGATACCTCCCTGTAATATTTCAACTGAAATAACAGAGGCTCCGGCATCAAGCGAGTTTTCAACCAGCTCTTTTACAACCGAACTTGGTCTCTCTACCACCTCACCTGCAGCTATGCTATTAGCCGTTAAACTATCCAAAACATGAATTTTTGTCATTTTTCTTTCCTCAAGCTCTTTTTTGCTTCTTGCTGAAGATCATATAATAAATTCAGTGCGTCAAGTGGAGTTAATTGTTGAACATCTACACTGCTCAACCTATCAAGCAGTTCATCCACTTGCCTGATGGCCATAGTGGAAGCAAACAAATCGAGTTGTCCGTCCATAGGTTTGACCATTTTCTTGATACGAATCCGTTGTTGACCACCATGTTCCGCTTCAAGTTGATGTAAAATTTCCCATGAACGCTGAACTACTTGTTCTGGCACACCGGCTAACCTGGCTACCTCAATACCATAGCTCTGATCAGACCCACCTTCTCTGATTTGATGAAGAAAAACAATTTCACCGTTTTGTTCATCAACAGCAACATGACTATTAAAAACGCCTGGAAGAATTCCTTCAAGATCAGTTAATTCATGGTAATGTGTGGCGAACAGCGTGCGACAGCCAAGTAGCTGCTTATCTGAAACCTGTTCGATGACCGCCCAGGCAATTGATAATCCGTCATACGTACTTGTACCTCGACCAATTTCGTCGAGGATCAGAAGACTTCGACCGGTAGCATGATCGAGAATCTGAGCTACCTCATTCATTTCAACCATAAATGTTGACTGACCTCCTGCGAGATCATCAGATGCGCCTACACGGGTAAATATCCTGTCTGTCAGACCAATTTTCGCAGATTGAGCAGGAACATAGCTGCCAATCTGCGCAAGCAGTACAATCAGCGCAACCTGTCTCATATAAGTTGATTTACCTGCCATGTTTGGACCGGTTAGTATCATCACCCTGCGGTCATGCAAATCAAGCAGGGTGTCATTTGGTACGAAACTACCATTATCTATCACTTTTTCCACTACCGGGTGACGTCCCTGAATTATTTCAAGTTCGTCGCTTAGTGATATTTCCGGCTGGCAATATTGACCGCGATCTGCCTGTTCAGCAAGCGCAGACAAAACATCAAGCTGAGCCAGAACCTTAGCGTTTTGCTGCAAACTGAATATTTTGTCAGCAACTTGCTGTCTGATGCGACAAAAAACCTCATACTCAAGTGAAATCGACTTCTGCTCAGCTCCCAATATTGTGTCTTCCATCGATTTTAGTTCTTCAGTAATATATCTCTCCGCGTTTGTTAATGTTTGTCTTCTTATATAGTGTTCAGGTGCCTGATCAATATTAGATTTTGTGATTTCTATATAAAAACCAAAGACCTTGTTATAGCGAACCTTCAAGTTTTTAATTCCAGTACTCTCTCGTTCTCGAGTCTCAAGCTGAATAATCCAGTCTTTTCCATCAACGGCTGCATTACGCAATCGGTCAATTTCCTTGTCATATCCAGGCTTGATAAGATGACCTTCTTTTAACGATATTGGAGCCTCTGGATCGATAGCTTCATCAAGAAGTTGTTTTAAATCTTCCAAGGGGTCGAGCTCATCACTCAGTCGTATCAAATATTCATCCTGCCACCCCTTCATTAAATCAAGAATAGCTGGTATTTTACACAATGTATTTTTTAGTGATAACAAATCGCGCGCATTGACATTTGCCAAGGCGATTTTGCCGGCAAGACGCTCAAGATCATATAATCCCTGCAACATGTCTCTTAATTCTGAACGTTGCATAAATTCATCTTTTAGAAGTCTGACAGCATTTTGACGCCAAATGATATCATGCCGACTAATCAGCGGTTGTTCTAACCAGCGTCTAAGCAGTCTGCTGCCCATACTGGTTCTTGTTCGATCAATTGACCAGAGCAAACTTCCTTTTCGCTGTTTATCCCGCAGTGTCTCAGTGATTTCAAGATTACGGCGCGCCATTGAGTCAAGCTGCATATAATCCTGAATAATATATGGTTGTATGGCTCCTATATGATTTATACTACTGCGCTGTGTCTCCTGCAAATACATTAGAAGTCCAGCGGCTGCCTGTGCCCAAATAGCATCGGAGCTTGAACAATCAGTCTGCGCGCTGGTCAAAACTGGTTGTTCACGTACAGCAGCCAAAGAAAAATAATGGTCAGGTCTGACTGTCAAAGCGGCATTGTTCTGATATAACATCTTTTTACAGAGATCACTGTCTGCGAAATGCTGCTGACAAACAATTTCAGCTGGTTTATATCTGGATATTTCGTCAGCTAATTTACCATCTGTTCGTCCGATAATTATCTGAGTAGCATCAAATGTACCGGTTGTGAGATCACAAGCAGCAAATCCAAAATATTTGTTCAGTTGGTATATAGAAACAATATAATTATTACGCTTCTCGTCCAGAGAAGCAATATCGGTTATGGTGCCTGGCGTAACGACCCTAATCACTTCACGTTTTACTATGCCTTTTGCAGTAGCAGGATCTTCAACCTGCTCACAGATTGCCACTTTATATCCACGACTAATCAGGCGATTAATATAGTTATCTGCAGCATGATAAGGCACACCACACATAGGCGCACGTTCAGACAATCCGCAATCTCTACCTGTCAGAGCAAGTTCAAGTTCCCTTGCTGCTGTTATCGCGTCATCAAAAAACATTTCATAAAAATCACCCAGACGGAAAAACAACAGGCAATCCGGCCACTGCTTTTTCTGACCAAGATATTGCTGCATCATTGGAGTTATTTTATCTTTATCAATTGTGTCATAGGTCAAACTCATAATTGAATCTGCTCCAATTCTCCTTCAAGCGAAAATGTTTTGGCACGAGTAATCTTAACAAGAGCGAACATACCTTCGAGAAGATCTCCATCAAACATCCCATCATTCCCCAATAAATTGGCGGGAATTTTATTCAAATCCTTAGTGGTAAAATTGACTAACCTGCTGTCAGCTGTTCTGCCACTAAGAACAGTTGGGGCTGACTCACTTCTGCCCTCAATCATAACCTCAACTAATTTGCCCTCCAAGAGCAGATTTGAGCTCATGCTATGTTCGTTTTGCAATTCAAGCAAGCGGGAAAAACGATCCTTAATTACATCTGGATCAACCTGTTCAGACATTTCCGCAGCTGGTGTTCCGGTCCTTTTACTATAAATAAAAGTAAAAGCACTATTAAAACGAACTTGCTTCATGACATCAAGAGTATCAAGAAAATCCTCTTCAGTTTCACCAGGGAATCCAACTATAATGTCTGTACTAAAAGAAATTCCAGGTCTAAGTTTTTTAGCTTTATCAACTATTTCTAAATACTGCTCTTTTGTATAGTGCCTATTCATCTTTTGCAATATTTTATTACTGCCAGATTGCAAAGGCAAATGCAAATGAGGTTCGATGTTTTCGTATCTGCCAATTACCTGTATTAATTTATCTGAAATATCTTTAGGATGAGAGGTCATAAACCTGATACGCTTGAGTCCATCAATGCGTGCGGCGGCTTCCATCAAATCGGCAAAATCCGGACAGTTTGGATCCGTTTTCTTAAGATCGTTCCCATAAGAATTAACATTTTGTCCCAGTAATATAACTTCATGATAACCTTCTTGTGCTAACTGATTAAGCTCAAGCATAATCTGGTCGAAGGATCTACTTCTTTCACGACCTCTTGTATATGGTACGATGCAATATGTACAGAAATTATTACAGCCAAACATGATGGAGACAAGAGCTCGATGTTTACGAGCTCTCTGGATTGGAATATCCTCTGCCAAAGTATCATCGTTGCCAATTTCATATACTCTTCTGCTGTCAGTTAATCGATGCCACAAAATTTCCGGTAATCTGTAAATATCCTGAGGTCCAAACAACATATCAACAAATGGATAACTCTTACGAATTTTCTCAACATGTATATCTTGATTAATCATACAACCGCATATACCAATAAGCAGATTTGGCTTATCCCGTCGAAGATTTTTCAAAATGCCAAGATGTCCGAACAACCTGTCATCAGCATTTTCACGAACGCTACAAGTATTGATAAAAATTAAATCAGCATCTTCATATGAATTAACCTTGGAATAACCCATTTCGTTCAACAGTCCAGACATTCTTTCGCTGTCATTTTCGTTTTGCTGACATCCGAAGGTCATAATAAAATAGGTTGATCCTCTTGCATTCAATAAGCCTTGTGATGAATCCAGTTCTTTTATTCTCTTAGCGAACTCTCTCTGTCTTGTAGTTTCTGATTCTGTAACTATATGTAATGACAATTTATTTACCTCTATTCTTTTCATTTAGTATTAATAACAACTTGATCCCAATTGATGATAGCAAATTTTCTAACTCTTGTCAGTTAGTGATTTCATGCTTGCGGATTATAACAAGAAGTGGCGTAAGATATAAATATAGTCTCAGTTTAGCAATCTTACTAGTACTTACAGTTTTTAAGCCATTAAGCAAATTACTAAATACATGCCAAACAACTCCCCACTGTTTCTGTAACATTTCACCATTGCCGTAGAGTGCTTCGTTCATAACATCAGCCGCTTGCTTCCACTCATGCGCATCAACCGTACCATGTGTCAAAGAAAAAATATCATATCGACAGTCTTCAGCGAATTTACTCCAAACCAGGCCGTTTTTAAATGCGTGACTTCCAGAGGGCATTAATTTACTTAGTACTTTTTGAACTAATTTAATCCGTGATCTAATATCTGGATATTCTGACAACCACCAATCTTCAACAAATATTTTTCTGATTTTTCTGACAAGAAGCTTAATAAAAATGTATGCCACAATAATTACGGACATTAGTACTATAATCAGAATAGAAATAAAGCGTAGAGCTTTTGCCAGAATTGAAGCAGAATCAGCCCTGATTAAATCATCATTATTATTATTTCCAGGTGTTGGTTGAGGAATAATAGTTGGCTGAGGTGTCATAGTTATTTCTGGCAGAGGTTCATCGCGTTGAGGATGCTCCCCGGCAATTTCTAGTACAGCCGCTTCACCACCTGCAGGGGTTGCATCCATGGCTACCCAGCCAATTGGGTCAATGTAAACTTCAGTCCAGGCATGAGCCTGCTGGCCTGTTATGGTTCTTGTGAAGCCCTGATCGTTATAATCACCTTCAACAAATGAATTATTTTCGTTCGGGTCATCATCAATACTGATAATTCGCGAGTCAGAACCTGGAACATAATAACCCTCTACATAACGCGCGGGAATACCAGCAAGACGACACAGCATCGTCAGAGCAGTCGCAAAATATACACAGTATCCTTCTCTTTGCTCAAGAAACCAGCTGACAAATTCACGATCCGCCGGCGGAACCGTTACATCAAGCTTATATTTATTGTTTGTTTGTAAAAACACCCGAAGCGCTTCTGCCCTCTCGTATTGCGTATCGAGACCATCTGTAACATCAATCACTAATTGCCACAAAGAGCTCTTACTGCCATACTCCGGCAAGTCTGGTAATTGCAGATAATATGTATCACCTAATTGCAGCAAAATGTTTTCGGGATCAAATTCGGAATCACTAATATCTATACTCATAAATTGTTTATACATGATTGGAAAAGCTATCGGGTCAGCTTCCAATTCATAACTTGAAATAGCATAACCATATCCCGGCAAGAATGGCTGAGCTGTATAAATTGCACCACCTCGATTAAAATATAACTTTTCATCAAACGGCCAGATATCAGTTAGATCAAATGGCAGCTGATTTTCAATTTGATTAGTCTGTATTGTTATGCCCGCCGGTATGCCTGAATAGAAAACTGATCTGATTCCCTGACTCAATAACCTGATCTCATAATCCATATTTTTGATTTTCATAGGTCTTATTAAGCCATTATCATCAAGCTTCTCCTGAACACTTGCTCTCTCCTGCTCAGTTAATATGCTGTAATCAGGTTCAAAATCATAGAAGTATTCGTTATCTTTTAACTCATCAGCTATTTGTCCCTCAAAAACCTTGCTCATTTCTTGAGTCATATTTGAAAAATCAAATATCGTCATGTCCTGAGCCATTGGTAGTCGTTGCCAGCTGTTGCCAGAATAATCCACACTTACGGAACCTTTTACCAGCATATCCTCTGGAGATCCGGCTATAGAGAATACCGGTTGAGAACTTAACGTAACCGGTCCACCAAGATTATTCTCAATAGGGTAATAGCCAGCTGTTTCAATTGAGAAATCATTAGCTGAGGTATTACCCGTATTACCAGGGTAGGAAAAATATGACACAAGATCCTCAATCGCTTGTGGTCTTTTCGCTCCTGTGATAAAAACTGGCGATATAACGCTTGTTAATATTGTTGTAATAAGAACAACCGAAACAACTGGTAAAAGCACCTGCAGGGTCAATGTGTTCTGTATTGTTATCAAAGGAGGGCGGACATAACTCTTCCATCCAGGTTGTTTAAGAGCAAACGCAATAAATGTTAGAGCCAAACCAATCATTGATGCGACAGCCATATCATCTAACTTTATTGCTCTTCTCGCTATAGTTAAGCCTATGACTGAAACAAGCATGAGCCAGGGATGAATGGTTCTGGCAACAAGAAGGTAGCAAAAAACCGCAATAATGCCGCCAATCAACAATCCAAGTATCGAAATTGTTTCCAAAGGGAAATAATTTGGCTGAGCTATTAACCAATAGAACGCTTCAATCAGCCAAAAACGAGCATATTCAATTTGATTCTTGTATAAAACAAATGGACTGTTTCCGATCAAATAGGACAATATATAAAAAAGAGCGCCACTTCCAATCATTATCAGTGTTACTTGCCAGCGCCATGCTGTGAGCGCGAGAATAATAATTACAAGTCCGGTTATAAGTGCCTGGTCTGAGATGACAAAATCAATTGCAGACAATGTCAGTGTCAGAGATATAGTCACAAGGCTGAAGCAATAAGCCAGAAGCAACCTGATAATTATTGCCGGTAGTTTTCTGGAGAAGGCAGGCTTATCAGAACTGGCAGATTTTTTCTCATTTACCAGACTTGCTCCGCCTGCGATAATTTTGAAAACACCTTTTATTGTCGGCATAATTACCTATCTTTCCTCTCAAATAACGCTTCAGCTCTTATCTCATATGCCTGTACCCCGGCATCAATAATTTGCTGCCAGTATTCATTTTTTTTGCTTATATTAGGTGCTTGATCCGATACAATCAACAGGAGTAGTGCACGACCACCTTCAGATTGGTAGAACTCAAGCCAGCGAGATATTTTATCATCGAGCTGCCATGCTACAAGCACAAGATATTCAGCCGGATTATTTTCCAGTCTCATAACTAAATGTTCAGGCCACGAATAATCCTGCCAGCCAAAATTAGCCATCGATTGTCTCACAAGCTCAAATTGTTCACTGTTATTAGCATCAGTAAATTGCCAGGCGGATGAAGCGTCAAGCCATCTGATCTGACGATGCCTTTCAATGAATGAGTACATTGATGACACCGCTGCTTCAAGTTGCCAATCTAAAAGATTAACAGCAAGTACCGAATCTACCGGAGCAGATGGCTGTACTGAAAAACAGACATACTTCCTACGCGGATCTTCGAATTCTTTTACCATGATTTCATCAAGTCTTGCTGATAATTTCCAATGAACCCGCTTAAGTGCGTCACCTGTTCGATATGAACGAACATTAGCTACTGTATCAAGCTCACTGCTAAGGGAATCACTTAACTGGCGTCCTGTCGGCAACCAGTTTTGAGGTTGCGCCCAGGGCTCTGTTGTTCGTCTTAACGCTGGAACTATAGTTACTATCCTGCGATTTTCCCGCCAGTATCGATGTGAATACTTAGGCCAATAATAAAAACCAAACACATCACGCAGAGCCGCTCTGTAAGCACCTATTTTATACAAACCACAATGATTGGCCTGAAATTTGAAGCTGAGAGTAAACGAAGAGCGCGGCCGCAAAATAAATGATTGACGCTTAATTATTTTTTCACCATTTTCATCCTGCCAGAGGCAAAACACAGACACATAAGGGAAAAAACAAATAGAATTATTATGGCATTTAACTTCAAGAATAACTTGATCATTGCGTTCAACCACTTGCATATGCAGTCTCTGTTCGAAACTTATTATGGCCCAGCCGAAAATGTAATAAATAAGTGCTACCAATGGAAGCAGTAGACAGGCAACAAGCAGATAAAATAATTGATAAAATCCTGTATATAATAGAACCCAGTAAAAAACCAGGCAAAAAAGCAACCACGTAGTCAGTCGCTTCGTCATCATGATTGTGGGATATTTACACTACGCACCAGCTCAGTCATAATCTGTTCAACGGTGCGCTGGCGCAGTCTGCTCTCCGGCCTTAAAATCAACCTGTGAGCTAAAACCGAGCCAAACATACTCTGAACATCCTCTGGAAGAACATAATCACGCCCTTGTAAAAAAGCATGTCCACGTGCAGCAAGAATCAGCATTAGCGATCCTCTTGGGCTAAGTCCTAACTGAAGATCATGGTGATTCCTGCTCGACTGAGCCAACAGCGCCACATATCTCTTAACTGCTTCACTACAGAAAACTAATTGTACTTGTTTTTGCAGCCAGATAATTTCTTCACTGCTAACAACTGTCTCCAAACGATCAAGCGGTGAATCTGCCGTGAATCTGCTATATATTTCCATCTCTTCTTCGAGTGTTGGATAGCCAAGAGAAATCCTTAACATAAAACGATCGAGCTGTGCTTCCGGCAAAGGATAGGTACCGTGCTGCTCAATTGGGTTTTGCGTAGCCAGCACCATAAACGGCTCCGGCAGATCATATGTTCTGCCATCAACAGAAACCTGATTTTCCTGCATTGCCTCAAGAAGGCTTGACTGCGTTTTTGGAGAAGCTCGATTAATCTCATCAGCCAAAACAAGCTGATTCATAATCAAACCCGGTCTGTACTCAAACTCTCCAGATTTCTGATTATACATATCAAACCCGGTAATGTCAGAAGGCATAACATCAGGAGTAAACTGAATACGCTGAAATGACAAACCAAGTGATCTGGCGATTGCCGAAACCAAGGTTGTTTTACCAATACCGGGAATATCTTCAAGCAGAACATGTCCTCTTGAAAAAATGGCAATCAAAATCAAATCAAGTGCCTGCCTTTTGCCTACCATTACATGACCGATATTGTGTCTGATTTTATCTACAAGTCCTATGGCCTGCTGATTCATATGTCAATCCTTCCTACACGTTATCGGCAATATTCATTATCAAGCGATATGTATCATCCCATCCAAGGCAAGGGTCAGTAATTGATTTACCATAGATATGCTCTCCAGGTTTTTGCGATCCCTCTTCAATATAACTCTCAATCATCAAGCCTTTTACCAGATTTCTAATATCTGGTGAAAGCCTGCGGCTGTGCAATACTTCACTGGCAATTCGCGGCTGCTCGGAGAACATTTTGTTTGAATTTGCATGATTTGTGTCAATTATACAGGCAGGATTATCAAGCATTCTCTCAGAATACAATGCTGCCAGCGTACTTAAATCCTCGTAATGATAATTGGGTATACTCTTACCTTGACTGTCTACAGAACCACGCAAAATGGTATGAGCAAGTTGATTGCCGCTAGTTTTTACCTGCCAGCCCTGATATTTAAAGACATGGCCATGCTGGGCGGCATAGACACCATTTAACATAACATTTAGATCTCCACTGGTTGGATTTTTCATACCGGCAGGAATATCAATTCCGCTAACAGTCAACCGGTGCTGTTGATTTTCAACGGAGCGAGCGCCTATGGCAACATAACTTAGTAAATCCGCCAGATAAGTATGATTTTCAGGATAAAGCATTTCATCGGCTGAAGTAAGACCTGATTCCGCTATTGCTTTTAGATGAAGTTGACGCAACGCTATTAAGCCAGCGACCATATCAGGATCTTTTTCCGGATCCGGTTGATGCATCATTCCCTTATAGCCTTCACCAGTAGTTCTAGGTTTATTAGTATATATACGCGGTATTATCAGAAGTTTATCCGCTACTTTCTGCTGAACGGCCGCAAGTCTGCCTACATAATCAAGAACGGGATCTGGATGATCAGCAGAGCAAGGACCTATTATCAACAGAAATTTGTCAGAAGTCCCTGTAAGGATCTCGCTAATCTCGCGATCACGTTGTGCTTTTACTTCTTTCATATCCTCACTTGAAGGATACTGTTCAATTATTTCCTCAGTTGTAGGTATTTTCTTGACGAATTCAAATCCCATTATCTATCTCCTGCTCTTTTCTTATTTTTAAAACTCAAATTTGCAGGTCTATAACTTCTTATAACCTGTTTTAACCTGCCATTTTCTAATAATTGTCTTGTTTGAGCCGGCTTCTGCTCAAGAGCCAGGATTACAAGACTCATTGTCTGTCCAGACTGCCAACCTTCGTGATAATGAAGCAGTAAAATTGTGCTTTGTTTAAGTCCCCCGGCACTGCGGCGAACTTGCTCCCTGGCAGCAGCCAATGATTGACAACGCCCAGAACCCATAATCGCGCATATGCTGGCATCAGGAAGATTACGAAGCTGCTCAGCCGAAAGAGCAAGTATGGAAATCAGACTGTCAAGATTAAAACTCTGTGTCAGGTGATCACTCTCAAATAGCAGTTCCTTATCAGTTAACAGCAAAATTCCTTGAGTTTCTATCGGCAGAGGTAATCCGCCAAGATGCTGTATATTACTTCCCCAGACAGCCTGACACTGTCTTACCCTGACATTCAACAATCTTCTTCTTTGCAGATTGCGAACTACTATCAGCGCCAATGCCAGCAGACATGAAACGACAAGCAAAATTGCCGGCACAGCCGATATTACGTAACCTGCCGCCAGCAAAATAGTAGTTATAATAGTAATAATCAATATTGAAACCATGTCTACCCCGGTCAGCGAATTATCTGACACTGCTTGTTCAGCTACTATCAGACAGCTGAATACTATTTTAACATATTTTTATATGTTATTTGCCTGTTTGAAACGATTCTTGATCAGATTTAAACAGGTTAAAAGGATACCTGTTCGGCAGAGGCAATTCAATTTTGATTTGTGTACCCGTGATTGGATGTTTGAAACTCAATGACTGAGAAAACAGGGCAATATCAGCCTGCTGTTCAGGAAGGAATTTTGAACCATATTTACGATCGCCCCAGATGGGCCAGCCGGCGTCAGATAACTGAACTCTTATTTGATGATGTCTGCCTGTACCAAGTTCGATAGATAATAGCGATAATTTCTGATCCTTATTCACCACGAGTCTGCGCCAGTCAAGTTTAGCCAACTTACTGCCAGCTTCTTTTTGCTTAGTTATCTTCGATATATTATTGCGCCCATCTCGTAGCAGGTAGTTTTCAAAATGACCAGATTCTACACATGGTAAACCTTCAATTACCGCCAGGTAAATCTTGCAAATTAATCCTTTTTGCTGCATACCGGCAAAAGCAGCATGAACCACACTGGAACGAGCCAATATTATTAACCCGCTAACCGGCTGGTCTAGTCTATTAACAAGAAATAACTGTTTTTTATCAAGACCAAGCGCATTTGCCGCCATCTGGACTATATCTAATAAATTAGGATTTCTACTTTGACTTGGGACACCGGCAGGTTTATTTACAAGACAAAAAAACCTGTCCTTATATATAACCAAGTCTGATTCAGATGAGTAATGCTCTTTATTTTGTCGCTTCCGGAAGGATGAGCTCCCCGCCGCTCTATTTTCATTCATCATTTACCCCAAATATAATTAATTGTAAATCTTATTTTAAGATAATTTATATAGTTTAAGCTTCCTCTGCAGAGATTTTGCCTCAGGCAGCCTCCTTGTGAGATAATTCCAAAACTCCGCACTATGATTCATGTGCTGCAGATGAGCCAGCTCATGCTCAAGAAGATAAATGAAAAGTTCATCCGGGAGGTACAAAGCCTTGAGGTTTATGTTAATATTTCGCTTACTGCTACAACTTCCCCATCTTGTCTTTTGCCTTTTGATAAAAAATCTCGCAGGTATCGGTCCATTATAATCCATCATGTAATTATCAATACGAAGCATTAATTGTTCTGACAATTTTTTATATTCATACTTACTAATTTTATCTACGTCCGGCAACGATATGCGTGAAGACAGGCAAGACTGTTTCTGATAGATCCAGTCAAGTCTGTCTTCGATGATTTTGTCAATATGTGGCTTGGTAAAACTATAAGGACATCTTACTTCAAGACTACCATCATCGTTTATAGCAATCACAACACTACGTCTTCGCCCCCGTATTATTTTGTATTCGGGAAGCTTTTTATTTACAACCATAACCTTGCTCAATACATAATCTTGCTCGCTCGGCTGATTTACCACCTGCCGCTATCTGCTGAGAAAGAAAATCCGGATGACTTTTGAAAAAATTATCCATATAAGCATGAGGATCGTCAGCAAATTCCAATACCATCTCCTGCTGTTTTAAACTCATCAAACCAGCATTCACAGCTTGATCAAACAACTCTGCGTTAATTGAAGTCAGAGTGACTAAATCAATACCTTGTTCAGCTAAAATCGCGCTTCCGCCTTGACAACGATCTACAACCGCCAAGGTTTTGTCAATTTTCATGTTTAGCGAACGAATCGCAGGTATCCAGGCTCTGATGTAGCTTGAAGCCTCGGTTACCAGATCAGCAATATGAATTGATCTAAGACCAGATAAATCAGTATCTTTTGCCCAGACTGTTTGTTGGAAATTGTCTGAACTAAATAATGTGCGCATATCTTTGAGAATTGTCAAATGAGGTTTGTTCATTAAAACAGCTGCCGGTATAGAAAAGAAAAAATCACGTCTTTCTCCACCAGAAATAAGATCAAATTTTTCTTCTTCCAGTTTTTCAATAATAAGATCCATAAGTCTATGGAATATATCATTAGAATTATACTGTTTCATTATCTCTTCTACTAAAATTCCAGGCATGTTTAGAGGATCAGCAGCAGCTGCTTCAATCAATTTCAATAATGATTCCGCACTGTCTTGATCACCATAAAGGAAATGAGTATTGATATAATACGGGCCAAGTGTGCCAGAAGTATACCAGAAGGGCGACTCCGGATCTGCAACTTTAATTGCGTTCGTCTCGAACAGCCATTTCATGATCATTTTGTTTTCCGAATTGTAATCAAAGCTCATTATATAGTACCCTCATTCCTAAATTTTATTCAGTCTATCGCTTAGTCACCAGCGCCTAAGACAACCGGTAAGGCTCGATATTTCTTCTACTTCATGGTTTTGTGCCCATTCTTCCATGCTGATCACTATGTCATTACATGCTGTCGGTATTACAAGATTAGCCGTACCAACTTGGACGGCACAAGCTCCGGCAATCATAAACTCAAGCGCATCTGCCGCATTCATGATTCCTCCCATGCCAATAACTGGAATATCTACACTGTTGAAGACTTCATTGACCATTCTTACAGCAACAGGTTTAACACCTGGTCCGGAATATCCACCTGCGTTGTTTTTTAATACTGGCCGTCTGGTTTCAATATCTATGACCATGCCCAGCAGAGTATTAATCAAGCTGACAGCGTCAGCACCTCCGTCTTGAGCGGCCAGAGCCATTTCGGAAACACTCGTTACATTAGGCGTTAGTTTGACCCATACGGGCTTATTAGTAACTGTTTTTACAGACTCGGTAACTGCTCTGATCATTGATGCATCACTGCCAAAAGCCATACAGCCACTCGAAACATTGGGGCAGGACAGATTAAGTTCAATAGCATCAACATCGGTTTTATCAAGTAGTTTTGCCATATCTGCGTATTCTTCGAATTGATGTCCGGCAATGTTAGCAATAACAACACAGCCATAACTAAGCATATGTGGTAATTCATGCTCAATAAAATATTCAATACCAGGATTTTGCAGGCCGACACTGTTAAGCATACCTGCATCACATTCAGCAACTCGAGGAACATCGTTGCCAAGTCGAGGTTTTATTGTTAAACCTTTGGAACTAATACCCCCAATATTAGACAAGTCATAGTATTTTTCCATTTCCCTGCCGAAGCCAAAGGTTCCAGAAGCAGCAATCACAGGATTTTTTAGTTTAAGCTCACCTATTGAAACTCCAAGATTTACCATACTACCGCCTCCGCATCAAACACCGGTCCGTCAGCACAACAGCGGCTATTTTCAATTTCACCGTCACTACCTTTTGTTTTGCATACACAAACAAGACAGACACCTACTCCACAAGCCATTCTCTCCTCCAAGGAAACTTGACAGCTTATACCAGCTGCGGCAGCTTGTTCAGCAGCAGTTCGCATCATAATTTTCGGACCACAAGCGGCTATCAGTGTGCGGCTCAAATCAGCTTTTTTCTCTATCAGATCAGCAATTACACCAGCCAGCGCATGTCCAGCATGTCCAGCTATAGTCATATCACCTGCATCAGACGCAAAACTCACGGCACAAGCTGTTTTAGTAAATTCTTCAGTTAAAATACTCTCTGCCGCTGACCTGTAACCGCAAACAGCGATACCCTCGATTCCATGTTCTTGACAATACTGTTGCACAAAAAACAAAGGAAAAACACCTGTTCCACCACCAACAGTTATAACCCTATCATAGTTATCAAGCTTGAAGCCGTGGCCAAGAGGCCCAAGTAAACTTACATAATGACCAGGTTGAAGGACTGACAAATTTAATGTTCCTTCGCCTTGTATTCTTATACCAACAGAAAACAATCCTTGTTCACGATCTACTGACATAATGCCAATCGGACGTCTAAGAAACTTATCTGCTGAAATATTCACAAATTGACCTGGCATAGCAAGAGACGCTATTTCCGGTGAAGCGAAAGTCAGTATGACAAAAGATGCGTTCGGTTGCTGCCTCTTTACAATCTGGCAGCGAAATTCAATTTGTTGCGGCAAATTTATGCTCCTTTTTTAATAGTGAATAAACTGCGATTACTTTTTTAACATTACATTATCAAGTGGCAATTCATTCAATGGCAGGCAATTGTGTCTTGTTTGTTTGACAATTTCTGCAAATTTACTAATTTCCCATGTCTTCAAATCCTGTGGATTCAGTTTACGCTGCAAACATTCAGTTACAGCAACCAGTGTATCGAGTGAAGTTATAGTCGCAACTCCATGCTCGATTGCCCTGCGGCGTAGCTTAAAACCGTTTAGACCGCCAAGCTGACCATGAGGGCTCTCAGTATTTATCAATAATTTTACCCTGCCCTGGTCAATCAAATCAACAACATTAGGTGAATTTTCTTCCATTTTTCTTACAGAACTGCATGGTATACCATGTTTGTTAAGATAATTAGCCGTTCCACCTGTACCGTATAGTTCATAACCCATTGCAGACAATTTTTCCGCAAGTGGCACAAGATCAGATTTATCATTATCGGCGACAGTCATTAAAACACCTGCTCCAGCCGCCGGAAATCTAAATCCAGATGCCAGAATCGCTTTATACATTGCCTCGCTGTATGTTGTTGAGAGCCCAAGAACTTCACCGGTACTCTTCATTTCCGGTCCGAGATTAGTATCAACATCATGCAGTTTTTCAAAAGAAAAAACTGGTGCTTTTATCGCGTAAACGGCTGGATATCTCGCAAATAATCCAGTTCCATATGAAAAATCAACGAGTTTGGCGCCAAGCATTATTCTTGTTGCCAGATTAACAATAGGAATGCCGGTTACTTTGCTTATGTAAGGTACTGTACGTGATGATCTTGGATTAACTTCAATAATATAAATTTTGTCATTAAATAGAATAAACTGAATATTAATCAATCCAATGATATTCATCTCTTTGGCAATTCTACTAGTATATTCAACAATTGTATCTCTAACTCTATCCGGAATATAGGCAGGGAAAATTGAGATTGAGTCACCGGAGTGAACCCCAGCTCTTTCAAGATGTTCCATAATACCTGGTATAAGTATGTTTTCACCATCTGATACGGCATCAACCTCAAGTTCAACACCCATTAGGTATTTATCAACCAGAATTGGATGCTCCTGTTCAACCATATTTATGATTCTCATGTATTCAATCATATCCTCGTCATTATGAACTATGGCCATTCCCTGACCACCGAGAACATATGAAGGACGAACAAGTACCGGATATCCAAGATCTGAAGCCGCCGCAAGTGCTTCCTCTGTTGAGGTAACAGTGGTGCCGGCCGGCCTGTCGATACCACATACTTCAAGAATCTCATCAAAACGTTTTCTGTCTTCTGCAGCATCTACCATATCCGCAGAAGTTCCGAGAATCGGCACACCCAAATCAGAGATTTTTTTTATCAATTTAATTGCGGTTTGCCCACCAAACTGACAAATACAGCCGTCAGGTTTTTCATTGGCAATAATCGCTTCTACATCATCCGCTGTCAAAGGTTCGAAATAGAGTCTATCAGATGTATCGAAGTCAGTAGATACTGTTTCAGGATTATTGTTAGCAATTATTGCTTCATAGCCAAGCTCGCGTAGAGCCCAAACGGAATGAACACTGCAATAATCAAACTCAATGCCCTGTCCTATCCTGATTGGACCGGAACCAATTACCAAAACCTTTTTGCGTTCAGTTCGTTTCGCTTCATTATTGATATCTGTAGTGGAATAAAAATACGGGGTTATCGCATCATATTCACCAGCACATGTATCAACCATTTTATAAGTTTGTGTTTGATTGTTTGCCGCCCTCAATCTGACAATTTCTTCTCTATCTAAACCTGATAACTGGGCGATCCAACTATTGTTAAATCCCATTTTCATAGCGTTATTAATAAGCTCAAAGTCACAATTGCCTTTTGACAGAAGCAGCTTCTGCTCAGTATTAACAATATTGTCAATTTTACATAGAAAAAACTTATCAATCATGGTTCTGTCATATATTTCATCTATGGAGAAGCCTCTTCTCAGACCTTCAGCCAGGCTGAAAAGTCTCGTATCATCTGCTGTACAAATCTTCAACCAGAGCATTTCGTCATTAAGCTGAGCAAGAGCAGGTAAATGAAGGCCCTGCAGTCCAAGCTCAAGAGATCTAATAGCTTTTAACAGAGCTGCTTCAACAGTACTGCCGATAGCCATTATTTCACCGGTAGCTTTCATCTGTGTGCCCAAAGTTCTTCTTGCTTTGACAAATTTATCAAATGGCCATTTGGGTATTTTCATGACTATATAATCTATTGCAGGTTCGAAACAAGCCGAAGTGGTACCGGTAACAGCATTAGGGATTTCATCGAGCGTATATCCGGCAGCTATTTTTGAAGCTACCTTGGCAATTGGATAACCGGTTGCTTTTGAAGCAAGGGCAGAACTCCTTGACAATCGCGGATTGACTTCAATTACAGCATATTCAGCTGTTGTCGGGTGCTGAGCAAATTGAACATTGCAGCCGCCGACTATACCCAGTTCATTGACAATTTTTAATGCTGAACTTCTCAGCTTCTGATATTCAAGATCATGCAGAGTCTGAGCCGGAGCAATAACAATTGAGTCACCTGTATGAACGCCAACCGGATCAAGGTTTTCCATACTGCAAATCGTGATCGCGTTACCGGCTGCATCACGCACAGCTTCAAACTCAATTTCTTTCCATCCAGCTATGCTTCGTTCTATCAGCACCTGATGAACACGACTGGCAGCTAGTCCAGATGCCGCGAACTCACGCAGGCTTTTTTCATCAGCAGCAATACCACCACCAGTTCCACCAAGAGTAAAAGCTGGTCTCACTATGACCGGATAGCCAATCTTATCAGCCATTTGCAAACATTCTTCCACAGACCCGGCGGTACCTGAAGGTATGCACGGTTCATTGATTTTCATCATCGCGGCACGAAAAGCTTCGCGGTCTTCTCCGCGGAATATCCCCTCGGCAGTAGTCCCCAGAAGTTTAATATTATGCTTCTCAAGGAATCCATTCTCCGATAATTCCATAGCGAAATTCAGACCGGTCTGTCCGCCAAGTGTTGCAAGTAGAGCATCAACTCTTTCTTCTATCATTATATTCTGTATTACATCAATCTGTAGAGGTTCAATATAAACACGATCTGCCATATTGCTGTCTGTCATGATAGTCGCCGGATTGCTATTAACAAGAATTACTTTATATCCTTCTGACTTCAAAGCCTGACATGCTTGTGTACCGGCATAATCAAATTCCGCGGCTTGTCCGATAATAATCGGACCTGAGCCTATAACCATTACTCTCTCGATATCTGTTCTCGCAGGCATTTAATATCTCCTTGCACATTGAAATGAATACTCATTACACATTGTATATTTATGCATATATTTAACTATTTATGCACTTCAAGCTATTATATAATGGATCAGCCTCTTGCGGCAAGTGCCTTGCGTAGATTTTCTCTCATTTGCACAGCTTCCTGGCGGCAAGCGATATCAAAAGCTTCGTGCGGAAGGTCTTGTTTTTTATATGCACACATGAGGCTCCGAGATGCATTTACTATTCCACCTTTACCATCTTCGCCAAAACCTGCGACAGCATCATCAGCTCCAGCACCTTGAGCACCATATCCAGGGACAAGAATAAATGTTTTGGGCATTCTTCTTCTAAGTTCCGCAGCCTGCTCCGGCCAAGTAGCACCAACAACAGCACCTGCAGAGCTATACCCACATTTACCGACCAAATCAAGACCCCATTCAGACACCTTATCAGCCATCGCTTCATATACTTTTCGACCATCTTCAAGTCTGAGATCCTGAATATCCGTTGCGGATGGATTTGATGTTCTCACAAGTATAAATATACCTTTTCCATTTTCTCTGCAAATTTTTAAGAACGGCTCGATACCGTCAATCCCCAACCAGGCGTTGGCGGTGATACAATCAGCACCGAGCATGGCCTTAACACTTCCATCAGGAAGAGTCGTCCGACCCAAAATAGCATCGGCATAAGCTCCGGCCGTCGAGCCGATATCATTTCTTTTACCATCGGCAATGACAAGCATTCCTTTTCTCTTAGCGTATTCAATCGTTTGTCTTAGAGCTTCCCAGCCATGCACTCCGTATTTCTCATAATATGCCAGCTGAGGTTTAACCGCTGGTACTATTTCACAGGTGGCATCAATAAGCCGGCGATTGAACTCATAAATTGCAAGGCCTGCCGCCATAGCAGGATCATCACAATTTTCGTTGATATATGAAGTAATCGGCTCCGGTATATATTCGATAAGCGGATCCAATCCCATCACTGTTGGATTGCCAAGCTTATCAATACGAGCTTGCAGCTTATCCGCGAAGTTTTCATAAACACTTCCAGACGCTGAATTGATATTTCTATCTTCATGCTTCATATCTAATTTTTCCTCCCTGAACAGTCATTACTATTTTCCCATACAGTTCAAAACCATCATAAGGCGTATTTTTTGCTTTGCCAACAATTTGCTTCTTGTCAAAAACAAAAGAGTTTTCCAGATCCGCAATAATCAAATCTGCAGGACTACCTGAATCAATTGTACCAAGCTTCTGTCCAAGAATTTTTGCCGGGTCAGTAGTAAATTTGGCAAGCATTTTTTCCAATGACATGCGTCCACTTCTGACCAGCCAGGTGTATGCAAGTGCAAAAGCTGTCTCGAAGCCGACAATCCCGTTATTTGCCAAGGCGAACTCGATTTCTTTTTCGTCTGCGTGGTGTGGTGCGTGATCAGTCGCGATTATATCAATAGTACCGTCAACAAGACCTGCGATAATAGCTTCCCGGTCTGATTCAGGTCGGAGAGGCGGGTTCATTTTTGCCATGGTATTGAAGCCCCTTACAGCTTCCTCATTCAATGTAAAGTAATGCGGACAAGTCTCACAAGTAACCGGGACACCTCTATCTTTTGCCATTCTGACAAGATCAATACTGCGAGCTGTACTAAGATGCGCAAGGTGTATAGGTATATTTAAATACTCAGACAATATGATATCACGTGCTACCATGATTTCTTCAGCTGCTGCCGGAATTCCTTTGAGGCCAAGTTCTGTACTAACTATACCTTCATTCATATGACCGTCAGCCAAGCTCATGTCTTCACAATGAGAAATAACTCTAAGACCAAACTGATTGGCATAAATCATTGCTTTGCGCATCATATCTGACTGTTCAACAGGTCTGCCATCATCGGAAACAGCAACTATACCTGCCTCAGCCATCAGACCAATCTCAGCAAGCTCACTACCCTTCTGGCCTTTTGTAACCGCACCAATAGGCAACACCCTGCACGATCCCTGTTCCTCTGCTTTATGAATGATATATTCAACTATTGCAGCATTATCACAAACCGGGCTTGTGTTAGGCATACAGGCAATAGTTGTAAATCCTCCACGTGCGGCGCTTCTTGTACCACTTACGATATCTTCGCGGTATTCGAAGCCAGGCTCTCGCAAATGACAGTGTGCGTCTATTAGGCCAGGCATTACCGCTTTACCTTCAGCATCAATTTCGCGATCTGTAACAAACCCATTACCACTCACAAAAATTCCATTTTCTATATAGATGTTTCTAATTTCTCGAGACTGTTTAACCGGGTCTATGACAAGACCATTTTTAATCAGTATACGCATCACTGATTCCTCCTTGAAGTAAGTAGATAGAGTACTGCCATTCTTACAGCTACCCCATTTGAGACTTGTTCATTAATTACCGATTGTGGAGAATCATATACAGCTGTAGGCATTTCAACACCATGATTGCATGGCCCTGGATGCATTAGTATCGCATCTGATTTGGCCATTTTTAAAACATCCTCACTTATTGAGAAGAAGCGCGCATATTCACTTACAGACGGGAACAAACCACTCTGCTGACGTTCGAGCTGTACTCGCAATCCCATTACCACATCAGCATCTTTTACTGCATCTTCGACCTTCGAGCACAGAATCGCTGGGGTTCTTTCTATTCCTGGTGGAACCATAGTCGCAGGTCCGGCAAGATAAACCTGTGCGCCCATTTTGCTTAATCCCCAGAGATTACTTCTGGCAACTCTACTGTGAAGCAGATCTCCGACAATGGCTACCTTGAGACCTTCAAGTGTACCCTTATGTTTCCTGATCGTCATCATGTCAAGCAAGGCCTGTGTCGGATGCTCGTTCATGCCATCGCCGGCATTTATAACTGAGGCATTTATTTTTGAAGCAATGAGATGAGGCGCTCCGCTCTGCTGGTGCCGCATGATTACAATGTCAGTTGCCATACTATCAATCGTTCTGGCTGTATCAATCAATGATTCACCTTTTTTCACGCTGCTGCCTGATGCAGAAATATTCGCTGAAGAAGCGCCCATGAATTTTGAAGCCATCTCAAATGATAATCTTGTTCTTGTACTGTTTTCATAAAAAAGCGTTACAACTGATTTACCCTGCAGATGCGAAGTCTTCTTACTGTTGGCAGACAGTACAAGTCTCATGGTATCAGCTGTATCAAGAATCAGCGATATCTCCTCTTTGCTTAACTCTTTCAAACCAAGCAGATCTTTACTTATCAGCTGCATAATCAATTACCTTCCTCTACGAGCTCACCGAGAATAACACTATCCTGGCCATCAATTTCACTAATATTTACCTGAATGACCTCAGATTTGGAAGTAGGAACATTTTTACCGGTATAATCAGCCCTCAAAGGTAATTCTCTGTGTCCACGATCAATTAATATTGCCAGTTGAATCAATTTTGGTCTGCCAAGATCAAACAGCGCTTCAATAGCGGCTCTGCATGTTCTGCCAGTAAATAGCACATCATCAACCAGAATAACTCTCTTATCCTGGATAGAAAACGGCATATCAGTACCGTTAATTACAGGATGTTCCGCGAGCAGACTCAAGTCATCACGATAGAATGTAATATCCAATATGCCTATCTCCGGCTTCTGTCCTTCAATTAATCTGATTTTTTCAGCAATCCTTCTGGCAAGAGGTACCCCTCTTCTCTGAATACCTATAAGATACAAATCTTCTAATCCCTTGTTTCTCTCGAGAATCTCATGAGCGATTCTGGTCAGCGCCCGATCCATGGCGGCCTGATCCATCAAAACAGTCTTGGCGATCATAATGCTTGTCCTCCCTGCTTATAAATACTGGCAAAAGTCTCAACAACAAAAAAGCCCTCTGTCCTGAGACAGAAGACCTGGCATCTGAAGTTCGCGCCACCCACAGACAAAATTTGTTATATTTATGTCAGCCTGAAGAACAAACTGATACAATAAACTGTCCGCATATAAGCTAAAACATCGTATGACAACCCTTCTGGACTCACAGGACCAGTTAAAAGGTATTACTTTTCTTGAAACTAAGCATAAACTAATAATTGACAGATTGCAAGATAATTGTTATTATTCGTTGGTAGATTTCACACACGAGCCGGTGTGCTGGAACTGGCAGACGGGGCGGACTCAAAATCCGTTGTCAGCGATGACGTGTGGGTTCAAGTCCCACCACCGGCACCAAATGAGAATAATCGCTTCAGTTTATGATAAATAATCTGAGGCGATTATTTTTTTGTTTGTGACAAATACTGTTGTATAATTAAATGATCGTAAACAGTAGACAGATTGATCGGAGAAATAAAATGCTCGACACCATATTTTCAACAGCCTTCGCGGCTGCTTATAGTGCTATATTTGAAGTTGGGGCTATAATGGCAGTTCTGATGCTGATTTTTGGCATTCTCGATTATCAAAAAGGCGACAAATTGCGAGATATTGTTATTAAACGCAAACTTGATCGTCCTTTTCTAATGACTATCCTGGCACTTATACCAGTCGACGGAACACTTTTATTTCAATACAGCACATACAAAAAGAAAGGTATTCGTCCTGGTTCCTTGTTGGCGGGAATGATCGGAATTGGTGAAGAATCAACATATTTAATTTTATCTTATAATCCACTTTCCTGGATTTTAATCGCGGTTATCAAGTTGATAACAGGAGCATTAGCAGGCACCGCATTAAATCTGGCCGATAAAAAAATGAACATAGCTGATAGATGGCATAAGAACGACCGAAATATTGCCGAAGACTCAAAAGCCATCGAAGCAGACGAAAATTTCCATGAGCTTCCGGATAAATTCAGACACAAACTTCACCATATGCGCTATCATATGCTTGGAAAATGGTTCTGGATAATGTTTCTTGTCGCATTTGGAGTACAAATCGGACTTAAACTGCTGTCTCTTATTTTTGACAGATCTGTTGAATCATGGCAAGCGATGAATATCCCACTGATTTCCTGGCTGGCAATGTCGGGAATTGTTGTAGTTTTACTCTATAGAATTATGACAAGTTTGATGACTCAGGAGTTCGGGAAAATATTCGAACATGAATTTGAAGACACAGGTGATGCCATAGGAGATCTGGCTGAAATCTGTTCAGGTGTTATACTGACAATTTTCGCTCTGTCATTTTTTATTAATCTGCTTATCGGCTTAGTCGGTAACGATCAGCTTGCTAATCTTCTGGCTGGTCAGGAAATACTGGCAGTACTTGCGGCAGCGTTTATAGGCCTAATACCAGGAACAGGGGCTTCACTTGCCTTTACCACACTATACTTCTCGCTTGCCGGCAGTAGTGGCGCATTACCTTTTGCATCTTTGCTTACGTGCTCTATCGCACTTATCGGCGATTCACAAATCGTAGGCAAAAAGCAAATCGGGCATAGTCAGAAATATTTACATCTAATAACCGCCGCAATCGCTTTGCTGGTAGGTTTTATTGCTCTTGCCATAGAAACAAGGCTGCATCTTAACTTAATGTAAGACGCAGCCCCGTATTTCTATTTGAGTTTCTTCATCACAGAAGCGATAACCTGATCCATATTATAGTAGCGATATTCAGCAAGACGACCGACAAACAATGTACCTCCCTGCTCTTCAAGATCATGAACATGGTCGAAGTAAGCTTGTCTTTTGCCAATATTTTCTTGATTAAGAACAACATAAGATGGGACACCGTCTGCAGATGGATACTCAATACAGAGCGCGGTCTTATCAGATTGCTCATTAGTCATGTGTTTAAATTCTGTAATTCTGGTAAAAGCATAGTCATTCGGATAATTTACTACCGCTGCAGGTTGAAACTGTTTCTGATCAAGATATCTGAAATCAAATTTTACAGAGCGATAGTCAAGCCTGCCATAGGCTTCATCAAAATAACTGTCCAGCTTACCGGTGTAAACCTTCAGATCATATTTTCCAGGCTTATCATACTCTGATCTTGCCAGGAAATAATCAGCGTTAAGTTCCAGCGTAATCGAAGGATGATCAAGCATATTCTTAATCATATGCGTATACCCGCCAATCGGCAGCCCCTGGTATAAATCAGTAAAATAACGGTTATCTCTGTTATATCTTATCGGTATTCTGCCGGCAATTTCAGCTGACAAAGATTCCGGTTCAGCCGCCCATTGTTTACGTGTGTAATTATGAAAAAATTTCTCATATAAATAAGTACCAACTTGAGATATGACGGCATCCCGAAAATTTTCCGGCGGATTTTTATATGTTGATCTGGCAACCTCATCAGCAAGAAATCCTTCGATTTCGCGAATACCGATATCTATGCCAAATAATTGACATATCGTATCTCTGTTAATAGGAAAAGGGAGCAGCTGCCCATCAACATAGGACATAACTCTATGCTGATAGAAATTAAAATCCGCAAAACGCTGGCAAAAGTCCCAGACTTCAGTCATGTTAGTATGAAATATATGTGGACCGTACTTATGTATTATCACACCTGCCTGCGACATACCATCGTAACAATTACCACCAACATGTGGTTGCTTCTCTATTACGTGAACAGTATCGCCCTTTTCGGCCAGCAGCCTGGCAGCAGTAGCGCCAGCCAAACCGGCACCAATAATCAAACATTTTCTCATTGCCATAGTATTCACCTCCTGCACTAATCTTAACCGTCCAGACAGGGTCAGGCAAGCTTTCTCATTACTTGTCAAATATTTCTTACCTGCGGCAGTGCTCTGTGAACAGCAGCAGCTGTAAAAACCGCGGCTGCTGCCTTCAGCATATCAAGAAGCACAAAAGGATACACACAAGCCGCAAGAGCTGCTTGGAGAGAAGTTTCCATTACAGCCATAAATTGAATTGTACCAAGCGCATAGCATACAAATAACCCTAATATACAGGCAATATAATCAAAAACAAATTTAATTTTACCGTTAACATTAATTCTGCTGATCATGGCTATTATTAAAACCATGAATATGTACGAACTTATAAAACCACCTGTAGGGCCAACAATCACTGAGAATCCACCACGAAATCCGGAAAAAACAGGTAATCCGGCAACTCCCATCAATATATAAACAGCAGTTGAAACAGCAGCCAATTTCCAGCTAAGTACCAGACCGGTCAACATGATAGCAAAAACACTCATCGATATAGGTACTGGTCCTATAGGCAGAGTAATAACTGAGAACACAGCAATAATCGCCGCGAACATAGCACATAAAACCAAATAAAACACTTTTTTTCTTTTTAGTGTTGATTCCCCAGTGTATTTCATAAACAATACGCTTCCTTTCCTTGTACTTGATAACTATTAACTTATAGCAATTAAGCAGCGGAATCAGAATATATGAGAACATGACCTTTGTCAACCCATACATCATCATTTAGTTTACTATGTTAAGAAAAGTAGTATACACTTATTTTTTCAGAGCAAGAAAAAACCTCAGCCGTTAAGCTGAGGTTTTGGTGGGGGAAGGTGGATTCGAACCACCGAAGTCGTCGACAACAGATTTACAGTCTGCCCCCTTTGGCCGCTCGGGAATTCCCCCATATGGTATTGTGAAAATGGTGGGCCTTCAGGGACTTGAACCCCGGACCGACCGGTTATGAGCCGGTTGCTCTAACCAACTGAGCTAAAGGCCCACATGAGTTGATCTGTGTACTTGCGGCACCCAGACCGAAGCGACAAGGGAGATTATATATAACCTTGAGCCAAGTGTCAACCCATTTTTTAACCATTTTCAAAATAAATTCTCTCGGCGCTACTCAAATAATTTTTTTGGCATTTTCGCCGTTTAGTCAACAGTCTGCGAGACAAGATCTTTTACCAGTTTTTTGAATAATCTACCTCGCTCTTCAAAATGACGGAACGCGTCGAAACTGGTACCGGCCGGAGTTAAAACAACAACTTCTCCAGATTTTGCCAGATTCTGAGCTTGAGAAACAGCTTCTTCATATGTATCACAATTTATAATAGTCATTTCAGCCAGATCATGCCCGGCTTCCTCTGCTTCTTGTTTTAAATTCTCAAGTATCAAATCACTGTTAGAACCGCAAAGAATCAAGCGGTCACATACCTGCAATATTTTGCGGCCCAAACCTGTATAATCACATTTTTTATCTTGACCACCCATAATCAATACCGCATGCTCAGAGCGATCAGCAAGAGCTCTCAGAGCGGCCTTACTGCGGCTTGGACTGGTATCAATCGAGCTGTTATAATAACGTATACCGTCAAGCTCACGTACGAGTTCCATACGATGTTCTACTCCACCGAAGGTTGTAGCGACATCAATAATAGCCGCCGGATTAACATAAGACCATACAGCGGTTATCGCCGCAAGGTAATTCTCGACATTATGCCTTCCGGGAATTACGATATCATCTTGATGCATGATTGTTTCAATCAAACCATTTTCCCGCCAGCATAACCAGCCGTTATGGAGTACAGCACCAGGTTCGGCTGAAGAATTTTTTCTGCTGAACCAATGTACAAAACCTCTGGCTTCACTGGACAGAACGGAAGTTTCATAATTATCAGCATTTAGAATTAGATCACCGTCAAAAGGCTGGTAAAGATAAATATTTTTTTTGGCATCAATATATTCCTGATAATCAGTATGAACATCAAGATGATTAGGAGATATATTGGTAACAACAGCTATATCAGGGCTCTTACGCATACTCATCAACTGAAAACTTGATAATTCCAGAACTACTGCGTCATCAGGCCTAACTGAATCAATACGGTCGAGCAGCGGAGTACCTATATTGCCCCCAAGATGCACTCTCCAGCCAGCTTTTTCCAGCATCATACTTATCAGAGTTGTAGTCGTTGTTTTCCCATCGCTGCCTGTTACTGCCCATATTCTCGCTGGACACAACTCCATAAAAACTTCCATCTCAGAAGTTATCACCGCACCTCTGGATCGTTCAGCGAGAAGTTGAGGAACATCAAATCTCATTTTAGGTGTGCGAAATACAATATCAAAACCTCTGAGATTTTCCAGATAATCCGGTCCTACACTCCAGTTAAGATATATACCATCTTGTTCAAATTCCTGCCTGGTTCTGGATAACACCGGGTCATTAGCCTCAAGCATATCAAAAGCAGTAATTTTCGCGCCCAGTTCATATATATATCTGATCAAAGGACGATTGCTGATACCCACTCCCATAACAGCAACTCTTTTCCCGTTAATCATCTTTTTAAATTCATTTAACTTTCTATTCATCTGTCTTCCCTCACAATTATTAATTATCTATACAATAGCATATTATATCCTGCATTCTTTGACTGTACAATTACAGCTGTTTTTCAATAATATAATTTTTGTTTTTTCAGAAAACAGGTATTGCTTTTTTCTCATCTGTGAGTTATGATAGTCAACGTCCCGCGGGAATGGCGG
>JAQVJP010000115.1:0-2480 GCA_028695145.1 Eubacteriales bacterium
TCACCACTTTCTTTTCCCGTCAATATGGGAATAGCCTGTCTTAGCATAGATGGTGCCGGAAGCACATGTTTTTGGGCTTCCGGCACCCATAAATGTCAGTTATTTCTCAAGCTGTTCAGTTCCAGGCTGGATCCTGTTCCAGTTCAGCTGAGCTTGCGCGGTTAGCGTCCATATTGGAGAGCACGTCATTTGCTTCTATTTGACCTGTGAAATAGGCGATCATATCAGCACCGAAGTCCATCCAATAGTCATTAGTATATTTTGTACCTGTCTGGAGAACAGGTGTCAAACGTTTGTCTTCATCAACATTAGCAATCAATTCTTCTTCTGCTGGCAGCCAGTGCTGTTCGATATTGACTACGTCTTCATTAACAGCAAGGTTTGTCCAAGCCGGATGTGCGTCAAGACGCTCTTGCAGACTCTCATCAGTTGTTACGAAGTCGAAGAAAGCTTTTACCAGTTCCGGATTAGCGGAATCCTTGTAGCCCATCATGATAGGACCGGCAGGATTGGTAGGATATGTCTGATTGTCACCAAGCGGAATCAGGCACAGACCGAACTCGTCTTCGGTACCAGTCTCTTCTTTTACCTGATTGATAAAGCCAGGGTTAGCCATTGCCATAGCGATTTCGCGATCGCCGAACATATTGGTCATATTTGTGCTGTCAGAACCAATCCAGTCCTCACCGAAGTAGCCTTTGTCGTTAAACTCTTTCATTTGTGTCAGAACTTCAAGCATTTTCTCATTATCGGCAAATGTCTCGGTATTATTGTTAAGACCTTCATACAAACCTGGTTTAGCTTCTTCATAAACACCACCGATCTGGAAGAAGGCCAGCTGATGCTGCCATCCGTCAGCGCCCGGTACAAACCAGGGAGTAATGCCTTCAGCAGCGATTATTTCCGCAGCTGCCAGAAGTTCTGCATAGGATTTAGGATAGTCATTAATGCCAAGTTCAGATAAGAGGGTTTTATTATACATAAGTACATATTCTGGTGAGTTGGTCCAGGTCATCAGACCATAGAGCTTATCACCAACCATGCAGGAAGACAGACGTTCTTCAGGAATTATGTCTGCCCATTCTTCTCCTGAGAAATCCATGCAGTAAGCCGCAGGGTCTACCAGAACACTCTCAATCGCAAAAGGATTAGACTGAATCCAGAAAATATCAGTCGCGGTTCCGCTAGTCAACTTGGACTGAAGCAGATCCTCATATTGATCAGCAGGAATTGTCTGCAGGTCAACAGTAACTGAATACTCTTCCTCAAAACGAGCGATTATCCCATCATAGTGATTATCCATCCAGCCCTGAGAAACCAGGATGCTGAGTTCTTTGCCGGCAAAATCCGCAGGAGCGGTTGTCTCATCTGACTCACCCTCAGTAGTGGTTTCATCACCGGCAGGGGCGGTAGTAGTCGTTGTGGTGCTATCATCGTTACCTGCACAGGCAGTAACGACTGAAAGAAGCATCACTATGCTTAGCAGCAGACTAATCATTTTCTTGTTCATGTGTTTTCCTCCTCTTTTTCCTCTGATTTAATTTGCTTACAGCTTAGCTCTCAGGCTTGTACTGTTAAGTGCTCTTTATGTTCAGACCTGTTTGGTCTTAACATTAACTTCAAGGGCGAAATGAACCACGCACATCTGACCAGTTTTTATCGGCATAGGCCAGGAATCTATCAGCCTGATCTCTGCTCATTTCCGGCAAATGCAGGAACATGGCATTTGAACCGTAGCGACTGACAAGACGGTCGATTCCAGCAATCCAGTCATCAAACTCCCCGCTATATACCTTGATCCAGAGAGATTTACCGGCAGCTCTGGCTTTGTCATATATTTCATACCAATCTTCCAGTGTCCCGTCAGGGCCATGATCACCACTTGTCCATTGCAGCGCGTCGATCTTATCAATTTCCAGAATAGCGTCGAGATGTTTAATAGCATCCGGACCATCAAGGTGATAAAGAACCTGATCGAGCTTAGCGGCCTGTTGCCTGAGTGAAGGCTGGATAAACTCTCTAAACTGATTGGGCGACATCATCGCGGAAAAATCACATTGCAGTTTAGCTGTTCTTCCTGGCCCCCATATCTGGAAGACCGTATAACAGGATCCACCATCTTTATCTTTTAACAAATCGTAGAATCTATCATAATATTCAAAATATACGTTATCCAGTTCACCAAGCCGCTTCTCAATTTCTTCCGGCTCATCAACCATATCGAAGATAAGGTCATTCGCACCGCGTAATGAAGCAAGTATATCGACATTTTCGATTATGTCTGGTATGCCAACATAGAAATCATCGCCGGCCATCTTACGTATTTTGCTAACAAGTGCCAAATGCTCCTGCCACCATTTATTATTGGGGTCATATTTGAGAGTTGGCTGCTCATTCCAATCTTCAACAAAATGATCAAACCAAACCGTATCATGATTGAACACAATATTTGAGCCAAGGTAAGCAGCCATGGAACCAGG
>JAQVJP010000115.1:2580-7418 GCA_028695145.1 Eubacteriales bacterium
AGGAAGCCGATTCTCGCCGGACTGTTACCGCGCAGCTCACCACCAATTCCGGTCCAGACTTCATCATCAGTTTTGTCAGGCGCCGGACAGACTTCACCATGTCCAACATATGTGCCGCCGGCTATACCTTCCCAGAATCGATGAGCCAGTTCGAGTTCATCAAGATCACCCCAGCGCGCGTCAAATGTACCTTCATAACACACCTCATCGTAAATTACTGGTTTTTGCCAGGCGTTACGCAGCATAACAGCACGACCGTCCTCCTTAACAGCCAGACCATCCTGGATGCAGCAGTGGGTCATCTCAGGAATAGTGTAATCGTAAAAATCAATATAATTATGATTCGAGCAGAGATGTTTATATGGGTCTTCCCGTGCTATGATCTGTCCAAAACGTCGCCAGTCAACAAGAGATTTTTCCTTGAGCAGGTCATATTCATTGGCCAGAGACCACCAGGCATTACTAAAAGCCGCATATCTGCGAACAACGTATTCTATGTATCGATCATCAACATCAGACGGCATTTTATTAAACCCCCATTCATCATTGTACGGATGAAATAAAATCAGGTCTGCTTCCACACCCATCTTCTGCAACGCAAGCATATGATGATCAAGTCGATCGAAATAACGATAATCGAATTTGCCAAAATCCCAGCCCTCACCAAGTTGAACAAATGGGAAATATGCAGTATGTTCCCGGCTCCACTTACTGTAATGGGGTAAAATACACATCCTAATTTTGTTGAAAGAACTATTTGCCAGGCTGCGCAGAGTCTGATCAGTGATTTCCTCCGGTTGATGTATCCAGCCATAGCTTGTAGTGCCGAAGGGTCTGTAAATAGTCCCATCTGCATAAGCGAAATGATATTTATCTTGAACATGTACCGGCCCATGATTATACTCTTCAGCTTCTTCACACTCAAAACTACCCGATAATTCTGCTTGGTCGCTACCTACAGCAATCAACTGCCAGTTCCACCGGCCCAGCTGCTGCGGCATAAATCTAACCGCGATTAAATCTTCACCCCTGGCAAAAGCCCGGACCTTGATCGTCTTCTCATTGTTTTCAAACCTACAAATATATTCATCACTCTTCTTAGCGAAATTAAGTTCATGGCATTCCCACAACTTAGCAGAAATCCCGGTTGTTTTACCATTTTTTACTAAAACTTTCATATAATACCTCCTGATGTACTCGGCTGATCAAGCAAGTTTTCTGAACTAATCATAATCCGACTATAACATACAAGCAAAAGAGTTCACATGTAAAATAGCTTATATTTTTGCATTAATTGACAATCTTATCAAATTGTATAAGATATATCTTGAACATCGCCGAAGAGAACTAAGTGAACTTATAAGCACCCACTCTTATATAAAAGTTTTATATGCTTATGACTATAATTAGTCAGCAGTTTATAAGCTATCAGTACAGGAGGATTTCATTATGATTATAAATATGGATAAACCAGCCAAACGTTGGGCCGAGGGTTTCCCTCTTGGTAATGGCTTTTTTGGTGCTATGGTCTATGGCGGCATAGATACAGAAACAGTTGATTTATCAGCTGCAGGCTGGTTCTCCGGCAACGCTGATTGGAATAATAATTGTCCTGACAACGCTGCTGAGGCTTTTGCCGGTATGCGGGAAGCGGCTATCAGAAATGATTACGCAGCAGTAAGAGCGCTAACAAAAAACTATATGGGCAGCAGATTAAACTATGGCACCAATCTGCCATTGGCTCAGTTGGTTATAAAACATAAATTTCTATCACTGTCAGAAAATTCTATCAATTACAATCGCAATCTTAATCTAAAAACCGGTTTATGCCACGTCGAATGGATGGATAAACAAAATGGCTATATTCTGACAAGAGATTGTTTTACTTCTCATGCCGACAGAGTTATGGTGATGCACGTAAAAGACCCGTCAGGTCTATCTATGAGTTTCAGTCTCTCAGGATCAAATATTGAATTCGCGTCATTTACATCCGAGGATGAGCATGATCAAGATAAGACAGTATGCGACCTTACGGTTCGAGCCAAGGCGCGTGAAAATATGCATAGTGATGGAACAACCGGTGCAGATGGACGGATTCATCTGAGGATAATAAGTAACAACGGCCGGGTTCAACACGAGGAAGGCAGCTGTAATTTCAGACTGGACGGCAGTAATGATTGCTTTCTGTTGATGACTTGCGCTACAGATTTCGAAGCAGCCACAGATCAGCAATCCGGGTATTGCAGTCAACTAATTGAACAGGCGTCAAGACTTGGCTGGAACGAACTGCTAAGACGCCATCTTGACGATTTCTCGCCAGCTATGCGGCGGGTTGACTTACAGCTGGGAAATATCACCGACTGGGATAAACCGGCCAATAAATCAGCAGCCGAGATTGCCACAGGCAATAATGAAAACGAACGTCAAGGATTAATCGCTCTAATGTTTCAATTCGGTCGCTATCTCCTACACAGCAGTTCAAGAAAAGACTCACCACTTCCGGCACACCTTCAAGGAATATGGAACGATAGTGTCGCCAGCCGCATCGGCTGGACCTGCGATATGCATCTGGACATCAATACCCAGATGAATTACTGGCCGGCAGAGCTTACCGCACTGTCTGAATCAGCTGATCCACTTCTTGACTGGATCGAAAATGTACTAATGCCATCTGGACGTATAACAGCAAAAAATTGTTATGGACTCGAAGGCTGGACCGCAGAGCTTGTCGCCAACGCCTGGGGTTTCTCAGCACCTTATTGGAGCCCTAATCTAAGCCCCTGTCCAACTGGTGGAGCCTGGCTGATTCAACAGCTCTGGCACCGCTATCTCTACAGACGCGACGATAACGAGTTAATCAATAGAATCATGCCGATACTTTATGAAGCAGCGCTTTTCCTGAGCCAATACTTATTCGAAATTCCGGGCAATCCTTATCTCCAAAGTGGACCTTCCATTTCGCCGGAGAATTCCTTTACCGACGGAAGCGGTGTTTATCAGGCCTCCTTAAGCCCGGTTTACGAAATAACTGTCATTCGCGATATTTTTACAAGCTATCTTCAGGCCGTAAGATTACCGGCTGTCATCTCTCAGAAGGACAAGAATTATGCAGCGCTTGCAGAAAAAATAGAAGAGCAAATAGACAGATTACCACCTTTCAAAATAGCGGATGATGGCTCGCTATGTGAATGGAGCCACGATCTGCCTGCAGTTGACAGCCAGCACAGACATACAAGCCATCTTCTGGGACTATATCCCTATAATCAGATTTCGCCTGAGAAAACGCCAGAATTCGCTGCAGCGGCAGAGACATCGCTTGTCAAACGTCTGACGCCAGCCGAAAACTGGGAAGATACAGGCTGGTCGAGATCTCTCCTAATGCTCTACAGCGCCAGCCTGAAAAAAGGTGATCAGGCATATGAGCATATTGACTCGATGCTGCGGTATTTGCTGCAGCCTGCGCTGCTTGTGAAACATCCGCCAACACGAGGTGCTCCGGCCTTCGATGATGTCTATGAAATGGACGGTAACACCGGACTTACAACCTGTATCGCTCACATGCTTCTGCAAACCAGCGACGACGAAACCATTGAGCTGCTGCCAGCGCTGCCAGCTAAATGGCGGGATGGTCAAGTGCGCGGACTATGTGCATCAGGCCGTATAAGCGTTACAATTAAATGGCAGTCCGGCCGACTTGTAGAAGCAATAATCAGCAGCGATCTGGATCAGAAACGTGTTTTCAGTTATCGCGGACGCAGACAGACAATCAAGCTTGAAGCGGATAAGCCGATTAGAGTAGTTTACGAATAGAGACTTGATTAACGGCATCAGTTATGTTCAGATTTAAACAGTGAATTGAGCAGTCTGGTGCCGGTTTGTGTTACGAACATCTCTATTTCCATTGACCGAAACAGCCTGATGTGTTAAACTTTCCTGATATTTTTGCTTATATAATATAACACGTTAAGATAATTGGAGATAGATGATGAACAGAACTGATTCACTTGGTACAAGCCCGATCAGGGTGCTTCTTATGAACTATTCCGTGCCTGCGGTTATTGCGATGCTCGTTAACGCGATTTACAATGTTGTAGATCGTATGTTCATCGGTAAATTGACCGGAGAAAACGCTCTTGCCGGACTTACAATAACCTTCCCGATCATGATGATTATATTCGCCTTCTCGGGACTAATCGCGGCAGGCGGGGCCTCATTAGTATCAATTCGTCTGGGTGAACGAGACACTCGAGGAGCCGGTCATGTATTTGGCAACACCATAACTTACGGTATCATAGTAACCGGCTTAATTATAAGTATAATACTTGTCAATCTGGACGGATGGCTGGTGATATTCGGCAGCCAGCCGGATACCCACGCTTATGCCAGAGACTATCTGCTTATCATTCTCAGTGGCTTCATTTTTCAGATGATGTCATTTATCTTCAGCAATTTTATCCGTACTGAGGGCAAACCTTATATGTCTATGTTTGTTATGCTCTTCTCCGCCATCAGCAATATTGTTCTTGATTATATTCTAATCGCCAGATTTAATATGGGCGTGCAAGGAGCCGCTCTTGGTACAATTATCAGCCAGTTTCTTGGCATGCTCATTTACCTGCGCTATTATCTGCGTGGCAAGAGCAGTATCCGTGTTAAACTTAGAGATTTTCTGCCCGACTTAAGACTTGGTCTAAATATTTTAACTATCGGGTTTACAACTTTTGTCTCGACTATCGGCACAAGCGTAGCCATGACCTTCTTCAACCGGCAGCTTCTCAGTTATGGCGGCACAGCCGGCATTACATCAATGGGAGCGATTAACAGTCTCTACACTTTTT
>JAQVJP010000020.1:0-12409 GCA_028695145.1 Eubacteriales bacterium
TTCATTAGTTTTAGATAGAAGTGAAGAAATATATAAAAAATTTTAAATGTTTTTAATGAGAGGTTAGGATGAAAAATAACAGAATCTGTAAATTGCTGAAAACAGAATATCCCTTAATTCAAGGTGGCATGGCCTGGGTCGCTGATGCTTCTCTGGCCGCTGCTGTTTCCAATGGCGGTGGACTTGGTTTGATTGCCGGAGGATCGATGCCACCGGATCTGCTCAGGGAAGAAATACGTAAAGCGAAATCTCTGACTAACAAACCATTTGGCGTTAATATCATGTTGATGAGCCCTTTTGCCGCAGATTTGGCTCAGGTTGTTATCGAAGAAGGAGTAGATGTTGTCACGACAGGTGCCGGATCTCCTGGTAAATTCATGGATGCCTGGAAACAGGCGGGTATCACTGTCGTTCCGGTTGTCGCATCCGTAGCATACGCTAAGCGTATGGAGAATCTTGGAGCGGACGCTGTTGTAGCTGAAGGTACTGAAGCAGGTGGTCATATTGGTGATCTTACTACAATGGTTTTGGTTCCGCAGGTTGTTGACGCGGTAAAAATACCGGTAATAGCAGCCGGTGGTATAGCTGATGGCCGTGGTGTCGCAGCCGCCATGATGCTTGGTGCTGAAGGTATTCAGGTTGGGACAAGATTCCTTGTTAGTGACGAGTGTAACATCCACGAGTATTACAAACAGTTGGTTCTCAAGGCCCGAGATATTGATACACAGGTGACAGGCCGCAGCGGCGGACATCCTGTACGTACATTAAAGAATAAACTATCGCGCAGATTGCTTGATCTTGAAAAACAAGGTGCTACCTTCGAAGAACTTGAAGCTATAACAGTTGGTTCGCTGCGCAAAGCAGTTCAGAACGGTGATAAGGATGAAGGTTCATTTATGGCCGGCCAGTCTGCAGGTCTTGTCAGGCGCTGCCAGCCGGCAGCCGAAATAATTGCTGAACTATTTACAAGTACCGGCCAACTTCTGCGTCAGGCTGAGGAGGTACTGTCATGAGCGCTGAAGAAAAATCAGCTGAAGTTAAAAACGCGCTGATTACCGGCGGTTCACGTGGTATAGGCGCTGCCTGCGCCCTATCTTTGGCAAAAGCAGGTTTTAATATCGCTATTTCTTATCTTGGATCAGACGGGAAGGCTGAAGCAGTTGTTCAGTCCTGCCGCAAAATAGGGGTTGAGGCTATTGCTGTGCAAGCGGATATTTCCAGTGAAGAAGATTGTCTGAAGCTTGTAAAACAAGTAAGAGAAGAACTTGGTTCTATTTATCTGCTCGTAAATAACGCAGGTATCACACGTGATGGTCTGGCAATGCGCATGAAAACCGAGCAGTTTACCGATGTAATTACTGCTAACCTGAATGGAACTTTTATCATGTCACGCGAAGTGTTGACGGACATGGTCAAGTCCAGAGGCGGCAGAATAATCAATATGGCGTCTGTTGCCGGGATTTATGGCAATGCCGGACAGGCTAATTACGCGGCTTCAAAAGCAGGTGTAATCGGTCTGACCAGAAGTCTGGCAAAAGAAGTCGGCAGCCGGGGGATTACTGTAAACGCGATCGCTCCAGGTTTTATAGAAACTGATATGACAGATGTTCTGCCTGATAAGGTAAAAGAAGCTGCTCTAAAAAAGATAGTTCTAAAGCGTTTCGGCAAAGTCGATGATATCGCTGCTGCCGCGGTTTTTCTCGCATCCGCAGAAGCCGCATATATAACAGGTCAGGTGCTGGAGATATCCGGCGGCCTGTCGCTCTAAGGGAGGAACAGACAGATGACTACGACACAACAGCAATTTAAATATCGTGGTGCCGCGGGCAGAAGAGTTGTTATGACTGGAAGCGGAATGATTACTTCACTTGGTCTAAGTGTTGCCGAAAACTGGGACGCGATCATAGCAGGACGCTGCGGAATAAGCAAACTTGAAAATATTGATTTAACTGGTCAGGAAGTTCATGTAGGGGCACAGGTTGGAAATTTCCAGCCGACTAATTATATGGATCGCAAAGAAGCCAGAAGAATGGATCGTTATTGTCAGTTTGCTGTGGCAGCAGCAGCTGAAGCAATGAGCCAGAGTAAGCTGAATATGGACAATTATGGGGCAGAGCGTGTAGGTACGATTATCGGCAGCGGTGTTGGTGGGCTTGAAACATTGGCTGTAGAGTTTGCAAAACTGCATGAGCGAGGGCCTGCCCGTATTTCACCATTATTCATTCCAATGATGATTTCAAATATGGCCGCTGGGAAAATATCTATGATATACGGAACTAAGGGTAATAATTTTTGTGTTACTACAGCCTGTGCTTCCGGTACACACGCTATCGGCGAAGCTTATCGTGCGATCAAATATGGCCATATTGACGCTTGTATCGCCGGTGGTGCTGAAGCACCGATAACGCCGATTGCGCTGGCCGGGTTTAATAATATGACAGCTCTGACAAGAGAAGAGGATCCAACTCAGGCATCAATACCATTTGACATACGTCGCAGCGGCTTTGTTATTGCTGAAGGTGCAGGTGTTGTGGTACTCGAAGAACTTGAAGGAGCTCTTGCCAGAGGTGCGGATATTATATGTGAAATCGGCGGATATGGCGCTACTGCTGATGCTTATCACATTACAAGTCCCGATCCAGAAGGGCAAGGCGCTGCGCAGGCCATGTTGTTGGCAATTGGTGAGGCCGGACTTGAACCTGAAAATATTGATTATATAAACGCACATGGTACAAGCACCCCACTAAATGACAAATTTGAAACGCTGGCCATTAAAACCGCATTTGGATCATATGCCGACAAAATTCCGGTTAGTTCGACAAAATCCATGACTGGTCATCTTCTTGGTGCGGCTGGTGCGGTAGAAGCTATTTATACCGCGTTAATGCTGAAGAATGGAGTGGTCGCTCCGACAATTGCTCTGCGAGAAGCTGACCCGGAATGTGATCTTGATTATGTTCCTGATGTTGCCAGAAAAACTAATATCCGCGCAGCATTAAGCAATTCACTTGGTTTTGGCGGCCATAACGGCACACTTTGCTTCAAAAAATGGGAGGACGCCTGATGAACACTCAAGATATCAGAGAACTTATGGAAACAATGGCTAAAACTGGTGTGACTGTGCTCGATTGGAACAACTGCGGTGGTACAGTGCATCTCGAACGTAAAAACGAAAGCTCGATACAAACTGAAAATAATGAGAATATTCTTGCGGAAACAAGCTCGCTTCCGGCCGAATCAACAAGAACCACTGTTGTTCAACGCTCTGTTGCAGATTCCTCCAAGACAACGGCAAAAGCTGGCGACCAGGGTGAGCAGCCTTCCTTGAATGAAGAAGATAAACCGGGAGAAATAGTAAAATCCCCTGTTGTTGGTATATATTACAGCGCGCCTTCTCCCGATAGTGATTCATTTGTTAGACAGGGCAGTAAAATCACGAAGGGTGAGCCGCTCTGCATCATCGAAGCGATGAAGCTTATGAATGAAGTCACCAGTCCCTATTCAGGAGAAATCGCGGAAATAATGGTAGAAAACGGTCAGAGAGTTGAATTTGGCCAGCCGTTGTTCAGAATTGTCTAATCTACAGATCGGTAAAATCAATCAATAAGAACAAGAGGATTAATTAATGTCAAGTAAAGAATATCTGCTTAATCAAGAGCAAATAAAAGAGATAATACCACACAGAGAGCCATTTATTCTTGTAGATGCCGTCGAAGAACTGTCCGAAACCGGCATCAAAGCATGGAAATTCGTCACTGGTGAAGAAGATTTCTTCCGCGGACATTTTCCGCAAAAACCGGTGATGCCGGGTGTGCTCATAATCGAAGCTCTGGCTCAGGCTGGAGCGATCTGTGTACTGCAGCGCGATGAGTTCAAAGGTAAAATCGCCTATTTTGCCGGTATAGACAAGGCGAGATTCAAACGTGTTGTTGTCCCCGGAGACAAATTGCGACTTGAAGCGGAACTGACAAAGCTTCGCGGAAGTATCGGCTTCGCTAAGGCAAAGGCTTACGTTGATGATAAGCTTGCTGCCAGTGCTGAGATTATGTTCGCGGTGGAGAAATAATATGGGCGGCGCTGCTATGTTTGACAAAATACTGATTGCAAACAGAGGTGAAATCGCTGTTACAATTATCAGAGCTTGTCGTGATATGGGAATAAGAACAGTTGCGGTATGTTCTGAGGCGGATAAAACAGCTCTGCACACACAGCTGGCTGATGAGTGTTTATGTATTGGACCGGCTGCCTCAAAAGACAGCTATCTTAATCCGCAGGCTATCCTTACAGCGGCCGCAATTACGGGAGCTCAAGCGATTCACCCGGGATTCGGTTTCTTGTCGGAGAATGCGGCTTTTGCCAGAATGTGCCAAAAATGCAATATTAAGTTTATTGGCCCGGATTATCAGATTATCGAGCGGATGGGCGATAAAGTGGAGGCTCGTAAAACGGCGGCCGAGGCTGGTGTGCCGGTCGTGCCGGGCTCCGCTGATATCGTTGGTACATTGGCAGACGCGCAAAAAACTGCTGAACAGATAGGCTACCCAATCATGGTAAAAGCTTCAGCAGGTGGTGGCGGTCGTGGCATGCGCATTGCTATGACTGAAGAGGATCTGCCGCAAGCCTTCCAGACTGCGGGATCTGAAGCAGTAGCCTGTTTTGGTGACGGGCGTGTCTATCTCGAAAAATTTGTACGTGAACCGCATCATATCGAGATTCAATTGCTGGCTGATGAGCACGGAAATGTTATTCATCTTGGTGAACGTGACTGCTCGATTCAAAGACGTAATCAGAAAATTCTTGAAGAAGCAAGATCACCCTTCAGCAGCGATGCGCTGCGTGAGAAAATGGGCAAAGCTGCAGTTAAACTGGCCAGATACGTTGGCTATACCGGCGTTGGAACTATTGAGTTTCTGGTTGATGCTGATCATAATTTCTATTTTATGGAAATGAATACACGAATTCAGGTTGAACATCCAATCAGCGAAGCGATAACAGGAGTTAACTTGATTCAGGAACAGATTCGCAGTGCTGCTGGTCTCAAACTTCAGCTTAAGCAGAAGGATATTGTGTTTCGTGGACATGCTATTGAATGCAGAATCAATGCGGAAGACCCGGTACATAGTTTCAGACCAAGTCCAGGAACTATTCGAAGTCTTCATTTGCCGGGTGGTCCGGGTGTGCGCGTTGATGGCGCTATTTATCAGGGATATACAGTGCCTCCGTACTACGATTCGCTTCTGGCAAAACTCATCGTCTACGCACCGGATAGGAAACAGGCTATAGCCAGAATGAGAAGAGCTCTTACCGAATTTTTGATCAGCGGTGTTGAGACAAATATTGATTTTCATCTGGCGATTTTACGAGATCAGGATTTTATTGAAGGCAATTATAATATCGGTTATCTGGGACAGAAAACCGATGAGCTTCTGGGTCAGATGAATCCATACAGGCAGGATGCCTGAACCTTTTCAGACAGGGAGTGCTGATAATTATGGTAGTAGAAGTTTTAAAACAAATGCGTGACAGACTGGATTATGACAGTCGCCAGAACCATCAGAGCGATTTTGGACAGATATCTGAGCAAAATGAAATTGTGAAGACAGGGAAAACCGCCAAGTCTGAGGTCTATGCATATCGTCAACCAATTCCGGATGACCTCTGGATTCGTTGTCCTGCCTGTAATGGCGTAATGTTTCGTGATGATTTTGAACAGGCAGACAGTGTCTGCAGTATTTGTGGACATCATTATCGACTTGATAGCCTGGCCAGGTTGGCTCAGATATGTGATCAGGGCAGCTTCGAGGAATTTGATGCTGATATGACCAGTCTCAATCCAATTGGTTTTGATGGTTATTCAGATAAACTGGAAGGTTTAAAGAAGAAAACAGGTCTTAAGGACGCTGTCATAACCGGACGGGCAGCTATTGATGGACAGGACTGTTTGATTGCTATAATGGATGGCCGCTTCATGATGGGCTCGATGGGCTCAGTAGTTGGTGAGAAAATTACACGTGTTTTTGAACGTGGTATTGATTTGCGTCTGCCGGTTATCTGCTTTACCGTTTCTGGTGGTGCACGTATGCAGGAGGGTATTGTTTCGCTGATGCAAATGGCAAAAACGTCAGCAGCAGTAGGTCGATTCAATCAAGCAGGCCTGCTCTATATTTCTGTTTTGACAGACCCGACTACCGGTGGTGTAACTGCGAGTTTTGCCAGTCTCGGTGATATTATTATATCCGAACCTGGTACATTAATAGGATTTGCCGGACGCAGAGTTATTGAAGGTACGATTGCTGAGGATCTGCCCGAAGGATTCCAAAGAGCTGAGTTTCTGCTGGAACATGGTTTCCTCGATTTAATTGTTCCGCGTCATCAGATGAAGGAGACGCTTGCCAAACTTCTGCGCTTGCATGCGACTGAAGATGTTCATCCTGAGAACTTGGAGAAGAAAAGAGTTGATCGCTCATCTTTCAAATCTCTTCCCAATAAACTGAGAGCTTCAGAGAGACTTGATCTTATCAGACATAGAAACAGACCGGTAATTACGGACTATCTTTCCCTCGTGTTTGATGAAGTAATTGAGCTTCATGGCGATCGTTTCTTTATGGACGATCAGGCCATGTGGTCAGGAATAGGATCTATCGATGGGCAGCCGGTTACTATTGTTGGTCATCGCAAAGGCCATACGATTGAAGAAAACACAAAAGCTAATTTTGGTATGCCGCATCCGGAGGGCTATCGCAAAGCGCTTCGATTAATGAAACAGGCTGAGAAATTTCAGCGTCCGGTAATATGTCTTGTTGACACTTCAGGTGCTTACTGCGGAGTTGGCGCTGAAGAAAGAGGTCAAGGTGAGGCTATTGCCAGAAATCTGATGGAAATCATGCAGCTTAGTACACCTGTTCTGGTTATTGTTACCGGTGAAGGCGGAAGTGGCGGCGCGTTGGCTATTGGTATTGGCGATGAGCTGGCAATGTTGTCAAACGCGCTTTATTCAGTTATATCACCGCGTGGTTTCGCTTCTTTGCTCTGGAAAGACCCTTCACGAGAACGTGAGGCGGCAGATGTTTTGAAGATTACCGCAGAAGACTTGATGAGTTTGGGCATCTGTGATGCTATGATACCTGAGCCGGCCGATGGAGCGCATTCTGATCACTCAGTAATGGCTCAATCGTTAAAAACCTGGTTGACAGGCGCGATATCACGTCAGAAGAAAATCGATAATAATAAGCGTCTTGATCTGCGGTATAAAAAATTTCGCAGTATAGGCTTATTTGACGAAGGCAACAATATTTAGTTATACCTATCCTCTAATCCATCTTCTCATACAAGTAAAACAGCCGGAGCGACAGACCCGGCTGTTTTGCTGTCCGGGACATGCTGGGGCGTTCATAAGCTGTTGCTGCTTGCTATACAGAACCGGCAAGATGGTATACAATTGGCTCAGTGTTTTTATATTATAAATATCTAAATCATAAATTTCTAAGATATAAGAGGTTTACCATGTCATACAAAAATAAGCTCTCAACTGATTTTTTTGTTAATAATCGAAATCGACTTCTGGAATTGTTATCAGAAGGCTCTCTGGCTTTGTTATGTGCTGATCGTCCAGTAATTAGGTCAGCGGATCAGAAACATGATCATTTTGCCGATAGATCATTTTTTTATATGAGCGGTATTGAACAGGAAGAAGCGATACTGTTGCTGTATCGCAATGAAGAATGCAGTCGACAGGTTCTTTTTATTCCGGCGACGGATTCAATGCATGAACGTTGGAATGGACATCGTCTAAGTAGAGAAGAGGCGGCTGCGGCTTCTGGGATCGATGAAATACTCTATCTTGATTCCTTCGAAGGCATGCTGGCTGATATTTTTGCTTCAGAAAAACCATCATATGTCTGGTTTGATAAGTCAGCTCCCGGACAACAGGCGTCAAGTCTCAGGCAACTTATGCTTGAACTTGTGCACAGACAGGCACAAGCCCCTGCTCAAATGCTGCGTGATTTATCGCCTCTGCTAATACAGTTGCGAATGATTAAATCACAGGAAGAACTTGATTTGATTCGCGCTGCCACCGGCTTGACGCTTGAAGGTATTCTTGCCATGATGAGAGCTGTTAAACCTGGTGTTTTCGAATATCAGCTCCTGAGTGAGTTTGAGTATACGTTGGCTCAGGCCGGTTGCTTGAAGCCGGCTTTTCCCACGATTGTAGCAGCCGGTGATAATGCTTTGTGTCTTCACTATATGACCCCGTTTGACCAAGCTGAAGCCGGAGAATTGATTCAAATTGATCTTGGAGCTGAGGTTGGCGGATTGTGTGCTGATATTTCCAGAGTTCTACCGGTAGATGGACGATTCAGTCCACGTCAGCTTGAACTGTATGAACTTGTCCGAGCATGTCAGGAGGAGGCTTTTGCCATCATCAAGCCAGGTATAAAAATTGTCGATATAAATACAGCATGTCGCAAGGTTGCTGCCGAAGGATTAAGACGGATGGGTCTGCTTAAGCAAGATACAGATGTTGTTGAGTATTTTTGGCACGGAGTATCTCACCATCTTGGTCTTGATGTTCATGATATCAGCCATAAAGAAGCTGTACTTCAGCCCGGTATGGTTTTGACAGTGGAGCCTGGAATATATATTCCTGAGTGGTCAATGGGCATGCGCATTGAGGATGATGTCGCAGTAACAGAAAATGGCTGCAGATTATTGTCCGCGGCCATTCCTCGTGAAGCTCATGAAATTGAGCTATTAATGCAGTCATGATGATTAGTCATAATATGATGATTAGCTGAGAGTTTAGAGATGCAGCCATTCAAGGATTTGCTTCTTGTAATTCACAAAACTAACCGTGGTATTGAATTCAAGATGCCGCGGTTTGTCTTCGTTTATAATAAGCTCATGTTCAATACGTCCTGGTATCCCTGTCATTATATAAATGCGGTCTGATAGCAGGATGGCTTCATCAATATCATGTGTGATGAAGAGTGTTGACATTTTCAGTTGAGACATCAATTCAAGATACCATTGATGCATCTTACGTTTGGTGAGTGCGTCCAGTGCGCTGAATGGCTCATCAAGAAGTGTCACATGGCTGCCGAATAGATGAGTTCTAAGTAGAGCTGCTCGTTGGCGCATGCCGCCTGAGAGTTGTGCTGGATATTTCTCCCCAGTTCCCTCAAGACCAAATAGAGGGAGGAGTTTTTCTGCCTGAGAGCGTGCTTGATTTCGCTTAACTCCTTGAAGTATAAGCGGTAATGAAACATTATCAATAACTGTTTTGTGAGGAAGAAGCAGGTCTTTTTGCTGCATATAGCTGATTATCCCTGTCCGACCGGTTATTTCTGCCTCGTCCAGATAAACATGTCCATCTTCCGGAATGAGCAAGCCGGATATAACGTTGAAAAGAGTGCTCTTGCCGGAACCGCTCATTCCGAGCAGTCCGACAAGCTCACCCTCGTGAAGCTTAACGTTGATGTCTTCTATTACAGGTTGACCTTGATATTTTTTACAAATATTTTTAGTTTCCAAAATTGTTTTCAAATGCGGATACTCCTATTTGAGATAGTCGTTTGTAAATCCCTCTGCTGGCTTAAGTTCTCTTGTGATCAAATCGTTTTCGTACATCCAGTTCATGAAATTGTCCCATCTTGACTGATCTATGTAGCCCCATTGGTCTACTTCCGCCTTGTATTGATCACTAAGCCATTTCTGACTTGCTTCAACAAGTTCGGGATCAAGCTCTTCAGCGGCTTCTACCAGTATTTTGGCAGCTTCTTCGGGGTTCTCTATGGCGTACTCATATCCTCTGGCTGTTGCTTCGAGAAATTTCTTGGCTGTTTCGCCATTCTCCTCAAGGTATTTATTTGAAGATGCCAGAACTGGTGTATAGAAGTCAAGAGAACTGTTCTCTTGGCCGAAATCAATAAAATTTGTATCCAGTCCGGCCATTTCCGCGGCTATGCCATCCCAGGCATAGTATATCCAGACCATATCAATATCAGTTTGCAGAGCTGTTACGACATCGGTTACTGTGTTGGGAATCATTTCCACATCTTCAATGTTGCCGCCGTCCTGATTCATTAGCGCTCCAATGATCGCTTTCTCAATTGGTGTATCCCAGGTAGCATAACTGTGGCCGGCCATATCTGCTGGTGATACGATATTTTTCTCAGCCAGCGAAATTATTCCTGAAGTATTGTGCTGAATCAGTGTAGCGACTGTGGTTACCGGCAGAGGGCTGTCACTTGTAAGAGCAGCAGCGATCTCTTCCTGGAAGGTTACGCAGAAATCTGCTTCACCAGCTGCTACCAAAGACAGAGCGCTGCCTTCGCCTGGTTGAGTTATACTTACCTTCAACCCGGCATCATCATAATAACCAAGACTATCTGCCACGTAGAGTCCCGTATGATTGGTGTTAGGAAGCCAATCAAGCAGGAATTTTACTTCTTCCGGTTCATCACCGTTTTTATCTGATGAACCGTTGCACGCTGTGAATGAGATCATCATTATTATGACCAGTATCAAAGAAAACACAGATTTTAAGTTGATTGTTTTTACGACCTGGTGTACGGCCTTTTCCTTTTCATTTTTCATTAATCGAATCCTCCAATTTAAGATTACGCCATGGTGTTGTTATGCGCTCAAGCCAGACTGTCACCTGAATCAGTAGTAGACTGATAATCATTATGAGCAGAATAACCGCGAACATTTTGTCAAAAGCATAGGAGCGTTTGACTCTTATCATATATACGCCGAGACCTTCATTGCCTCCAAGCCACTCGGAAATAACAGCCCCGACTATCGCGTATGAAACAGCGATTTTCAAACCGGAGAAAAAACCGGTGATAGCAGCAGGCCATTTTACGTGACGGAAGATCTGAGCCGGTTTTGCTCCCATTGCCCGCATAAGATTAATCAAATCAGGATCACTTGAACGGAAGCTGTCAAGCAGTGCTACAGCGATGGGGAAAAAACACACAAGTACGATTAGAGCAACCTTGGGCATCATACCGTAGCCCATCCAAAGAACCAGCAAAGGCGCTATAGCGACAGTTGGAATCGTCTGGCTGATAACCATAAGCGGGAAAAACGCTCTGTATAACCAATCAAAATGATCCATAGCTGTCGCCAGAATAAGAGCCAAAGCTATTGACAGCCCAAGCCCTGCAGCGGCCTCAGTTAACGTTATGCGTGCATGAAACATCAAATCACCGAAGTTATTATAAAATGCTCTTAGCACATTTATTGGTGAAGGCAACATAAACTGAGGTATGATACCTGAAGATGAGAGTAGCTGCCAGACCACCACAATCAAAAGAATTATGGCCGCCGGATAAATCTTCTCATTGATGCTTACTGATTTTTTCGTCAATGCTGAGGACACTTCCTTCCGGATTGTAACTAATTTTGATATATGACATCAGACTGGGCGCTCCTGCTCTGATGCAAGTGAGCTGACATTCTTTTATCAAATCCATAAGCTGATCGAAGTCGCCTTCTACTGTTGTTTCAAAAGGTCCTACGACTGTTCTTAAGCCCGTTGCCTTGATTACAGCTATAGCTTCATCAACGATACGGATAAGTTCGGCACCTTCTGCGTGAGGCAGTACTTGTATTGCTATACTTGCGTTTGCCATTTGTGAATCCTCCTGTGTTTACGCGTCTTCGCGTTATGTATTGTTAGCAAACAAAAAAAGCTCCCCGCTACTTCGGGAAGCCTTGCATGCCAACGCATGGATTCTGACTATATGTCAGGATCGGTTCCCTCCGCCAGCATTACCTGGTTCAGGTTCAAGGGTTCATGACGTTATACACCATGTCTCAGCCGGCTGACAGCCAGCTCCCCGTGATCGCTAATCTGTTTATTACGCCCATATTATGGCAGGGTGTACGTCTGATGTCAAACTACTGTTTTTTAATTGCTAAGTTTTATGCAGTTGTTACAATATCCTTTATTCCCGGCAGCGTGTATAATCATTGCGATATGGACTTGATTGAGTATATAATAATCTGATAATTATATGAGTGTTTATTGGTTTATCAAGTGTTTTGAATATATAAATATATTTATTAGGGGGTTTCAGATGTCTACGAAGTTCATTTTTGTTACCGGCGGGGTTGTGTCGGGAATCGGCAAGGGTATCACAGCTGCTGCATTGGGAAGACTGCTCAAAGCAAGAGGTCTCAAAGTACGCAATCAGAAGTTTGATCCTTATATTAATGTCGATCCCGGACTTATGAGTCCGATGCAGCACGGCGAGGTTTTTATTACTGAGGATGGTGCTGAGACAGATTTGGATATTGGGCATTATGAGAGATTCACAGATGAGAATCTGACCATAGAGTGCGACATCACCTCCGGCATGATCTATCGTGACGTCATACAGCGTGAGCGTGAAGGCGGCTA